>JANOIR010000293.1:0-52996 GCA_031407765.1 Vicinamibacteraceae bacterium
TTTACACCTGCGACATCCATTGCAGCAGATTCAATTCGTTCTTTGCACATTTCGCAAATACCCGGAACGAGCAGCGTAATGATATGTTACCACAAGAACGAAGAGCTGATCATCGTCAAGGAAGGCGCCGTCGAGGCCTACATCAACGGCGAATGGAAGCCCGCCCCGACCGGCTCGCTGATCTTCTTCGCCTCGATGGTCCCGCACACGCTTCGCAACAGCGGGACGGTGCCGGCGCGGTACCACGTCGTGAACTGGGCGGCGCTCGGGACCAAGCCGAAGAAGGCGGAGACGAAGTGAATCGCGGAGCCCGTGTTCTCGTGACGGTCGGCGCGGTCGCGCTGTCGGCGCTCATCGGCATCGGCGGCCTGACGCGGCTGGGCGCGCAGACACCGGCCGCACAGACCCCGCCGGCCGCGTCGGCCGCGCCCAACGCGAACGCTGCGAACAATGCGCCGCCGACCGCCGTCGGCCCGGCGATCGGCTACTTCGAAGCCACCGCCGATCTGGGCTCGCCGGCCATCAAGGGCTCGACGGCCTACGACGCCGCCACTCAGACCTACACGCAGTCGGCCGGCGGCACCAACATGTGGGGTGCGCGCGACGAGTTCCAGTTCGCGTGGCGGAAGATGAACGGCGACTTCCTGATCCGGACGCACGTCGCCTTCGTCGGCGCCGGCACCGATCCGCACCGCAAGATCGGCGTCATCATCCGCAAGGGCCTCGAGGCCGACTCGCCCTACGTCGACGCCGTGCGGCACGGCGACGGCCTGACCTCGCTGCAGCACCGCGATGTCGCCGGCGGTGTGACGGCGACGATCAAGGCGGCGATCACCCACGCCGACGTCCTCGAGCTGAAGCGCGAAGGGCGCCGATACATGATGGGCGTGGCCAAGTTCGGCGAACCGATGGTCCACACCGAGTTCTACGGCCCCGACCTCGGCCCCGACGTGCACGTCGGCCTCTTCACCTGCGCACACAACCCGGCGGTGAAGGAGACGGCGACCTTCACCAACGTCCGCATCGTGGTGCCGCCCAAGGTCGGATGGGTGCCGTATCGCGACTACATCGGCAGCAACCTCGAGGTCATGGACATCGCGACCGGGCACCGCTCGGTGCTGCACACGTCGCCGATCTCGATCCAGGCGCCGAACTGGACCAACGACGGCAAGACGCTGATCTTCAATGGCAGCGGCAAACTGTGGACGTTCGACCTCGCGACCAAGGCGGTCGCGCAGTTCAACACCGGCGCGGTCACCCGCAACAACAACGATCACGTGCTGTCCTTCGACGGCACGATGATGGGCATCAGCAGTGGCAGCAATGACCCGGCCGACGGCAACCGCTCGGTGATCTGGGTGCTGCCGGCGACCGGTGGTGAGCCGAAGCGCGTCACCGCGAACTCGCCGTCGTACCTCCACGGCTGGTCGCTCGACAAGAAGTGGCTGTTCTACACGGGCCAGCGCAACAACGAGCTGGACCTCTACAAGATCTCGGTCGACGGCGGCGAGGAGATCCGGCTGACGACGACCGAGGGCGTCGACGACGGCTCGGAGCTGACGCCCGACGGTCAGTGGCTCTACTTCAACTCGACCCGCTCGGGGCACATGCAGATCTGGCGGATGAAGCCGGACGGCACGGACCAGCAGCAGATCACGTTCGATCGCTTCAACAACTGGTTCCCGCACATCGCGCCAGACGGCAAGTCGATGGTGATCATCTCCTACGGCGAAGACATTCAGTCGACCGACCACCCGTTCTACAAGCACGTCTACCTGCGCCACCTGGCGCTCGACGGCTCGAACGCCAAGGTGATCGCCTACGTCTTCGGGGGCCAGGGGACGATCAACGTGCCGTCGTGGTCGCCGGACAGCAAGCGCATCGCATTCGTGAGCAACACGGCGCTCCCCGCGCCGGTCGCGAAGTAGCCGCTCGAGTGTCCTGTTTCACTAGCTCGACGAAGACGGCGGCACCGCGGCCGGGGGCACGGGAGCGGGCGCCGGAGCCGGACCGGTCGGCGCCTCGGTAGCGGGAGCGTCCGGCGCCCCCCCGGGCTGCGGCCCGGGCTCGGGCTCGGCCTCGGGCGGCCGCGCCGGTGCCACTGGCGCCGCCGCCACTGGCGCCGGCGGCTTGGCGGAGTCGCGAGTCTCGAGCGGGAAGCAGTAGCGGCCGGCGTCGTGCCACCAGGAATCGCGCCGCTCGTCCGGGCCGGCAGCGTCGAAGCGCGCGCACAGCTCGTAGGCCAGCGGGCCGAGCGGCCGGTAGTCGTACGGCCGGTTGGTGATGGGATCGAAGGCGTGGACGGGCGCGGCGGGCTCGATCGGCAGCCGCGCCAGCGAGGCGGGAAGGACGTGTTGCCGGGCCCGGAACGCGCCGACGGCGTGCGACAGCCGTTGCAGGTCCTGGATGCGGCGCTCGTCGGCGGAGGGCCCGACCACCGACCACGGCCACGTGAGCACGGTCGCCACGACGACGATGACCGCGGCGGCCCCGCCAATGAATGCGCGCGCGAGCAGGCCGCCCAGTCGTGCGCCCTTCACGGCGGACACGGTATCAGAAACCGTGCTCCGCTCGGGCTTGGTCCGGCGGCGAGAGGCATTACTATCGAGGGGACGCCCGCGCGGACGCGCCCGTGCGCCACGGTAGAGCCCGGAGGTAGGAATGAGTTTGATCGGCGGGGCACTGGGAATCGCCCTGCTCAACCTGGCGAGTCGCAACGGCGCGGTGGAGCGCTGTGACATCGCGACTGCCTACATCGGGCGCAGCAAGCTCGAAGTGCTGCTCGGGCCACGGATCTGGGATCAGACGCGCGACAAGGACGTCCTCGATTTCGGCTGCGGCCCCGGCGAGGAGGTCGTCGAGATCGCGGAGCACGGCGCCCGCCATGTCGCCGGCATCGACCTGCGCCAGAAGTGGCTCGAGCTCGGCGCGCAGCACGCCGCGGCGCGCGGCGTCGCCGATCGCTGCACGTTCGCGCGCGAATGGCGCGAGCCGGTCGACCTGATCGTCTCGCTCGATTCGTTCGAGCACTTCGCCGATCCGGCCGGCGTGCTGACCCACATGCGCAGCCTGCTGCGCCCGGGCGGCCAGGTGCTCGTGGCATTCGGGCCGACCTGGTATCACCCGCTCGGCGGCCACATCTACTCGGTCTTCCCGTTCTCGCACCTGCTGTTCTCGGAGCGGGCGCTGGTGCGGTGGCGGTCGATGCACAAGAAGGACGGCGCCACCACCATCGCCGAGAGCGGCCTGAACAAGATGACGATCCGCCGCTTCATCCGCCTGGTCGAGGCGAGCCCGCTGCGATTCGCCAGCTTCGAGCTGCTCCCCATCCGCCCGCTGCGGCTGATCGCCAACCGCCTGACGCGCGAGTTCACGACTGCGGCGGTGCGCTGCGTGCTGGCGCCGCGCTGACCGACGTCGGCAGCGCCGCGAGGCGGGCGAGCTCGCGATCGAGCTCGGGGATCGGCACGACGATCCGCTCGGCGCACGAGCGGAAGTTGTGCTCGGCGTCGGCGGCCGACCACGGCCGGTCGTCGCGGGGATCGGTCATGAGGCGATAGCGGAAGGCGTCGTACACCGGCGAGGCCTGCTCGACGATCGGGATGGCGCCGCACAGGCAGGCCTCGAAGAAGCGATACGACCAGACGTAGTCGCCGCTCGGACAGAGGACGAACTCCGAGTCGGCGAGCATCTGGAAGTACTCCTCGTCCCACGCCTTGGTCGGAAAGCGACGGCCGCGCTCCGACGACCACACGGTGACATCGCCGATGTGGCGCGGGCGATCCGAGCCCCGCCAGCGGATCCACTGGCGGCGGACGAAACCGCCCAGGTTGGTCCGGCCCGATGCCACCGGCGCAGCGGGGGAACGGCCGTCGATCCAGCCTTCGAGAAGGGCGCGGCGGCTCTCGGTGACCAACCCGGCGAACGAGTAGCGGTGGGCCCGCGCTGCCGGCCACAAGGTGCGGCAGTGCTCGACGACCGCACGCGGGAAGATCAGCGGTCGGACGATGGCGCCCAGGGCGGTGGACGGCGTCTCGTGGTCGATGGTGATGAACGACGCGAGCGACGGGTCGCCGGGCCGGGCGGTCGCCAGACGGAGGCCGAACCGCTCGCGGAGGATGCTGAATTTGTCGAGCTGGTCGGCCGGGACCGCGATCTCGAACCCCGACTCGGCCAGGGCGTGCACCAGCCGGATTTGCTGGATCAGGGCAAATGGGACGTCGAGCTGCCAGCGCCGCGGTGCCTCACCCATCCAAGGGCCTGCCAATCGCTGCAGGCCGAGCCGGCCCGGACTTTGCTGCGTAGCTGTCGCGTGCAGGCCTCCCGGCCGGCGCGCCGATCCCTGATGACGATTCCAGTGTCTGCACCGTCCTCTTCCCCTCGCCTATTGTTGGCAGGCTTTTACGGCGTGCGCAATCTTGGCGACGAGCTCATGCTGCGCTGCCTCGTCCGCTGGATGGATCCAGTACATCCGCAGGTCACCGTGCTCTCGGAACGGCCAGAGGAATGCGAGCGCACCAGCGCGCTGCCCGCGTTGCGCAACGTCCCGCTGCTCGGGCAGTGGGCATGGTACGACGCATGGGGCCGCGGCGCCGCCATCCGGCTGCTGCGGCAGCTGCGTGGCTTCGACGGTCTGGTCGGCGGCGGCGGCGACGTCCTGCGCGACGATCGCGGCTGGCGCCACCTGTCCTTCGCCACCGAGAAGTACTTCGTCGCCCAAGCCTTCGGCACGCCGTGGTACGTGCTCAACGCCGGCATCGGCCCGCCGACGACCGGCTACGGCCGACGCATCCTGCGACACGTACTCGAGCGGGCCCGCCAGGTCGTGGTCCGCGACCGCCGCGGCTACGAAGTGGCGCTCGCCGCGCGCGGCCCGGCCGAGACGTATTTCGCCGGCGACATCGTGCTGGCGCTGCCTCGACTGTTCCCTGACGAGTGCCGGGCCCTGGGCGATCGGGCCCGTTCGGCCCCGTACCTCCTGGTCTGCCTGCGCGGCAACCCCGACACGTTCGGGCGCTTCGCGATGCCGGAGCCGCGCCTGCAGCAGCTCGCCGCCGCGCTCGACGCACTGGCGGCCCGCGGCCTGCGGATCGCCTTCCTGCCCTTCCAGCAGCACGACACCGAGGACGACGACACGCTGCACCGTGCCATCGCGGACCGGATGCGGGCGCGGGACGCGATCGACTTCGTGCCCTGGACGATCGATATCGCGCGCGTCGCCGCGCTGTTCCGCGAAGCCTCGCTGGTCGTCGCGATGCGCCTGCACGCCGCGGTTCTCGCCGAGGCGTTCGGCACCCCGACCGCCATCCTCGCCTACGACCGCAAGCTGCTCGAGTTCGCGCGGCAGCGCGGCATCCCGGTGGTCGAGGCGGCCGACCTCGATCGAGCCGAGGCGTGCCGGGCGCGGCTCGAAGACGCGCTCGACGGCGGCCGCCCGGGCGCCGGCGAGCCGCCGCCGCACGATTGGATGCAGATCGCCTTCCAGGCGTGACGGAGTCGTGCCCGCATGTCCACCGAGTCCACGTCCCCCCTCGCCGTCAGCGTCATCATCCCGGCTTTCCGCGTCACGGCCTACATCGCCGAGACGCTCGACTCCGTGCTGGCCCAGACGGCGCCGGCGCTCGAGATCCTGGTCGTCAATGACGGCTGTCCCGACACGGCCGGGCTGCGCGCCGCGCTGGCCCCGTATCTTCACCACATCAGGTATGTCGAACAGGCGTCGGGTGGACCGTCCAAGGCCCGCAACACCGCTATCGCGCAGGCGCGCGGCGACGTCCTCGCCTTCCTCGACGGCGACGATCTGTGGGCGCCGACGTTCCTCGCCTCGCAGGGGGCGATCCTCGCCGGCAACGCCGACGCGGTGCTCGTGTGGGCCGACTCGCAGCCGTTCGGCACCGGCGGCGATTCCGCTCCGACGCTGATGACGAGCGAACCGCCCTCGGGCGAGTGCGACGTGGCCGCGCTGCTGACCGGACGCTGCGTCGTCTTCACGTCGACGACCGTGGCGCGCCGTCGAGCCGTCGTCGACGCCGGGGGGTTCGACGAGACGCTGACCCGTTGCGAGGACTTCGATCTGTGGCTGAAGCTGGTGACACGCGGCCGGCTGCTCTACAACCGCGAGGTCCTCGGCCGGCGCCGGCTGCACCCGGCGAGTCAGTCGGCGGGGGCGACGGCGATGCTGCGGGCGCAAGTCGCGGTGCGGCAGCGCTTCGTCGCCTCGACGCCGGTCGACGACGAGGTCCGGCGGCTCGCCGAAGCCGCGGATCGCCGCTGCGAAGCTGAGATCGCCCTGGCTGAAGGGCATCGACTCCTCGCGGCTGGTGACGCCGCCGGGGCACGCGACGAGCTGGCGCGGGCCGCACGGGCGTTGCCCAGCCTCAAGCTGGCGGCGACCCTGCGCCTGCTGGCCGTGGCGCCCTCGATTGCCGTCGTGCTGCAGCGCTGGCGCCGGGGAGCGCAGACACACGGATAGATTGCCTCGCTACCTCGCCACCAGATCGATCGGGGCGGGCGCCGATGGATCGGATGGCGCCTGCGGACGCGGGCGCCGCCGCAGTGCGAGGAGGATGGCGCCAGCGCCGCTGGACACGCGGCGCAGGTCCTGCCAGAGCGCCCGCAGCTCCTCGGTGGCAAGGACGCCGAACAGTTTCAGTCCCGCCGCATAAACCGCGCCGAAGGCCGCCGCGCACAGCGCGATCACCTGCCAGTCTGGCCGCGCCGGCCCGGGAGCGCCGACCACCAGAGCGCGGACGATGAAAGCGACCGCCGCCGCCGCGATCGTCGAGGCGGCAATCCAGCCGACCGGTCGAAACGCGCGCAGCTCGCTCCACCCGACCTGGAGCAGCCGCGCCATCCGCCACACACCGATCAGCCAGATGCCCGAGACGGCCGTGAACACCGCGCCCATGACCCCGACGAGCCCGAGCTCGGAGGCATAGAGCGCCAGGACCGTCGTCAGCACCGCGAGCACCACGAGCCGAAGCCGCAGGAAGAAGAAGCGCTCGCTGTGCGCCCGGGTCACCGGATCGAGGACGATCGCGTTCATCGGCAGGACCATCACGGCGATGGCGAAGATCGGCCAGCTCGCCTCGTACTGCCGTGTGAACAACAGGATCACGACCTCGTGGCCGGCGACCAGGAGGAAGGCCGACAACGGGAAGTAGACCAGCGCCAGCTTGCGCGCCGCCCGCGCGACCAGATCGAGAATCTGGCCCCGCCCGTTCTCACTCTCGAGCTCGTTGATGCGCGGCAGCATCACGGCGCCGGCCGATTCGCGGAGGATCCCCACCAACGGCAGCTGCGTCACGCCGACCGAATAGATGGCGTAGCCGGCCGGTCCGAACGCGTGGCCGACGAACAGGTGGTGCAGGGTGTCCTGGAGCTGGATGACGAGCGACGACAGCCCGAGTGGCACCGCGTACGCCCCCTGGCGGCGCAGCAGGGGAAAATTGAAGGCCCGCCAGAAACCGGGGAAGCGGCGGCGCAGGTAGAAGGTCATCACGGTGACCTGCACGACGCCCTGCAAGAGGCCGGCGACGAGGAGCGACTCGACGGTGGCGAACAGGGTGGCGGCGCCCATCAGCAGAGCTGTCTTGCTGAACTGCGCCAGCACGATGAACACGGTCGAGGCACGCACGTCCTGGACCGCGACCGTGATCAGCTCGAGGAAGGAGCCGATCGTCCAGAGCAGCACGACGACGCCGAGGAGCCGCGACAGGCCGCCGAGCTCGGGCGTGCCGAACAGCCACACGACGAAGCCCGGCCAGACCAGGAACAGGACCGCCGCGAGCCCGCCGGCGGTCGCGAGGAACACGAGGATGTTGGCGATGACCGCGGGCTGCCGCTCCCGTTCGCGCGGCAGGAAGTAGAACGCGCTCATCGCGAAGCCGAGCGGCAGCAGGTTCATCGCGGTCGTGACGACGAAGAACACCTGCTTGTAGAGGCCGAGCTCCTGCTGCGACAGGCGCCGCACCAGCAGCAGCGGCAGCGCGATGGCAAAGGCGAAGCTGACGGTCTTCGCCGTCATCAGCCAGACGGCCTGGCTGGTGAGCGAAGGGGCCGGCTGCGCCTCGCTCGTCACGCCACCCTGCGCAGGACGGAACCGAGGCCCAGCAGGAACACGCCGACGACGAGCAGTGACACCTCGTCCGAGCCGTTGCCGCGATGGAGCGCGGGCGCGCCGGAGACGTGAGCGGGAGCGACGGTGGCGTAGGCGGCGGCGACGTCGGTGTCCCCGGTCGACAGCGCGCGAGCGAACGGCATCAGCACGGCGATCACGAACGACACGACGATCACCAGGGTATAGGACTTCTCGGACGCTTTCGCGGACTTATCTTTGGTCATGGCGAGTTCAGATCCAGTTGTGCCACCTCGCTACAAGCCGCATGCCACGGCTGGAATGGGCCACCTGCGTCGCTTCGGACGACAGCCGCGCCGGAGACGGCGGAGCATTTCCAGAAAACACCCGACGATGACCTACTCCCGCCGAGATGGCGCGGACTCGGCGGGCCGATCGTGCACGGTCGCGGAGCGTTGTGTAGCGATTCTCTACGCTGGTCCGTGTGCGGTTGGTGACTTACGGCCAATCGCGGGCCGTGGCCGTGGCGCAGGCCGCGTGGCATCCCGCTTGCTGGCGTTGGGCTGGTGCTCAGCGTCGAGGCATAGCTCGAGAATCATGGCAAGCATGCGGCCCGCGTACGACAAGCGACCCGAACACATCCTGGTGGTCGAGAGCGAGATCGCCACACGCAACGTCCTCAGCGGCTTTCTCGCCGGGCGGGGACATCGTGCGCTTTCGGTCGGCCCCGACGAGGCCGTCCGTCGCTTCGAGAACAGCCGGCCCGGCGCCGTGATCCTGAACGTTGCCGGCCGCGCCGCGATCGACGTGCTGTCGACGTTGCGCGAAATCGATCGGCACGTGCCGATCGTGGTGATCTGCGATCGGCAGTGGTTCCCGACGCTCGAACAGAACGCGCCCTCGGCGATCCTGATCGGTCGGCCGTTCGACGGCCGCGAGCTGGAAGCGGCGCTGGCGGCAGCCTTGAGGCACCGCCCGCCGCTGCCGGCCGGCGCGGGCGACGCCCGCATGCAGTCGCTCGACGCGCTGCTGCTCGGGACCAGCGAGAAGATGGCGGCGGTGCGCCGGCTGATCGAGCGGGTCGCCGATTCGGACGCCACCGTCCTGGTGCGGGGCGAGACCGGCACCGGCAAGGAGCTGGTCGCGCGCGGGCTGCGCTGGCACTCGATGCGGCGCGACAAGCCGTTCGTCAAGGTCAACTGCGCCGCGCTGCCGGCGGACCTGCTGGAATCGGAGCTGTTCGGTTTCGAGCGCGGCGCCTTTACCGGCGCGTTTCAGGCCAAGCCCGGCAAGTTCGAGGCGGCTGACGAAGGCACGATCTTCCTCGACGAGATCGGCGAGATGAGCCTGTCGCTGCAGGCCAAGCTGCTGCAAGTGCTCCAGGATGGCGAGTTCTCGCGGCTCGGCGGTCTGGCCGAGGTGCGGGTCGATGTCCGCATCGTCGCCGCGACCAACTGCGACCTGGAGCGCGCGGTCGCCTCCGGCCTCTTCCGCGAGGACCTCTACTTCCGCATCAACGTGGTCGAGATCACGCTGCCGCCCCTGCGGGAGCGCCGGGACGACATCCCGCTGCTCACCGAGCACTTCCTGCGCACGCAGAGCGCGCAGGCGCGGAGCCGCACGGTGCCCACGCTGTCGGCGGCGACGCGCGAGCTGTTCGCCAGCTATGACTGGCCGGGCAACGTCCGCGAGCTCGAGAACCTCGTCAAGCGCGTCGTCGTGCTCGGCGACGAAGGGGCCGCGGCGGAGGCGATCGAGCGCCGGCAGATCACCGTGCCGGCGCGGCCGCAGCCCGAACCGTGCCAGCCCACTGCGGCACAGGCCGACGGCGCCAGCCGTCTGACGTCGCTCAAGGACATCGGCCGCACGGCGGCGCGCGAAGCCGAGCGGGTCGCCATCCTCGACATGCTCGAGCGGACGCGCTGGAACCGCAAGGAAGCGGCCGGGATCCTCGGTATCAGCTACAAGGCGCTGCTCTACAAGATCAAGGACAACCGCCTCGACGAGGCGTCCTGAGCCGAGCTGGGATATCCGTCTCAGTCGGCGCGATGCGCGGCACCCGCCTCAGTCGGCGATGCGGAGCCCGGTGGGCACCCGCGGGCTGGGAGCCGGCGCGGCCATCGTCCGCTGCATCTCGTCGAAGTCGACGCCGGTGACGCCCTGGACGAGCGACCGCAGGAAGCTGCCGCTGATCAGCCGGTAGTCGTTCGCGGCCGGATTCTGGAACTGCGCCATCAGGCTGGCCACGGTCGGAAACACGTTGCCGGCCGGATAGAGGCTGGCGTTGCCTCCCGCCATCGCGTTGCCGATGATGACGCTCTGCGGCAGGTAGGTGGCGATCGCGGGGTTGCCGATGCCGACCTGGTTGCCGAAGATGCCGTAGGTGTTGTGCAGGACGATGTTGCTGGCGAAGCGGAAGCCGGGCGCGCGGCGCGGCGCCGCCGCCGTGCCGCCGTAGACGGAGAGGATGTTGCCGCTCTGCATCACCGTGTTGTGCTCGATGTGCACGTCGGCCGGTTCGTCGCCGATCTGCACGAAGATGCCGGCCCCGCCCCAGTTGCGATGATCGATGTCGGTGAACAGGTTGTTGCGGATGACGATGTCCCGGGCCTGCTGGCTCGGCGCCGTGTCGTCATACCCGAGGATGTTGATCCCCGACCCCGAGTGCCGGACGACGTTGTTCTCGAAGCGGACGTGTTCGACCGTCGTCCACGGAGAGTTCGGGCCTTGTGCACGAACGGTGAAGACGACCGCGAAGCCGGACTGTCCGCCGGCCCAGTTGTTCTCGATGAGGTTGCCGTCGATCTGCACGTTGCGGGCGTTCTTCAGCTCGAGCAGGTTCTTCACCACCCAGCCGCCGGTGCGCCACGCGACCGGCCGCGTGATGTGATTGCGGCGGATGACGATGTCGGTCGGCACCAGCTGGTCGATTGAAGGCTCGGCGCCGCCGAACAGCACGCCGATCCCCGCCGCCTCGAGGTAGTTGTTCTCGATCACGAACGGGCCCGGCCCGTTCCAGCCGGCAATCGCCTGCGTCTCTTGTCCTGCTACGCGGATACCGCCGATGTAGCTGTTCCGGACGAAGGTATTGGCGCTGTTGAGCGCGATGCCGCGCTTCTGCCCTCTGGTAGGGTCACCACGGATCACGATGCGATCGAGGACGAGGTCGGTCGGGACGAGTGTCCGATCCCGCTGCAGCCCGTCTCCCAGGGTGATGACATCGCTGGCGCCGGTGGTGGTGAAGCGGAGGCCGATGAGGCGCCAGTGGTGGGCGCCTGCGGCGGTGCGCAAGGCGGGCAGGGCGTTGATGGAGCGAATCGTCGGGAGTAGCGGCTCGTGCGACAGCTCGATGCGCGTGGTCGCGCCCGGGAGCTGCGAGTCGGGGGTGGACGTCCGGACGGTGATGTAGGCCGTGCCCGTCTTCAGGGGCAGGACAAAATTACCGTCGAAGGTCGCACCCGCCTGCAATTGCACGGTTTGCCCGGGCTGGGCCTGGTCGAGCGCGGCCTGCAGGTTGCCGCCGGCGTTGACCACGATCGTCGGGGCGGTCTGCCCGGCGGCGCTGCGCGCGCCGAGCGCCAGCATGACGCCGGCCACGGCCACCCGAAGTCCCTGATACCTCATCTGTCTGCCTTCTACTCCTGAACGGCCGAGTTCCAGCCCGACCGTGGCGCGGCGCCACGCGCCTGCCCTTGCATCATCCGTACTCAGGCATCGCATTTGCTCCACGGAATCGGATGAGCCTATTGCTCGATACCTGTTCGGTGTGGGTGGCAGCCGCGCCCGCGTGTGATTACCGACGACTCGGCGGAGCGTTTCCCGAGCTGCCGGGCTTCGAGCCGACCAGCTCTGCCGTTGCGTTGCGCACCCTGTTCTCCGAAGCGGGCCTGGACAGCGAACGCCGAAATACTCCCGCCTGGAATCCAATATCGGCATGCGTCGAACCCGGCATGAACGTGGTCGTGAAGCCCAATTGGGTGTTGCATCACAATCAGTATGCCGACTCAGCCGGATGGGAGTGCCTGGTCACGCATCCGTCCGTGCTCGATGTCCTGTGCCGCTACATCCTCAAGGCGCGCCCCGGCCGCCTGACGATCGGCGACGCGCCCGTCCAGGGCTGCGACTTCGCCCGGCTGATGGCGGTGACCGGCACGGCGGACATGCTCGCGCGGCTGCCGGCCGGCGACACGCAGATCGACGTGAAGGATTTCCGCCTCGTCACCATCGACGACGATCCGCTTCGGACCCAGCGGGTCAGCGGGAGCCGCACCGAGGCCGACTACATCCGCTTCGATCTCGCCGGCGACAGCCTGCTCGAGCCGATCACCAGCGACGCGGCGCCCTTTCGCGTCACGATGTACGACCCCCGCGCGCTCGACGAGACGCACCGCCGCGGGCGACATCGCTACCTCGTGGCGCGAGAGCTGATCGAAGCCGACATCGTTTTCAACGTCCCGAAGCTGAAGACGCACAAGAAGTCGGGCGTCACCGGCGCGCTCAAGAACCTGGTCGGCATCAACGGCCACAAGGCCTATCTGCCGCACCACCGCAAGGGCGGCGCCGGCCGAGGCGGCGACGCGTATCCCGGCCGATCGCTGTTGAAGGGGTTCGCCGAAGACGCCTACGACGCGGCCAATCGCCTGACCGGCGGCCGCACGAAGGCGGCGCTGTTCCGATCGGCGGCGCTGCTCGAGCGCGCCGGCGAGAGCGGCGAGACGGCGGCCGGCATCGAGGGCTCGTGGCACGGCAACGACACCGTCTGGCGCATGTCGCTCGACCTGCAGCGGCTGCTCCGCTACGGCCGCGTCGACGGCACGATGGGCGATGCACCCGCGCGCGAGATCGTGACGGTGACCGACGCCATCATCGCCGGTGAAGGCGAAGGACCGCTGGCGCCGACGCCGTACCCGCTCGGCCTGCTCACGCTCGGCGCCAGTCCCGCCGCCGTCGAGTGGGTCCACGCCGGCCTCATGGGCTTCGATCCGCGGCGCATCCCGATCGTGGCGCACGCCTTCGATCACGTCCGCTTCCCACTCGCGCCGTGCGCGCCCGACGACGTCGTCGTCCGCAGTGGCGGCGCGACGCTCACGTTCGACGCCGCGTGCCGTGCCTTCGGCGGCTCCTTCACGCCGCCGAGCGGCTGGCGCGGTCATTGCGAGCTCGCCGACGAATCGGCGCATGAGGTGTCGGCGCACGAGACACACGAGATCGGGGGATGACCGTCCTCGATCGTCTCTACTGGCGGCGCTACGAACGGCAGTACGACGTCCCGCAGGTCGCGGAGACGCTCGACGACTTCCGCCGCCGCTCCCCCGATGACGCCCGGCGGCTGCTGGCGGCGCGCCTGCGCGATCAGCTGCGACACTTCGCGGCGCGGCCGGACGCGCTGCCGGAGTGGCGCGAGGCGGCGCGCATCGACGACCTCGACGCCGTGTGGCGCGCCTGGCCCTCGCTGCCGATCCTGACCAAGGCGGATCTGCGCGGGCCCTTCTCCGCCCGCGCGCTGCAGGCGCAGGGCGTCGCAGGCCAGCTCTCCGCAACGGGCGGATCGACGGGCGAACCGACGACGTTCATCCACGACGCGGCATCGGTGCGCCGCATGGGCGCGGTGATGCACCTGGCGCGGCAGGCGCTCGGCTGGCGCCCGGGCATGCCGACCATCTGCGTGTGGGGCGCCCAGCGCGACATCGGCCAGGGCCTCACCGGCTATCGACGCGTCCGCCACGAGCTGACCAACCGCCTGTCGCGGCTGCGCGAGGTCGACGGCTTCGCGCTGACCGACGACACCGCGCGCCGTGTGCACGAGCAGCTGCTCGCCAGCCCGGGCGGCGCCGCGATCTATGGCTTCAGCTCGATGCTCGATCACGTCGCGCGGGTCGTGCAGGAGCACCGCTGGCGCGTCCCGGCCGGCCTGGTGCGGGTCGCGTGGAACGGCGGCGAGATGCTGAACGACGAGCAGGTGAGCCGCTTCCGCGAGGTGTTCGGCGTGCCGATCCACAACTACTACGGGGGCCGCGAGCTGGGCACGATCGCGGCGCAGCGCGAGGCCGGCGGCCCGCTGCACCTCGTCCGTCCATATGTGTTCGTCGAGCTCATCGGCGAGGACGGCGGCGCCGTCGAGCCGGGCCGTCCTGGCCGTGTCGTCGTCACGAGCACCGAGGGACGAGGCACGCCCTTCCTCCGTTATGACATCGGCGACGTGGCGGCATGTAGCGCGGAAGGCGTCGACGAGTCCGGAGTGACGCGACTCGATGCACTCCTTGGGCGCGTCGCCAGTGTGCTTCGGCTACCGAACGGTGCCACCGTCCAGAACATCTACTGGAATCACCTGTTCAAGGAACTCGAGGAGGTAGCCCAGTTCCAGGTGCGGCTCCGCCCCGACGGCAGTCTGCGGCTGAACTTCGTCGGCCGCCCGTTCGCAGCGAGCCGCGAAGCGTGGCTGCGCCAGGTGCTCAACGCGTTTCTCGGGCCGATGCCGATCGAGATCGCGTGGGTCGACGCGATTCCGCCGACCCGACTGGGCAAGCGGCTGCAGGTCGTCGTCGAGGATCGGCCGTAACCGTTTCTGCTTTTGGATAGATCCGTTCCGTCCCGGCCTGTCTGGGCGATGACCGGCCCACGAGGGCTCATGCGTGCGAAGCGGCACCGCCTTTGCTCAGTCTCGCGGCATGTCGCGCTGTCTCATGCTCATCGTTACCGCGGGGCTGACCCTCGCCGGCGGACGCGCTGCGGCGCAGTCGCCGGCGGCACCGCCGGCCCCGGCCCCCGCCACGACCCCTGCGGCGACACCGGCGCCAGCGCCGGCGCCAGGCTCGACCGCTGCGCCTCCACGGAGCGCCGCGGCGGTGCCGGCCGCTTCGCCCGTCCGCGCCGCCAGCTCCACGCCGGCGCAGCCCGAGTACCGCATCGGCAGCGGAGACAAGCTGCAGATCAACGTCTACAAGGAGAACGATCTGTCGCAGGCGCTCCAGGTGCGTCCCGACGGCCGCATCACGATGCCGCTGGTCGGCGACCTGGCCGCGGCCGGCCAGACGCCCATGCAGCTGCAGCGCCGACTGTCCGAGTCGCTCCGCGAGTTCGTCTCGAACCCGGTCGTCACGGTGATGGTCGTCGAGGTCGCCGACCGCGTGATCTACGTCATGGGCGAGGTCAACACACCGGGCGCGGTGCCGTTGAAGGGATCGATGACGGTGCTGCAGGCCCTGGCCGTCGCCGGTGGCTTCAAGGAGTTCGCGAACAAGGGCGGCATCAAGGTGCTGCGGAAGACCCCCGGCTCCGCCCGGGTCGAGACGATTCCGTTCAGCTACAAGGACGCCGTCCGCAACGACGCCGAGGCCTTCTATCTCGTCGAAGGCGACACGGTGGTGGTGCCGTGACCGGGCGGCGCCAGGCGCCGGTGCCGCTCGCGGCGCTCCTGACGCTGACGATCGCCAGCTCCGCCGCAGCCCAGCTCAACGAGGCGGGCTCGCCGATCCGACCGCCGGGCTGGTCGGTGACGCCGGCGATCGGCGTCTCGGAAATGTGGGACGACAATCCCGCCCTGGCCGCCGAAGGTGACGTCCGGACCGGTGACTTCGTCAGCTCGGTTCGACCGAGCCTGGCGCTCGGCTTCCGCGGCCCGCGCACCACGCTGCTCGGCAACTACGGCGGCAGCTTCGACTTCTATCGGGACTCGAGCGGGTTGAACACCCGTGACCACCGTGCGGGCTTCGATTTCACCCAGCAGTTGACGCCCCACGTCCAGCTGTTTGCGCGCGATCAGGCGATGCTGTCGCCGACGACCGGCGACGCCGCCGAGCTCGGCGCGACCGTTCTGCGCCGTCAGACGACGCGCATGAACGCGTTCCGCGGCGGCTTCGAGGCCGCGCTGAGCCGCTACACGACCTTCAACGCCACCTACGCCACCCAGTGGATCGACTTCGAGCGCGACGCCGAGCCGGTCGGTCCGCTGGAGCCGGGCCTCAACCTGCTTCTGGGCGGCCACTCGCACGGCGGCGTGGGCGAGCTGCGCCATCGTCTGAACCAGCGCTTCACGATCGGCGCCGACTACCAGGCGCAGCGCGCCATCGTCGCCGGCGGGGCGGAGACCTTCGACGTGCAGAGCGCGCTCGGGGTCACCGAAATCGCGCTGGCGCCCTCCGTGTCGGCGTCGTTGGCCTACGGTCACGCCTGGCTGAGCGCGGGGCGCAACGGCTTTCGCGACAGCGGACCGGCCTTCAATCTCGGTCTCGACTGGCAGCGCCGTCGCACCAGCGGCACGCTGCGCTACGGCCGCGCCTTCCTGCCATCGTTCGGCTTTGGCGGCACGTTCCAGAACGAAGAGCTCCGCGCCACGCTCCGGACGTCGCTCAGCCGATGGCTGGAATGGTCGGGCGGCGTCGCGGTTTCCGACAACGACCCGCTCGAACCCGGCGATCCGACGCTGCGATCGGTCTCGGCGAACACCTCGCTGGGCTGGATCGTCAAGCGGCGGCTGCGGCTGGAGGTCTTCGCGACGCACGTCTCGCAGGACTCCGGCCTGGCCGGAGGCCACGTCGTGCGGACGCGCGCGGGCGTCCAGGCGACGGTTTCGCAGATGGTGAGGGCGACACGGTGACGACGAACGACGAACCGGTTTTCGATCCGCTCGCGGTGGCGCGCCGCCGCATGTGGTCGCTGGCGCTGCCGCTGGCCGCAGGCGCCGTGGTCGGCCTGCTGCTGATCTGGCTCCTGCCGCGCGAGTACGTGGCCTCGGCCACGATCGTGGTGACGACGCCGTCGGTGTCGGCCGATCTCGCCAAGTCGGGGCAGGATCCCGCCGACCGGGCCCGGGCCATCTCGCAGGAGCTGCTCAGCCTGCCGGTGATCGCGCAGGTGGCGCGCGAGGAAGGGATGCTCACCGGGACGGGTGACGACGACGTCGTCGCCGGCATGCGCGCTCGCACCATGGTCTCCCTGCCGCTGAAGACGCTGGTGGCGCGGGGCGATCCCGACACGTTCGTCGTCTCCTATGCCGGGCCGACCGCGGACGGGGCGCAGCGCGTCACCAACCGCCTCCTCAAGGTGTTCATCGAGCGCGATACCGTCAACCGCCGCAGCCGGGCCAAGGAAACGGCGGCGTTCCTCGGCGAGCAGTTGCGCGACAGCGAGCGCCGGATGGACGAGGTCGAGGTGCGCCTGCGCCGCCTCAAGGAATCGAACACCGGCCTGCTGCCCGATCAGGCCCTGGCCAACCTGCAGGCGATGAGCGACATCCGCCAGCGCAGCGATCACAACGCCGAGGCCTTGCGCAGCGAGCGCGATCGGCTGGCCACCGTCGAGCAGCAGCTCGAGGCGGCACGGCGCGAGGTCGCGGCCGACACGCGGACCCCGGAAGAGGTCAAGGCCGAGGAGCACGTCGTGACCCTCGAGCGGCAGCTGGCCGACGCGCAGCGGAACTACACCTCGAAACATCCGGAGATCCAGCGGCTGGAAGCGCAGCTGGCGACCGCGCGCGTCGACCAGGCGCAGGCAAGGACCTACGCGGCGACCACGCAGCGGCCGCCGCAGAAGGGCGAACAGACCGTTGCCCAGCTCACCGGGGATCGCGATCGCCTGCGGGCGCGCATCCGCGAGCTGCAGGCCATCGAGGGCCGTCTGCCGGGGGAGCTCGCCACCTACCAGTCGCGCGTCAACCAGGCGCCGATCGTCGAGCAGCAGCTCGCGCCCCTCGAGCAGGCCTACGAGCTCGAGAAATCGCAGCACCAGAGGCTGGCCGAGCGCTACCAGGCGGCGGTGATTTCGGAGAACCTCGAGACCCGCCGCGGCGGCAGCCAGTTCGCCGTCCTCTACCCGGCCTCGAAGCCGGCGACGCCGGCGCGACCCAACGTGCCGCGGGTCTTCGCGTTCTCGGTGATTGCCGGCGCCGTCCTCGGCGGCGCGCTGGCCCTGACCCGCGAATACCTCGACAAGACCGTGCACGACGCGCGGACGCTGCAGCACGAGTTCGACCAGGTCGTGCTGGCCGAAGTGCCGAACCTGCGCCGGAAGAGAGCCTGATCCGTGATGACCCGAGCCCACCGTATTCTTTCCAAGGCCGATCGCGACGGCACCACACGGCACATGGCGCCTGCGCTCGAGCGCGGCGACATCCAGCTGCTGTCCGACCGCCGATCGCGCTTTGCCTGGAACCCGGGCGAGGACATCGCGCCCCAGGACGACGAGCCGCGCGAACCACCACCACCGCGCGAGTCGGGTCCCCCGGTCACGGCGCGGCCGGTGTTCGGGGCCACGCTCGACAAGGACATGGTCGCGGCGCTGCAGCCGTTCTCACCGGCGGCCGAGCAGTACCGCACGCTGCGGACCCGCATCGCCCAGGTCGAGAGCGCCGGCCAGCGTCGCGTCATCCTGGTCACGAGCCCGGGCACCGGCGACGGCAAGACGGTCACCGCGGCCAACCTGGCCCTGACCATGGCGCAGGAGTTCCAGCGCCAGGTGCTGCTGATCGACGCCGACCTGCGCAACGCACGCCTGCACGAATGCCTCGGCATCGCGCGCGAGCCGGGCCTGTCCGACGTGCTCGCCGGCCAGGCCTCGCTCGACGATGCGCTGGTGTCGCTGTCCGAGTACCGCGTGATCGCGCTGCCTGCGGGCACCCCGCACGGCCGCCCGACCGAGCTCCTCAGCTCCGAGCCGATGCGCCGGCTGGTCGAGAACCTGGCCCGTCGCTTCGATCGCGTGGTGATCGATTCGACCGCCGCGCATTTCGCCGACGCCGGCGTGCTCGAGCCGATGGTCGACGGCGTGCTGCTGGTCGCCCGCGCCGGGCGCACGACGCGTCCATCTATCGCCCGCTCGCTTGGCCTGGTGCCGCGCGCCAAGCTCCTCGGGCTCGTGCTCAACGACTGCCGCACCGCCAGCCGCTGATCTCCGTTGGTTCGTCGTAGTCCAGGGCCATGCAACTCTTCAAGCGGAACGTCTCGCCCCACGAACTGATTCTCTTCGCCATGGAAATGATGGTGATCTGCGCGGCGATGGTGGTGGCGATCCGCCTGCACGGGACGCAGGGCACCTGGCCCTGGCAGATCCTGCCGGCGGCCGCGCTCTGCCAGCTGTGCCTGTACTACAACGACGTCTACGATCTGTCGCTGGTCCAGTCCGGTCGCGAGTTGCTCGTGCGCCTGGTGCAGGCGGCCGGTGCGGCGTCGATCATCCTCGGCATCCTCTATCTCGCGGTGCCGTCGATCGCGGTGCAGGGGCCGCCGTTCGTGCAGTCGCTGGCGATTCTGCTGGTCGCCATTCCGGCCGGGCGCGCCCTGTTCAAATACATCGCGCACACGGCCCTGCTGGTCGACCAGGTGCTGATCGTGGGCACCGGCCAGGCACCGCGCGAGGTCGCCCGCGAGCTGCTGACCCGCGATGATCCGGCCTACCACGTCATCGGCTACGTCGACGACGCGCCCGAGCCGCGGGCCACGCTCGGGTCGCTGCCGGTGCTCGGCGGCACCCGCGACCTGAGCGCGCTGATCGAGCGCCACGACGTCCGCTGGATCGTCGCCGATCTGCGCGCGCACCGGAACCGCGCGCTGATCGATGCGCTGGTCCGCGCCAAGCTCACGGGGACCCGGGTCGAGGACGCCGCCACCGCCTACGAGCGCCTCACCGGCAAGATCCTGCTCGAGTCGCTGCGGCCGAGCGCGCTCCTGCTCGCCGATGGCTTCCGCGTGTCGCGGGGACGGCGGGCGGTGAAGCGCATCGCCGACATCCTGCTGTCGCTCGGGATGATCGTCGCGTCGGCGCCGGTCATCGCGCTGACGGCGCTCGCGGTGTGGCTGTTCTGCGGCCGGCGCGAGGTGCTCTACCGGCAGGAGCGGGTCGGCCAGCACGGCCAGCCGTTCACGCTCTACAAGTTCCGCTCGATGCGCCTCGACGCCGAGGCGGACGGGCCGGTGTGGGCCCGGCAGAAGGACGATCGCTGTACGCCCATCGGCCGCGCCATCCGGCTCACGCGCCTCGACGAGCTGCCGCAGCTGTGGAACGTGCTGCGCGGCGACATGAGCTTCGTCGGTCCGCGGCCCGAGCGGCCGGTCTTCGTCGAGCCGCTGGCCCGGCAGATTCCGTTCTACGACCTGCGCCACGCGGTCAAGCCGGGCATCACCGGCTGGGCCCAGATCAAGTACCACTACGCCGACTCGGTCGAATCGGCCAACCAGAAGCTCCGCTACGACCTGTACTACATCAAGCACTTGTCTGCCGTGTTCGACCTGACGATCGTCCTCGACACGGTCAAGATCATCCTGTTCCAGCGGGGGTCGCAGTAGCGATGTACGAACGTTTTTATCGGCTGCGGGAACGCCCGTTCGCGCTGACACCGGACCTCGACTACCTGTTCCTCAGTCCGGGACACCGCGACGCGCTGGACCATCTTCGCCTCGGCCTCGAGTCAGGCGCTGGCTTCGTCGTCCTCACCGGCGAGATCGGGTGCGGCAAGACGACCATGCTCCAGACGCTCGTGACCAGCCTCGACGGGAGGACGCTCGTGGCGCGCCTCGTCGACACGCTGCTCGAGCCGGCCGAGCTCATCGAGGCCCTGCTCATCGACTTCGGCGTCGAGCAGATCCCGGCGACCAAGCCGGCGATGGTCCGTGAGCTGGCGCGTGTGCTGATCGATCAGCACACGCTCGGGCGCCGCGTCGTGGTGATCATCGACGAGGCGCAGAACCTGACGCGCCGCGCGCTCGAGGAGGTGCGGATGCTCTCCAACCTCGAGACCGAGAAGTCGAAGCTGATGCAGATCATCCTGGTCGGCCAGCCCGGCTTCCGCCAGACCCTGGCCTCGCCGGCGCTCGAGCAGCTGCGCCAGCGCGTCACGGTGCGGTTCCACCTCGATCCGCTGGCCGCCGACGACACCGCCAGCTACATCAACCATCGCCTGCGGCTGGCGGCGATCGACGCGCCGCTGGTTTTCTCGCGCGCCGTCACCGATGCCATCCACACCCGCACCCGCGGCGTGCCACGGATGATCAACGTGGTGTGCGACGCGCTCCTGCTCGCCGGCTACAGCGAGGAGCAGCGCGGCATCAGCCTGTCGCTGACCCAGGCCGTGTTCGAGGATCTCGAGCGCATGGGCCTGCTGGCGCCACGCACCGGGCCGGCCCTCGCCGTCTCCGCCGAGCGCGCCGCCAACGAGCGCGCCGCCGCTGCTGCCCCACGCGCGTCGGAGCGGGTTGCCGCCTGGCCGGGCGCGCCGACGGTCACCCCCATGCCGGTCAAGGACGGTCCGAGATGATGATCGCGATCTTCTGGGCGTCCGCCGCGGTCGTCCTCTACGTCTACTTCGGCTACCCGATCCTGCTCCTGGTCTGGGGCCGGCTGCGGCCGCGCCCGGTGCATCCGCATTTCACCGAGCCGCCAGTGTCGGTGATCGTGGCCGTGCGCGACGAAGCCGAAGCGCTCGAGCGCAAGATCGCCAACCTGCGTTCGCTCGACTACCCGGCGTCGCACCTGCAGATCGTGGTGGTATCGGACGGCCGGCACCGCCACACCGCGGCGGTGCTGCGTCGCAATGTCGGCGTCATCGACGCGGTCTACGTCCGCCGCGGCGGCAAGGCGCAGGCACTGAACGCCGGCGTCGAAGCGGCGCGGCACGACATCCTGGTCTTCGCCGACGTCCGCCAGCGCTTCGATCGCCAGGCGCTGCACGGTCTGGTCGCGCCGCTCGCCGATCCGACCGTCGGCGGCGTCTCCGGCGAGCTGATGCTCGACGCCGAGACCGGCGGCGGTCGGCGGCGAAGCAACAATCGCCCGCCTCCTTCCCGCTCGACCGACATCGGCGAGGGTCTCGGCGGCTACTGGCGCTACGAGAAGTGGCTGCGACGCCAGGAGAGCGCGATTGGCTCGACGATGGGTGCGACCGGCGCCATCTACGCGCTGCGGCGGGCCCTCTGGAAGCCGCTGCCGGCCGAGACGATCCTCGACGACGTGCTGGCCCCGATGCGCGCCGTGCTGGCGGCGTCGCGCGTCGTCTTCTCGTCGGAGGCACTGGCCTTCGATCCGGTCGCTTCGTCGGGCGTCGAACTGCGCCGCAAGATCCGCACGCTCGCCGGCAATTACCAGATCCTCCGGCTCGAGCCGCGGCTGCTCAACCCGTTCCGCAATCCCGTGTGGATCCAGTACATGTCGCACAAGGTCGGGCGGCTGGTGGTGCCCTACGCACTCATGGCCCTGCTCGTCGTGAGCGGACTGCTCGTGACCACGTCGCCCTTTTACGCGCTCGCCTTCCTTGCCCAAGTCGCCTTCTACGGGCTCGCCGGCTACGGCGCGTATCTGAGCCGCCGCGACCTGCGGCAGGCGGAGACGGCCGAGGACGCCCGTGAACCCGCCGTCAACGCGCTGATCAAAGGAACGACGACATCATGAGCGACACCATCGATCGCGTGGCCCGTATCGCCTTCGCCTTCGTGCTGCTGAACTACGCCGCCGTAGCCGGCCTCGTCGCGCTCAGCCTCAAGCGTCCGTTGTGGCGATGAGTCCGTGTCCGACCGCCTGACGTTCAACCACGGGGCCTCGGCGCTCACGCCGCGCTTGGTAGGGCGGCACGAGCGCGGCGGCCGGACGCGGCGCGGCCGCGACCTGACCGAGGCCTGGCCGGGTCCGGCGACGGCGGCGCGCGCCGACCTGTCGCGCCATCTGGCCCGTGCCGAGCGGGCCGACGCCAGCTACTGGGGCGTCTTCGCGTTCACCGCGCTGCTGTTCTTCCGGCCGCAGGACACGCTGCCGTTGCTCGAGCCCTTCCACCTGCCCGAGATTGCGGCCCTCATCGCCCTGATTGCCATGGCCGTGCGGCGCGCCGGCCGCGGCCTGCCGCCGGTGCCGGCGGTGTCCGACCTGGCCCCGCTGGCAGCCTTCGCCATGGTCATGGTCGCCACGGCCCCGTTCTCGATCTGGCCGAGCGGCGCGCTCTCCACCTTCACCGACCTGTTCCTGAAGGTCGTTCTGGTGTTCATGCTGCTGACGCACAGCCTCAGCAGTCCGCGGCTGCTGCGGCGCTTCACCTGGCTGATCGTGGTGGCCTTGGGCTACATCGCCGCGCGCGGCTGGATCGACTATGCGAGCGACACCAACCTGCTGCTGGGGCGGCTGCAGGGCTCGGTCCCCGGCATGATGGGCAACCCCAACGACCTGGCCATGAACATGGTCACGTTCCTGCCGTTCGCGGCGTTCGCGGCCCTGACCCGCGGCAAGACGATGGCCCGCCTGTTCGCGGCCGGCGTCACGCTGCTGATGCTCGGCACGATCCTGTTCGCCAAGTCCCGCGCCGGCTTCCTCTCGCTGGCGGTGACCGGGCTGCTGATCGTCCTCCAGTCCGGCCGGCTGCGGCCCGGAATCGCTGCCGTCGTCGTCATCGGGGCCCTGGTCGTGCCGCCGATCCTGCCGCAGTCGTTCTGGACCCGCGTCTCGAGCATCGTCAACGCCGACGACGACGAGACCGGATCTCGCGGGGCCCGCCTCGTCCTCTTCGAGGAAGGCTGGGACGCGTTCGTGGACCATCCGTTCACGGGGGTCGGCGCCGGGCAGTTCCAGAACTACAACCCGCCGGATCGTCAGGAGCTGTGGCGCGAGACGCACAACGTCCCGCTCCAGGTGCTGTCCGAGCTCGGTCTCTTCGGCGGCGCCGCCTTCGCGTGGCTGCTGGCGCGCTCCGGGCGCACGCTGTTCCAGACCTGGCGCGCGCTGCGGCCGCGGCGCCGGATGGGGGGCGGGTCACTCGCCGACGCCGGCTTCGTGCCGCACGAGCGCGAGTGGATGCGGGCCCACGTCGCCGCCTGCGTCGCCGCGTTCGGCGGATGGCTGGTGAGCGCGCAATTCGGCTCGATCGGCTACTACTGGACGCTCTACTACGTTCTCGCACTGATCGTCGCGGCGCACGAGATCCTGACCCGTCGGCTCGACTGGGCTCGCGGCGGGGTGGCCCACGGAGCCGCTCCGGCATGAGCACGCTGCGGGTGGCGATCGTGGCGCCGACCCTCCAGATCCTCGGCGGACAGTCGGTCCAGGCAGCGGCCCTGCTCGCCGGCTGGCAGCAGGATGGCGGCGTCAAGGCCTGGCTGGTGCCCATCAACCCGGCGCCGCCGCTGTGGCTGGTCGCCGCCGCCCGCATCCGCTACGTCCGGACGGTGGTGACCCAGTTGACCTACTGGCCGTTGCTGTGGCGCGAGCTGCGACGCGCCGACGTGGTCCACGTTTTCTCGGCGTCCTACCTCTCGTTCCTGCTGGCGCCGGTGCCGGCCTGGCTGGTGGCGCGGGCGCTGGGCAAGCCAGTGCTGCTCAACTACCACAGCGGCGAGGCGGCGGATCACCTGCACCGGTCCCGCCTGGCCCGCGCCGTCGTGCGCCGCGTGGGCGTGACGATCGTGCCGTCGCGATTCCTGGTCGAGGTGTTCGCCCGCTTCGGCCTCGCCGCCGAGGCGATTCCGAACGTCATCGATCGCGAGCGCTTCCGCTTTCGCCGCCGCGATCACCTGTGGCCGCGCCTGCTCTCGACGCGCAACTTCGAAGCCAACTACAACGTCGCCTGCACGCTGCGGGCGTTCGCGCGCGTCCAGGCGCGTCACCCCGAGGCCACGCTGACCGTCGTCGGCGCGGGCTCGGCGGCGCCGGCCCTGCACACGCTGGCGGCATCGCTGGGCCTGCGCGGCGTCACCTTCGCCGGGCGCGTCGCGCCGGCGGAGATGGCACGCTACTACGACGACGCCGACATCTACGTCCAGACGCCCGACGTCGACAACATGCCGCTGTCCGTGCTCGAAGCCTTCTCGAGCGGGATCCCGGTGGTGTCGACGAACGCGGGCGGCGTCGGCACGATGCTGACCCACGACGTCCACGGCCTGCTGGCCCCGCTCGACGACGACGCGGCCGTCGCGGCGTCGGTGTGCCGCCTGCTCGAGGAGCCGGGGCTGGGCCTGCGGCTGGCGGATGCCGCCAGCCGCGAGACCGACGCCTGCGTGTGGGCCGCGGTCCGCGACCGCTGGGCCTCGGCCTACGCCCGGCTGGTCCGGCCGTCGATGCGCCAGGTCCCGGCCTCGGAGCACTTCTGATGCGCGCACCTCGCTTGTGGCGACGGGTCGCCGCGATGCCGGCGGCGGAGATCCGCGATCGGGTGGCCACCACCGTGCGGCGGGAAGCCACGCGTCTGACGCAGCGGGCCCGGCCGGCGCGCTGGCGCCACGAGGATCTGGCCGCGGCCCTCGTGCCGTGGACGGCGGAGATCGGCAGCGCCGTGACGCACCTCGCCGCCGGACGGATCGACGAGGCCCACCACGCGCTCAGCCAGCACTTCGCGACGCGGCGGCGGCGCTGGCCGGTCACCCCGGCGATGCGCGACCTCCTCGCCCGGACGATCCGCGATCGCTTCCCCGATGCGGCAGCCGGCGCCGGGCAACGCGCCGACGCGATCGCCGACGGCCGCTTCGATCTGCTCGGGTATCGCGACCTGCGCTTCCGGCCCGACGGCGGCGAGCGGGACGAGATCGACTGGCATCGCGATCCGGTCCACGGCCGTACCGCGCCACGGCTGTTCTGGAGCGACGTCCCGTATCTCGATCCGGCCTGCGGCGATCACAAGATCATCTGGGAGCTGAACCGGCACCAGCACTTCCTCGCCCTCGGCCGCGCCTGGTGGCTCACCGGCCACCGGCCGGCGCGCGCGACGTTCGTCCGCCATCTCGCCAGCTGGATGGAGGCGAACCCGCCGCTCGTCGGCGTCAACTGGGCCTGCGCGCTGGAGCTGGCGCTGCGCTCCCTGTCGTGGATCTGGGCGCTCGAGTCCTTCGTGGAACCAGTCGGCCGTGGACACGCCGGCGGCGCCGCGCCGGTCGACGCGCACCCGTGGACGGTCATGCTGCTGCTCGGGCTCGATCGCCAGCTGCAGCACGTCGAGCAGAACCTCTCGACCTGGTTCAGCCCCAACACGCACCTGCTCGGCGAGGCGCTCGCCCTCTACGTCGCCGGCCGGACCCTGCCGGAGCTGCGCCGGGCCGCGGGGTGGGCCGCGCTGGGACGGCGCGTCCTGATCGACGAGATGGCACGCCAGATCGGCGCCGACGGCGGCCACGTCGAGCGCTCGTTCCACTACCATCGCTATACGCTCGACTTCTACCTGCTCGCGCTGGTCATCGCCCGACTGACGGGTGACGACGATCGGCCGTTCACCGAGGCGGCGCGGCGGCTGGCGCGGTTCGCGCGCGCGGTTGCCGACGACCGTGGCCGGCTCGCCCGCATTGGCGACGACGACGGCGGCCAGCTGCTGCCGATCTGCGGCCGTGACAGCGCCGATGCCAGCGATTCGCTGGCGCTGGCGGCGTGGCTGCTGGGCGATGCGTCGCTCACCGTCGGCCCGGTCCCGGAGGAGGCGGTGTGGATGTCAGGCGGCGGCGCCGCCCTGGCGAAGGCCACCCCCACGCCGGCGGCGACGCCGTCGGCCGCCCTCGCCGACAGCGGCTACACCGTCTGCCGGTCGGCACGCGGCGATCACCTCGTGCTCGACACCGGCCCGCACGGCTACCTGAACGGCGGCCACGCCCACGCCGACGCGTTGTCGATCACGCTGACCGTCGCCGGCCGGCCGCTGCTCGTCGATCCGGGGACGGCCTGCTACACGATCGACACGGCGCGGCGCGATCGCTTCCGATCGACGCGACTGCACAACACGCTGACGCTCGACGATCGGCCGCAGTCCGAGCCAGCCGGCCCGTTCCAGTGGGCGACCGCCGCGACCGGCTCGCGGCTGACGTGGTGCACGACCGCGAGCTTCGACTACGTCGAAGGCGCGCACGATGGCTACGCCCCCCTCGTGCACCGGCGCGCCGTGTTCGCCCGCCCCGGCTGCTGGGTCGTCGCCGATCGCGTCCTTGGCGCCGGCAAGAGCCCAGCCGGCGATGACAGGGCCGGCGAAGACAAGGCCGGCGAGCGCGGGGACGACACGCGCGGGGCCGGCGAACACGGGCACCGCGAACACCTGGCCGACCTGCATTGGCACCTCGATCCGCGCTGGACGGTGGCCCCGGCCGCCGACGGCTGGGTGCGCGCCAGCGATGGTGCCGGCGATCCGGTGTGGATAGCCTGTCTCCACGGCGAGCTCGAGATCATCCGCGGCGGCAACGGCGATCCCGATCTCGGCTGGATCGCGCCGGCCTACGGCGTCCTCGCCCGCAGCACGACACTGCGCACGCGGCATCGCGGTGCGGCGCCGTTTGCCCTCGTCACCGTCGTCGTCGAAGCCGCCGAACGCCCGGTCGTCGAGGCGCTGACGGTGCGCAGCAACGGCACGATCGATCCGGGTGCGGCCGGCCTGCGCCTCCGCACCGGCGAGATCACCGATACGGTCGTGTTCGGATCGACGACACCGGCCAGGGAGACTCGGCCAGACGAGCCGCCGGCGCGCCGCTGCGGCTCGGCTGGCGACTTCGAAACCGACGCCGCGTTCCTGTGGTGCCGCGCGCGCGGCGACGAGCCGGCCATGCACGTCGCTGTCGTGGACGGCAGCGTCGTCCGCACCGCGGACGGCCGCTCGATCGTGGCGCTCGCCGCGCCGGTCGCCTTCCGCGAGACGGTGGCCTGAGCGGTCGGACTTCCGCAAAAGGACAAACCCACACCCATGGGCCGGCGCCGGCTGCGCAATGCGCCTGCGTCACGGCCGGCACCCGACTTGCTCTCATTGGCGCATGCCCGGTCCCCTCGACGTCGTGCTGCTACTCACGAGCTTCGACGTCGGCGGAACGGAACGGCAGATGGTCGAGCTCGCGACGCGTCTGGATCCGACGCGGTTCCGGCCGCACCTCGCCTGCTTCCACCAGCGCGGCCGCTTGCTCGACGACGTGCCGGCGCGGATCGCGGTTCGCGCGTTCCCCGTGAAGGGCTTCGCCAACCCGGCCGCCCTCGGCCAGCTCGTCGCCTTCGCCAGGTGGTGCCGATCGGTGGGCGCCCATATCGTGCACACCTGCGATCTCTACGCGAACATCTTTGGGCTGCCCGGCGCCATGCTGGCCGGCGTACGGGTGCGCATCGCCAACCGTCGCGAGATTCTCACCGGCGACAAGACGCGGGCCCAGCTCACCGGCCAGCGACTCGCCTACCGCGCGGCTCACGTGGTCGTGGCCAACTCGAGCGCGGCCCGCGATCAGCTGGCGCGGGAAGGCGTCGACCGCGGCAAGCTCCGCCTCATCGCCAACGGCCTCGACGTCAGGCGCTTCGTGCCGGCGCCGGCGCGGCGGCCTGCGATCCAGCGTGTTGTGATGGTCGCCAACCTCCGCGCCGAGAAGGGACACGACACGCTCCTGGCGGCGGTGCCGCGGATCCTCGAGCGTCACCCCGACGCCAGCCTCACGCTCGTCGGCGACGGCCCGCGCCGCGACGCGCTCGAGACCCTGGCGCGGGCGTTGGGCGTGAGCGCCCGCGTCCACTTCCTCGGCGAGTGCCGCGACGTCGCGCCGGTGCTGGCCCAGCACGACCTGTTCGTCCTGCCGTCGCGCTCGGAGGCCTTCCCCAACGCGCTGATCGAGGCCATGGCGACGGCGCTGCCGGTCGTCGCGACCAGCGTCGGGGGCATCCCGGAAGTGGTCCGGTCCGGCGAGAACGGCCTGCTCGTGCCGCCCGACGACGCCGACGCGCTCGCCGACGCCATCGTCGGGCTGATGGACGACCCGACGCGCGCCGCCGCGCTCGGCCGCAGGGCGCGCGCGGACGTCGAGCGCCATTACACGATCGACCGCATGGTCGAGCAATTCGAGCAGCTATACCTCGCGGAGATCGAGACCCATGTGTGGAATCGCGGGAATCGTCGCCAGCCACGCGTTGCGGCCTGACGACCGGCACCGGGTGGTGCGGATGCGCGACGTGCTCGCGCATCGCGGCCCCGACGGCGCCGGCGTCTTCGTCGACGACGTGGCGGCGATCGGACATCGGCGTCTGAGCATCGTCGACCTGGCCGGCGGGGCGCAGCCGCTCGGCAACGAGGACGGCACCATCCAGGTCGTGTTCAACGGCGAGATCTACAACCACGCCGATCTGCGGCCCGGGCTCGAGGCGGCCGGGCATCGCTATCACACGCGGTCCGACACCGAGACCATCGTCCACGCCTACGAGCAGTGGGGCGACGACTGCGTGCAGCGCTTCCGCGGCATGTTCGCCTTCGCGATCTGGGACGCGCCGAAGCGGCGCCTCCTGCTCGCCCGCGATCGGCTCGGCGTCAAGCCGCTGTACTGGGCGTGGGCCGGCGATCGGCTGCTCTTCGCGTCCGAGATCAAGGCCATCTTCGAGAGCGGCCTGATCGACGCGCGGGCCAACGAGTCGGTGCTGCCCGAGCTGCTGGCGACGCGGGCGACCGCCGGCGAGGCGACGTTGTTCCGCGGTGTCCACAAGCTGATGCCGGGCCACGTGCTGACCTTCGTCGACGGCCAGCTGCGGCAGCGTCGCTACTGGGACGTCCCGGCGGCGCCGGAGCCGACGGGGACGCGTACTCGCGGCGAGGACGCCGAGGCGTTCCGCGCGCTGCTCGACGAGTCGGTGCGCCTCCGGCTCATGAGCGACGTGCCACTCGGCGTCTTCCTGTCGGGCGGCATCGACAGCAGCGCCATTGCCGGGCTGATGGCACGACGGGTCGGGCGGCTGCAGACCTTCTCGGTCGCCTTCGAAGACCGCGCCTGCAACGAGCTCGAATATGCGCGCGAGGTGGCACACGCCATCGGCGCCGAGAACCACGAGGTGATCGTCAGCGAGAGTGACTTCTTCGATGCGCTGCCTCGCCTCATCTGGCACGAGGACGAGCCCATCGCGCATCCCTCGAGCGTGCCGCTCTACTTCGTCTCGGCGCTGGCGCGGCGGCACGTCAAGGTCGTGCTCACAGGCGAGGGCAGCGACGAGCTGCTGGCCGGCTACGGCAAGTATCCGCGCGCGCTGCTGAACTGGCGCCTGGGCGGGCTCTATGCGGCGGCCGTGCCGGCGGCGCTGCGTCGCGGCCTCGCCGGCTGGACCGAGCACCTGCCCGGCAGGCTGGGACGCTACGCGCAGAGGTCGTTCCTTGCCGTCGAGCACGCGCCGGACATGGCGTTCTTCGACAATTTTGCGGCGGTCAACCTGGCGCGGCAGCGGCAGCTGCTGTCGCCTCGCCTGCAGCACCTGGTGCGGCGCGAACGCGCCTACGGCGAGGTGATGGCGTGCTTCGATCGGCCGTCGCCGACACGGCCGCTCCTCGACCGCCTGCTCTACGCCGACCTGAAGACCTACCTGGTCGAGCTGCTGATGAAGCAGGACCAGATGAGCATGGCGGCGTCGATCGAGAGCAGGGTGCCCTTTCTCGACCACCATCTGGTCGAATTCGCCTGGCGTCTCCCCCCCGATCGCAAACTGTCGGGATTCACGACCAAGCGCATCCTTCGTGACGCGATTGCCGACGTCGTCCCGCCATCGATCCTGACCCGGCCGAAAGCCGGCTTCCCGGTGCCGTTCGGCCGCTGGCTGCAGGGCGGCTGGCATTCGGTGGCCCGCGACGTGCTGTTCGATCGACAGGCCCGCCAGCGCGACGTCATCGCCGTCGGCCCCACGGAACGCCTGCTCGATGCGGCGGCACGCGGCGTGCACGGAAGTGCCGAGGTCGTGTGGAGCCTGGTCAATCTCGAGTTGTGGTTCCGCACGTTCATCGACGGCGAGGGCGTGCAGACGCTGCCGTCACCGCGACCGGCGGCCCGGACGGGCGCGCCGCAGCTCGTCGCCTCGTAGGCGGGCGGATCAGGACATGCGCATCCTCTGGCTCAACGCGAATCTGCTGTTGCCACTCGACAAAGGCGGCAAGATTCGCACCTGGCACCTCATGCGCCACCTGGCGCGGCGGCACGCGATCACCTACCTGACCTTCGCCAACGATGCGGAAGCCGAGGCGCACCGGCCGGCCATGCGCGAGGTCTGCGCCGAGCTGATCAACGTGCCCTGGCAGGACGCCGAGAAAGGCAGCCTCCGGTTCTATGCCGGCGTCGCCCGGCACGTGCTCGATCCGCTGCCCTATGCGGTGGCCAAGTACCGCTCGGCTCAGTACCGCCACTCGCTCGAGGCGCTGCTCGAGCACGGCGGCTTCGACCGGGTCGTCTGCGACTTCCTGGTGCCGGCGGTGAACATGCGCGGCACGCCGCCCTGCCCTTCGATCCTCTTCACGCACAACGTCGAGGCGGAGATCTGGCGGCGGCACGCCGAGAACGCGTCGGGCCGGCTGTCGCGCGCGCTCTACCAGCAGCAATGGCGGCGGATGGTGCGCTTCGAGGCGCGAACGCTGTCGCGCTTCGATCGGATCCTGGCGGTCTCGGACGCCGACGAGCGAACCTTCCGCAGGCGCTACGGCAACCACGTGCGGTCGCCGATCGACGTGGTGCCGACCGGCGTCGACACCGAGTACTTCACGCCCACACCGGAGGCGTTCGTGCGCCCGAAGCACCTCGTCTTCGTCGGCTCCATGGACTGGATGCCGAACGAGGACGCGGTGCTCTTCTTCTGCCGCGAGGTGCTGCCGCGCATCCGCGCCGCCGAGCCGGACGTGACGCTGTCGATCGTCGGGCGCGCGCCGACGCCGGCGGTCAAGCGACTGGCGCAGGAACCCGGCATCGACGTCACCGGGACCGTCGACGACGTCCGGGCCTACCTCGGCAGCGCCTGCGCCACGGTCGTCCCGTTGCGCGTCGGCGGCGGCACGCGCTTGAAGATCTTCGAGGCCATGGCCGCCGGCAAGGCGGTGGTCTCGACCACGATCGGCGCCGAAGGGCTGCCGACCGAGTCGGGCCGGCACCTCTTGATCGCCGACGGCGCCGAGGCCTTCGCCGATGCCGTTCTACGCGTCGTGCGCGAGCCGGAGATGCGCCGCCGGCTCGAGCGCGAGGCGCGCACCCTCGTCACCAACCACTACGACTGGTCCGTGGCCGCGGCCCAGCTCGAACGCAGTCTCATCGACGCGGCCGTCGCCGACGCCGCCGTCGAACCTGCACTGATCCGCGGCCCGGCCGCCGCACGTACCCTGTCATGAACATTTCAGTTTTCGGTCTCGGCTACGTCGGCAGCGTCACCGGTGCCACGCTGGCCGAGGATGGCCACAGCGTCGTCGGCGTCGACGTCAACCCGGACAAGGTGGCTTGCCTGAACGAGGGCCGCAGCCCGATCGTCGAGCCCGGCCTGGCCGAGCTCATCGCGCGCAACGTCGCCAACGGACGGCTGTCGGCCACGACCGATCCCGCCGCCGCGATCGCCGCAACCGAGCTGTCGCTGATCTCGGTCAGCACGCCGAGCCGCAAGAACGGGTCGCTCGACCTCGCCTACCTGACCCGGGTCTGCGAGCAGATCGGCGACGCGCTGAAGGACAAGGACAGCTATCACATCGTCGTGGTACGCAGCACAGTGCTCCCGGGCACCACGCACGGCACGGTGATCCCGACGCTGGAGCGCTGCTCGGGCAAGAAGTACGGGGAAGGCTTCGGGGTGTCGGTGAACCCGGAGTTCCTGCGTGAGGGCGTGGCGCTGCACGACGTCCGCCATCCGCCGGTCACCGTCGTCGGCCACAACCACGCCGCCGATGCGACCGGCACGATGGCGCTCTACCAGGGCATCGACGCGCCGCTCGTCAGCACCAGCATCCGCGTCGCCGAGATGGTGAAGTACACGAGCAACGCCTGGCACGCGCTGAAGATCTGCTTCGCCAACGAGATCGGCAACGTCTGCAAGGCGTCCGGCGTCGACAGCCACGACGTGATGGACATCTTCTGCAAGGACGACAAGCTGAACCTGTCGGCCTCGTATCTGAAGCCGGGCTTTGCCTTCGGGGGGTCGTGCCTGCCGAAAGACGTGCGCGCGCTGGAGTATCGCGCCAAGGAGCTCGATCTCGACCTGCCGCTGCTCCAGGCGGTGCTGCCGAGCAACCGGCGCCAGATCCAGACCGCGCTCGATCGCATCGTCGACAGCGGCTGCCGGCGGATCGGCCTGCTCGGCCTCAGCTTCAAGGCCGGCACCGACGACTTGCGCGAAAGCCCGCTCGTGATTCTCGCCGAGGCCCTCCTCGGCAAGGGTTACCCGCTGCGGATCTTCGATCGCAACATCACCATCGGGCGGCTGATCGGCGCCAACCGCGCCTACATCGAGGAGCAGATCCCGCATCTGGCGCGGCTGATGTGCGATGACGTCGACGAGGTGGTCGCGGACTCGGACCTGCTCGTCCTCGGCAACGCGTCACCCGACTTCACCGAGGCGCTGACGCGCACCCGCGCCGATCAGGTCGTCGTCGACCTCGTCCGCACGCCGGGCAACCTCGCCGACGTCAAAGCCGCCTACCAGGGCCTCTGCTGGTAGCGTCCGGGACACCGTCCGGGACACCGTCCGGGAGCCTGTCCCGGAGCCTGTCCCGGACAACTCCCGGAGGTGTATTGGATCGCTACGCCTGCGAAGCGGCAAATTCTTCGTACGTGCCCTTGACGTCGTGGACGCCGTCCCGGTCGAAGTGCCAGACGCGCGTCCCGACTTCTTCCATCAGATCCTGGTCGTGCGTGACCAGCAGGACCGTCCCTTCGTAGCGCTGCAGCGCCACGTTGAGCGCGTTGATCGATTCGAGGTCCAGATGGTTGGTCGGCTCGTCGAGGACCAGCACGTTCGGCTTCTGCAGCATGATCCGGCAGAAGAGCAGGCGCGCCGTCTCGCCACCGGACAGCGCCTCGGTGGGCTTGTGGCCCTCCTCGCCGCTGAACAGCATCTGCCCGAGCAGGCCGTGGATGTCCTGCCGCGAGGCAGCGGGATCGAACTGGTGCAGCCACTCCACCGCGGTCAGCCCCTTGGCGATGCTGCCGGTGTGGTCCTGCGGGAAGTAGCCGATCGACACCTCGTGGCCCCAGCGCACGCTGCCGCGGTCGATGTCGGCGGGTGATGCCGGGAGCCCCGGTGCGTCGGCGAGCAGGGCCTTCAGCAGCGTCGTCTTGCCGAGGCCGTTCCGGCCGACGAGCACGATCTTCTCGCCGCGGTTGACCACCGCGTCGAAACCCGCCACCACGGCGTTCCCGCCGTGCGTCTTGGTCACGGCCTCGCACTCGAAGGCCATCCTGCCGGACGGCCGGTGCATCTGAAAGCGGATGAACGGCCGCTGGATGTTCGACCGCGCCAGGTCGGCGGTCTGCAGGCGCTCGACTTCCTTGCGCCGCGACTGCACCTGGCTCGAACGGGTGCCGGCCGAGAAGCGGGCGATGAAGTCGTTCAGCTGATCGATCTTCTTTTCGCGCTGCTCGTTCTGGGACTCGAGCCGCGAGCGGATCTGGGTCTTGGCGACGACCATGTCGTCGTAGCCGCCGGTGTAGGTGATGATCGTCTGGTAGTCGATGTCGGCGATGTGCGTGCACACCGCGTTCAGGAAGTGACGGTCGTGTGAGATGACGATCAGCGTGCCGTCGTAGCGGACCAGGAACTCGCGCAGCCAGTGGATCGAGTCGAGGTCGAGGTGGTTGGTCGGCTCGTCGAGGAGCAGCGCCTGCGGGTGGCCGAACAGGGCCTGCGCCAGCAGCACCCGGACCTTCTGACCGCCCTGCAGCTCGGCCATCGTCCGCTCGTGCAGGCCGTCGGGGATGTCGAGGCCGGCCAGCAGGATGGCGGCGTCGCTCTCGGCCGAGTAGCCGTCGTGCTCGCCGATGATGCCCTCGAGCTCGCCGTGGCGCATGCCGTCCGCGTCGGAGAGTGAGGCCTGCGCGTAGAGCTGGTCGCGCTCGGCCAGCGCCGACCAGAGCACGGCGTTGCCCATGATCACCGTGTCGATGACCCGATGCGCGTCGAAGGCGAACTGGTCCTGGCGCAGGTTGCCGAGCCGCCCGGGCCGGGCCACGCTGCCCTTTTGCGGCTGCAGGTCGCCCGACAGCAGCTTCATGAAGGTCGACTTGCCGGCGCCGTTCGGTCCGGTCAGGCCGTAGCGGCGCCCCGGCGAAAACGTCGTCGACACCTCGTCGAAGAGCACCTTCGACCCGTACCGCATGGACACGTTCGAGACCGCGATCATCTGCGCCTTTCCTCAATCTGGGGCCTGGACACCGTAGCCCAACTCTCCATGATAGCGGATCGACGGGCAGGCTCCCACCTGGTCCAGTCCCGGCAACCTGCCTGGCGCCAGAGCGGCAACCTCGGTGCAACCTTCCGGGCCCCGGCCTCGTCCTATGGTGTGGCCATAGGTTAACCTATGGCCTAGCCATACGAGGGACACGGCGCAGCGGCGCCAACCGCGGCGGCTACCGGGTATTTCGAGGCATCCGCGACGTGGCGGGAGGACTGATGGGCGACAAAACCGACGTCTGGCAGGGCACGCTATCTGGTTGGCGCCTGCGCTCTCACGCGCAGGCGCGTGCCGCCCTTCGAACGTGCGGTCAGCTATTTGCCGACGCGCCTTCGCGCATCGACCGGACGAAGGCTCCGGACTCCGTCCTCGCCATTCGTCACGCCGCGCTGAGCGCGCGGCGGCGCCCGCACGTGGGCGGCGGAGGGTGCGATGGGGGATAAAACAGACGTCTGGCAGGGCACCCTCGCGTTGATGGTGCTGAAGACGCTGGCGACGATGGGGCCGCAGCACGGCTACGGGCTGGCCCGGCGCATCGAGCAGACCAGCGGCGAGAAGCTGTCGCTGAACTACGGCACGGTCTATCCGGCGCTCCTCAAGCTCGAGCAAGAGGGGGCGATCGCCGCCGAGTGGGGAGCGTCCGAGAACAACCGGCGCGCCAAGTTCTACACCATCACCCGGGCCGGCCGCCGGCTCCTCGCCCAGGAGGAGCGGAGCTGGGAAGAGACGACCGCCATCCTCGCGCGCTTCCTCGCACCGGAGCGGGCCCAGTGAGGGCGCTGCGCCGCGCCGTCGTCCGCCTCACCGGCCTGGTCCGCCGCGGCGCCCGCGAGCGCGCGCTCGCCGACGAGATCGACAGCCATCTCGCCCTGCACGTCGACGACAACATCCGCCGCGGCCTCGCTCCGGACGAAGCCCGCCGGCAGGCGCTCGTCGCTCTCGGAGGACTCGAAGTGATGAAAGAGACCTATCGCGATCAGGGCACGGTGCCGGTCGTCGAGCACACGCTGCAGGACATCCGCCTGGCGCTGCGACAGCTGGTCAAGAACCCCGGGCTCGCGGCCACCGCGATCCTCGTCCTCGCCCTCGGCATGGGCGGCTGTCTCGCGGTGTTCGGCTTCGTCGAGGCCGCGCTGCTGCGCCCACTGCCCTACGCCGAGCCGGATCGACTCGTCGACGTCATGGAGACGAACCCGCAGTTCCCGCGCTCGAACCTGTCGTACCAGGACTTCCGCGACTGGCAGCGGATGAACACCGTCTTCGCCAGCCTCGAGGCCTACTCACAGCGCGGCCACATGCTGGCGACGCCGAGCGGCAGCGCGATGGTGCCGGGAATGCAGGTCAGCGGCGGCTTCTTCCGGACGCTCGGCGTCCAGCCGATCCTCGGCCGCGACTTTACCGACGCCGAAGCCGGGACCGCTCCCGCTAAAGTGACCGTCCTCAGCCATCGCGCCTGGCAGGAGCGCTTCGGCGGCGACCGGACCGTGGTCGGCCGCGGCGTCACATTGAGCGGCGCCAGCTACACCGTCATCGGCGTGCTGCCGCGCACGTTCCAGTTCGCACCGGGCGAAGGCGCCGAGTTCTGGACGCCGATGGACGCAACGGGCGGCTGCATGGTGCGGCGCAGCTGCCACAGCCTGTACGGCGTCGGGCGCCTCAAGGCCGGGGTGACCATCGCCGACGCCAGCGCCGCGATGGCCGTGATCGCCCGACAGCTCGAAGGCCAGTACCCGGACTCCAATCGAGACCAGGGCGCCGTCGTCGCTCCGCTCGCCGACATCATCGTCGGCGACATCCGGCCGACGCTGTGGCTGCTGCTCGGCGGCGCCGGGCTGCTGCTCGTCATCGCTTGCATCAATGTGGTCAGCCTGCTGTTGGTGCGGACCGAAGCGCGGCGCCGCGAGCTGTCGGTGCGGCTCGCGCTGGGCGCCTCGCGGGCCCGGATCGTCCGCCACTTCGTGACCGAGGCCGGGGTCCTCGTCACCATCGGCGCCGCGCTGGCGCTTCTCGTCGCCGACGCCGGCATGCGCCTGATGGCCGGCCTCATCCCGACGGACATGCGCGCGACGCTGCCGTTCCTCGACGGCCTCGGCGTCAACGGCGCGGTCGCCGCCGGCGCCGCGGTCGTCGCGCTCATCGCGCTCGGCATCTTCTCGCTCGGTCCTCTGCTGGTGCACGCGGGCACCGACGTCAGGGTCGGCATGGCCGACGGGGGGCGCGGCGCGTCCGGGCACACGTGGCGACGGATCGGCGCGAAGCTGGTCGTCGTGGAGCTGGCGACCGCGATGATCCTGCTCGCAGGCGCGGGCCTGCTCGGGCGCAGCCTCTACCGACTGCTCAGCGTCGAGCTCGGCTTCCGTCCCGACCACCTCGCCGTCGTGCGCGTTGCGGCGCCAGGAGAGCGGTTGAGCAAGCCTGGGGCCGCCGAGCGGCTCGCGCTGGACGTCGAGCGGAAGGCCGCGGCTCTTCCCGGTGTCACGTCAGCCGGCCTGACGAGCGTCCTGCCCGTCACCATGAACGGCAACACGACGTGGCTGCGCTTCGTCGGCCGGCCCTACCACGGCGAGCACAACGAGGCGAACCAGCGCGACGTCAGCCCCGGCTACCTCCATACCATCGGCGCGACGCTGCTCGACGGACGCTACTTCACGCCGGCCGAGGACGCGACCAAACCCAAGATCGCGGTCATCAACAAGGCGCTCGCCGATCTCTACTACCCGAACCAGAACCCCATCGGCCAGCGCCTGGGCAACACGTCGCTGACGCCTGACTCGATCAAGGAGATTGTCGGCGTCGTCGACAACGTGCGGGAGGGCCCCCTCAACGCCGACATCTGGCCGGCGATCTACCTGCCGATCGCACAGAGCCCCGACACGTTTTTCTCGGTCGTGGTCCGGACGAGCCAAGATCCGGCGCAGGTCGTGCCCGCCCTCGCTGCGGCGATCCGCCAGGTCGACCCCGACCTCGGCGTGTTCGGCGAAGCGGTCATGGAGACGCGGATCGGCTCGTCGCCGGCGGCCTATCTGCAGCGATCCTCGGCGTGGCTGGTCGGTGCCTTCGCGGCGGTGGCGCTGGTGCTCGGCGTGGTCGGCCTCTACGGGGTGATCGCCTACTCGGCGAGCCAGCGGACGCGCGAGATAGGCGTGCGCATCGCGCTCGGCGCCGGACAGGCCACCGTGTATCGCCTGATCCTGCGCGAGGCCGGCGGCCTGGCCCTGGTCGGCATCGCGGTCGGCCTGACCGGTGCGGTCGCGACCGCGACGTTCATGCGCAAGCTGCTGTTCGACACGCCGCCATGGGATGTGGCGACGCTGGTCACGGTGGCGGCGCTGCTCGGCAGCGCGGCGCTCGTCGCCAGCGCGATTCCGGCCCGGCGGGCGGCGTCGGTGGATCCGATCCACGCGCTGCGCGCGGAGTAGGTGGCTAGAGCCCGTGCTGTGGCGCTCTGCTACTGGATGTGGTTGTTGACGACAATGGTTATGCAGACAGGAACGGCCTTACCGTCGATCACGACGGGCTCGTAGACCGTCTGCCTGATGCTGGCGCGCAACGCGTCCTCGAATTCCGGCCACGCCGGCTCGAAACGCAGTGGACGGATGGTCCAGACGTCGCGGACCTTCCCATCCTGATCGACGAGCGCCTCACCGATCCAGATGCTCGCCGCCATCTTCGACGAGCCAGGACGGGTCGGGTAGGCGGGCTGAACACTCCGCAGCCTGCGCGGGGCCGGGAGGTCCTTGTCGATCAGCCTGGCACGCTGGCCGACGAGGGCTTCGGACTGATCGACGCACTGGCGTGCCGGCCCCGCCTGCGCGGCGGACGCCAACCCGAGAAGCAGCGACAGCGCCAGGGGCGCGTGGCGGATCATGGAAGCCTCCAGTCAGGTCTCGTCGAGCCCTAAGTCTCCAGTGTAATCGGCACGTCTCAGGATCCGTACTCGCCCCAGCGTGGCGCCGCCGCGAAGGCGGCGTGGATCAGGCCGACGTGGGAGTACGCCTGCGGGAAATTGCCCCACATTTCACCGGTCGAGGCCTTGACGTCCTCCGACAGCAGGCCGAGCGGCGACTGGATGCCGTGAACGCGATCGAGCGCGGCGCGGGCATCGACGTCGAGCCCCAGCCGGGCCATCGCCTCGACCAGCCAGAAGGTACACAGTGAGAACGCGACGTCGGGCGTGCCGAAGCCGTCGTCGGTGCGATACCGCTTCAGCCAGCCACCGTCGTCCAGGTCGGCGAGGATCGCCTGGACCGTCCGCATTGCGTGCGGCTCGTTCGGCGGCAGCAGCCGCAGCGTCACCGCCTGCAGCAGGGCCGCATCGACTTCGCGACCGCCATAGTCGGCGACCAGGCTGCCGCGCTCCGGGTGGACGGCGTGTTCCAGGATCTCGCGCCGGATCTTGTTGGCCGCCGCGGCGAACTCTGCGACCAGGACCGGCACGTGCTTCTGGGCGATGCGGGTCATGCGATCGGCGGCGGCCCAGCACATGAGCGAGCTGAAGGTCTGCGGGCGCCACTCGGTGCGGAGCTCCCAGATGCCGGCGTCCGGTGTGCCGGCGACGGCGACGGCGCGTCGCGTCAGCTCGGTGACCAGGTCGAGCACCGGCGGCGTCACCTGCTCGCGGAAGCGCGCATCGAGGAACAGCGGCGTCAACGCCAGCACCATCTCGCCGAAGACGTCGTGCTGCTTGTGCAGCGCGGCGGCATTGCCGACGCGGACCGGCTGTTCGCCGCGGTAGCCGCCCCAGTTGGTGAGGATCGACTCCTCCAGATCGGTGCGGCCGTCGATGCGATAGAGCGGTGCCAGATCGAGCCCCGGCGCGCCGGAGGCGACGTTGAGCAGGAAGTGGATGAACTGCTCGCGCTCCTCGAAGTGGCCGAGCAGCCGGAAGGCGCCGAGCGCGTAGTAGGCGTCGCGCAACCAGCAGTAGCGATAGTCCCAGGTGCGGCCCGAGCCGGCCGACTCCGGGATGGACGTCGTCAGCGCGGCGACGATCGCGCCCGTGTCCTCGAAGCAATGGAGCTTGAGCACCAGCGCCGAGCGGATCACTTCCTCCTGGAAGATCGACGGCACGTCGCAGTGCTTCACCCAGGTCCGCCAGTACGAGATCGTCTCGTTCAGGAAGCGATCGACCAGCGGCTCGAGGGCCTCCTCCACCGGCGCCCCCCACGAGAAGACGAAGTGCTTGCGCTCGGTCAGTGCGAACGGCTCGCCGTCGAGGTAGGACAGCGGCGCATTCGTCGTGAGGCGCACTTCGGTCGGAAAGCCGCGATAGCTGATGTGGTGCGAGCCGGCTTCGCGGTGCGGCCGCGCTTTGGACCAGCCCAGCACGGGATCGCACGACACACGGATCCGGGGCGTGCCGGCCAGCGGCTCGACCACACGGACCAGTTTGGTCGGCCGGAAGCTGCGCTCGTACTGCAGGAAGCGCGGCGCGAAATCGAGAACGCGGAAGGCCCCTTCCGGCGCCTCGAAGCGCGTCTCGAGGACGTTGGTGTTAGCCAGGTAGCGCTGCACGCCGTGGGCCGGCGTCGCTGGCCCGATGGTGAACTGCCCGCCGTCCTCGTCGAGCAGCGACCCGAAGATCGGCGCGGAGTCGAAGCGGGGCATGCAGCACCACACGATCGCGCCGTCGCGCCGTACATGAGCTGCGAGTTGACAGTTGCCGATGAGCCCGATGTCCGCGAGCGACATGCCGCTGTATAGCACACCATCCTTGGACATCCAACCATCTGGCGACTGTGATACAGATCCGGGTCGATGGGTCGGACGGCGAAGTTCATCCTGGTGCTCGTGGCTGGGCTGGCGGCCTTGACGGGCGTCGGCTACTCACTCCTGACCGGGATGATGCGCGGGTGGTCCGAGGACGATCTCGCGCTGCGCGCGCGCCTTGCCGTCGCCGCGGCCAACGACAGTTTCGACGGGCAGTGGCCGGACGGCCGCCCGCGCATCAAGGACGCGCTGACGCGGATCACCCGCGACGAGCGCATCATGGGCGCCGCCGCCTGCTCGCCGCGCGGCGAGCTACTGGCCTCGACCGACGCCTACCCCACCGAGTTCACCTGCCGCGCGCTCCTCGGCCGGATGCGCACCGAGTCGCCCGACGCACGGTCGTGGTCGATGACCTCCGAGCTGCCCTCGGGCCGCGTCCATCTCTCGATCACCACGCTGCAGAGCGGCGAACAAGCGGTCGGCGCAGTCGTGCTGGTGCACGACATGCGCTACCTGGGCGAACGGGAGACGACGACCCGCAACTTCCTGTTGTTGTCGTTCTTCGTGCTGGCCTGCGGCGCTGCGCTGATCACCGTGATCGCGGCCCGCTTCGCCTGGATCGACTGGACGGAAGGCCTGCGCAAGGCGCTCTCCGGCGAGGCCAAGGGGGCCTTCCAGCCGCTGATGCGCGACGTGCGCGCGCTGGCCGAGCGGCTGGCGCAGGAGCGCGAGCGCGTCGCCGGCGTGTGGAGTCCGGCCCGCCTGCGCGCGACGCTGCGCCAGTTCCTGCAGGGCGAGCGCATCGTCATCCTCGCCAACCGCGAGCCTTACATGCACATGAAGGCGAACGGCGGCCACAAGGTGATCCATCCGGCGAGCGGCCTCGTCACCGCGTTGGAGCCGGTCATGCGCGCCTGCTCCGGCGTGTGGGTCGCGCACGGCAGCGGGACCGCCGATCGCGAGACGGTCGACATCAAGGATCGCGTGCCGGTTCCGCCGGGCGAGGGCTCCTACCTGCTGCGCCGCGTCTGGCTGACCGAGGAGGAGGAGAACGGCTACTACTACGGCCTCTCGAACGAAGGGCTCTGGCCGCTCTGTCACGTCGCCCACACGCGGCCGGTGTTCCGCTCGGCGGACTGGGACTATTACGTCTCGGTCAACCGCAAGTTCGCCAACGCGGTGTGCCAGGAAGTGGACCGCGACGACCCGATCGTGCTGGTCCAGGACTACCACTTCGCCCTCGCTCCGCGCATGATCCGCGAGACGCTGCCGCGGGCGACGATCATCACCTTCTGGCACATCCCGTGGCCGAACGCCGAGCGCATCGGCATCTGCCCGTGGCGCGAGGAGCTGATCTCGGGCCTGCTCGGCTCGAGCGTGGTCGGCTTCCATACGCAGCTCCACTGCAACAACTTCATCGACTCGGTCGACGCCTTCATGGAGAGCCGGATCGATCGCGAGTCGACGGCCGTCGTCCAGGGCGGGCGCAGGACCCTGGTGCGCCCCTACCCGATCTCGATCGAGTGGCCGGTGCGCTGGCTGGAAGACGCCGTGCCGGTGGCCCAGGCCCACCAGGACGTACGGCGCGAGCTCGGACTGGCGCCGGACGCGCTGCTCGGGGTCGGTGTCGATCGCCTCGACTACACCAAAGGCATCGAGGAGCGGCTGTCCGCGGTCGGCGAGCTGCTGCGCCGCAACCCCGAGTTCCGCGGCCGCTTCACCTTCCTGCAGCTGGCCGCGCCGAGCCGCACCAAGATCGATCGCTACCGTGAGCTGAACGAGCGCGTGCGTGCCGTCGCCGATTCGATCAACGACACCTGGGGCGTCGGCACCTACCGCCCGATCGTGCTGCTGCAGTCTCACCACGAGCCGGCAGCGGTGTTCCGCTACTATCGCGCCGCCGAGGTGTGCTACGTCAGCAGCCTGCACGACGGCATGAACCTCGTCGCCAAGGAATTCGTCGCCGCCCGCGACGACGAGCAGGGCGTGCTGGTGCTCAGCCAGTTCACCGGCGCCGCCCGCGACCTCACCGAAGCCCTGATCGTGAACCCTTACGATCTCGGCCAGGCCAGCGACGCGCTGGCCCTTGCGCTGCGCATGCCGGCCGACGAGCAGCGTGAGCGGATGCGCTCGATGCGCCGCCTGGTCTCTGAGTTCAACGTCTACCGGTGGGCGGGGCGGATGATCGTCGACGCCGCCGAGCTGCGTCGCAAAGAGCGGATCACCGGCCGGCTGTCGTCGATGCTTTCACTGCGCGCCGGCGACACGACATGAAAGCGCTGCTCACGCGGGAGAATCGGGTGCTGCTCGATCAGCTCGCCTGGTCGAACGTGCTGCTGGCCTTCGACTTCGACGGCACGCTCGCGCCGATCGTCGCCAACCGGCACCACGCGGCGATGCGGGCGCGCACGGCGCGCCTCTTCAGCTCCGTGTGCGAGCGTTATCCGAGCGCGGTCATCTCGGGCCGGGCCAAGGCGGACGTGGCGCGGCGCCTCAGCGGCGCCCGGGTGCGCTACCTGATCGGCAACCACGGGCTCGAGCCCGGCACCCGGCTCGCCACATTCGAGCGGCAGGTCGTGCGAGCCCATCCCCTGCTCGAGACCGCCCTCGAAGGCCTCGCCGGCATCGACATCGAGAACAAGCGCTACACGCTCGCCGTGCACTACCGCCGCGCCCGCGAGAAGCCGAAGGCGCGCGAGGCGATCCGGCGCGCGGTGGACGGGCTGCCGGTGCCGATGCGGGTGATCCCCGGCAAGCTGGTCATCAACGTGGTGCCGGAGGCGGCACCGAGCAAGGGCGACGCGCTGGTGGCGCTGCGCGATCGCACCGAGGCCGACATCGCCATGTACGTCGGCGACGACGTCACCGACGAGGACGTGTTCCGCATCGATCAGCCGGGCCGCCTGTTCACGGTGCGGATCGGCCGCTCGCGGACCTCGGCGGCGCGCTACTACCTGCGCCAGCAGCAGGAGATCGACACCCTGCTCGAGCACCTGGTTTCGCTTCGGGTCGCCGACACGGCCCGGATGCCCCGGCGCAGCGGAGCACGATCGTGAACGCGCGGCTCGACGCGAGCATCAGCGTGCGCGGATCGCTCGAGTTCCTGCAGTGCCTGTGGCGGACCAGCCACGCCCTCGAGCGGCGCTCGCGCCGCATGGAGAAGGCGATCGGACTGACCGCGCCGCAGCGACTGGTGCTGCGCTTCCTCGGCCGCTTCCCCGGCGTGGCCGCAGGCCACCTGGCGCGCGCCCTGCACGTCGATCCCGGCACGCTGTCGGCGAGCTTGCGCCGCCTGGAGGCGCGCGGCCTGATCGAGCGCCGGCGCGATCCCGCGGACACCCGCCGCGTCACCATCGGCCTGACGCGACGGGGCCGCGCCCTCGACGTGCCACAGCCGGACTCGGTCGAAGCCGCTGCCGACACGCTTCTCTCGGGCGCCTCGGCGCGCGATCTCGCGGCGACGATGCGGGTGCTGGATCGCTTCGCCGAGATCCTCCTCACCGAGGAGGCGTAGGAGCCCGTGGTGAAACACCCGCGAAGCACCAAGACGGCCGAGGCGGGATGCATCGGCCGTCGACTGCCGTGGGTGTTTCATCACGGGCTCCTCGGCGTCGCCAGCCGTCGCAGCTCGCCGAGGGCGAGCCGGTACTCCGTGTAGTCCTTGCGGCCCGACGTCGTCACCCATTCGAGGTGCGGCTTCGCGGTCGCCACGTCGCCGTCGATGCTGGCGACGATGCCGACGTAGGCGCGCGCCTCGGTCAGCTGGCCGTCGCCTTTCGCTTTCGCGATCAGCGCATCGCCTCTCAGCGTCCCGTCCAGGAACTTCACGATCGCCATCACCCAGTCGTCCGCCTTGCGGTGGGACGCGATCTCCTTCAGCGTCGCCGCCACGGCCTCGGGCTTCTTCAGCCGGCGCTGCGTGAACGCCGCGGCCAGCATCGCGTAGCTGCTCGCGTCGGTCTGCCAGCCCTGGAGGCGGATGTAGTTGACGGCGTCGGAGACGACGTAGGTGTCGACGCCCATCCGCAGCGCGTCGACCTGGCGCGCGAAGTACCACTCGGCGCCCGGCCGCAGCGTCAGGCAGCGGCTGAACGTCGCTGAAGCGGTCCGGCTCTCCAGCGCCATCTGCGCCAGGCTGAGGCCGTAGTAGGCGGCCGCGGCTTCGGGCTGCACGCGGATGGCACGTTCGTAGGCCGCCACTGCGTCGGCGTAGTGCGCGGTCTCGCGAGACGCGTCGGCGCGGAGGAGGGCCACGTCGAAGCGGTTGGAGGGCACCAGATCCGGCGCGCTGAGCAGGTCGAGCGCGTCCGCCGCACGATCCTGGGCGAGCAGGCTGCGCGCCTTCGTCAACCGCGTCTCGACGTGCTGCGAATCGAGCGCCAGCGCCCGCGCCATGTACGGCGCGGCCTCGTCGAAGGCCCCGGTCCGCACCAGCAGATCGGCGCGGATCTGCTGCGCGTCGACCTCCGACATCGGCTCGGCTGCCAGCGAAATCCTGACGTCGCTGGCCGGCAACTGGATCGCCGGCAGCTTCAGCTGCATGGCATGCGCGCCGAGCTTCTTGTCGAGCAGCGCCAGGTCGTCGCCGAACACCGACGTGAAGGCGACGCCGGCATCCTGCCCGGTCTCGCACGCCTTCACGAAGGCCAGCAGCTTCGGACGCAGCGCGCCGCCCTCGCCGACCATGAGGTAATGGGTCAACGCCCAGGCGGTGGCGTAGAACCGATCGATGGCGAGGGGATCGCGCAGGAGCTCGGCGAGGGCCGCCGGCGAGGTGAACTTCGCCAGTGGGAACGGGCTCGAGGCCGCCAGGGTCGCGACCCGCCACGGGATGGGCCGGCCGATGATCGTGCGCCCGTCCTGCTCGCTGCCGGCGAACGTGCTGTAGAACTCGGCCAGGCCCTCGTGCAGCCAGAGCGGCACGCGGCGCACGTTCTGGTTCACCAGCAGGTGCGTGTACTCGTGGAAGATCACGTAGTAGGTGAACTCCCGCCGGCCGGTGCCCGACATCACGATGCGGTGCTGCTCCGGCAGCGGCGAGAAGTAGCCGGCCACGAAATCCAGCGGCCGGCCGCGGTTGCGCGGCTTGAACGGCGTCAGGCCGCGATCGTCGTGGAAGACCACGACCATGGTCGGCAGCGGCGAATCGAGGTTCATCCCGGGTGCGAAGCTGCCGATCGCGGAGCGAAAACGCTCCATCTCCTCGGCGACGCGCCGGAGGTCGCCAGCGGTGGCGTTGCCCACGACCGTCAGGTTCGGTGTCCGCAGCCGCTTCCAGTCGCGGCTCAGCGGCGCCGACGGCGACGCCGGCGGGGCGCCGGCTCGGGCCTGTGCGTCGACCGGCGGACCGGCGAGCCCGACGGCGAGCGCGAGCGCGATCGCGATCAGCCCGATGAGGACTACCGGGACTCCACGGATCTGCGGCACAGGAAGACCTCGTCGCTTTCGCCGTCGCCAATCGGCCGGCCCACGATCTCGACCGCGAACCCAGCTTCGCCGAGCAGCCGGATCCACGTCGCTCGCGGGAACAGTCCCGTCTCGTGCCGATCATGGATCGCCCGCACCTCACCGCCCTCGCGCAGCAGCAGCGCGTAGTCGGTGCGCGCCTTGTCGTCGCCCGGCACGGGATCCCACGACCATTCCAGATAGCGCAGCGCGCGATCGCCGTCATGGCGTTCGAATAGCTCGGTGTGATCGACGAAGGTGTCGGCGATATCGTCCGGCGTGAAGATCACGGCGCCGCCTGGGCGCGTGTGGACGAACGCGGTCTCGATCGCCGCCCGCAGATCGGGCTCGGTGGTCATGTAGGTAACGCCGTCGTGGACCAGGACGGCGTCGAAGCGGCGTTCGAGCCGCAGGGTCCGCATGTCACCGGTGACGTGCTCGCACTCGGGGTTGCGGGCGCGACTGAGCGCCAGCATCGGTTCGGAGATGTCGGTGAGCGTACAAGCGACGTGCGCCTTGAGATGACAGGCGTTGTGCCCGGCGCCGGAGCCGAGCTCGAGCAGCGTCGCCGCGGGTCCGACGATCGCGCGGCCGAACGCCTCGAGAAAGCAGGCGACTTCCTCGGCGTGGTCCTCCGGCGGATCGACCAGGTGATACCAGGGCGTGAGCTCGTCGTAGAGCGCGGGCATCGGGGTGCCCGATTCTACCTGAACCGCTCCGCCGCGCCGCCGCTGCAGGCGGAACCAACGCGGTGCCCTCGGTGTCCAATCCGCCGTCCGTCAGGGCCGGCGTCCGCCCGGCCTCAGTCGCGCCGTGATCGAGGAGGGCCTGATGCTGGAAGCGCGTCACCTCGTCAAACGCTATTCGGGCAGCCGCGTGGTCGACGACGTCAGCTTCGTCGTCCGGCCCGGCGACGTCCTCGGCTACCTCGGCCCGAACGGCTCCGGCAAGAGCACCACGGTGCAGATGCTGACCGGCCTGGTCGAGCCGTCTGAGGGCCACGTCCTCTTCGAGGATCGCCCCATCACCGCCGATCTCGTCGGCTACCGCCGGCGTCTCGGCTACGTGCCAGAGGAGGCCCATCTCTATCCGTTCCTGTCGGGCCGCGAGCACCTCGAGCTGATGGGCCGGCTGCGCGAGCTGCCGCCGCGTCTGCTCGACGCGCGCATCACCGCGTTGCTCGATCTGCTCGGCCTCGGCGACGCCGCGCTGCAGCCGATCAGCGGCTACTCGAAGGGGATGCGGCAGAAGGTGCTGATTGCCGGCGCACTGCTGCACGACCCCGACGTGGTGATCCTCGACGAGCCGGAGTCCGGCCTCGACGTCACCGCGGCGCTGATGCTGCGCCATCTGATCCGGATCCTCGCCGGGCGCGGCAAGGCCGTGATCTACAGCTCCCATGTGCTGGAGGCGGTCGAGAAGGTCTGCGGCCGGGTGATCGTGCTGCGGCGCGGCCGCGTCGTCGCCGACGATTCGGTGACCGCCCTGCGCGCGCTGCGATCGCACAGCTCGCTCGAGGACGTCTTCGCCGAGCTGGTGCGGCACGAGGATCCCGAGCGCACCGCGCAGGCCATCGCCGACGTGGTGGGGGCCCATGCCTAGCAGCTCGCCTCCGCGCGCCCGGCTGCTGACCCGTCACTTCCTGACGCGGCTGTTCGACAACGATCTGGTGTCGCCGCAGGCTGACGCGCACAAGAGCGCGTCGCTGGGGCTGGCCGGGCTCGCGACGTTCGCCACGTTCATCGCCATCATCACCGGCAGCAAATTCATCTTGACCCCGTTCGTGATGCCGGCCCTGAACGCGGTCGGCTACGTGGATGACGCGCTGCTCTACGTCACGATGTCGATGATCCTGCTGGCCCTGGTGGCGGTCGTCGCCTGGGATGGCCTGGCCCTCGACGCGCGCGACGAAGCCATCCTCGGCCCGCTGCCGATCCCGCGCGCGATGATCGTGAGCGCCAAGCTGGCCGCCATGGGCGTCCTCGCCGGTGCGGTACTGCTCGCGCTGAACGGCCCGCCGACGGTGCTGCATCCCGGCGCCGCGCTGGCGATGCTGCCGGTGAGCGTGCCCGGCGCCTTCCGGCTGATGGCGGCCCACGCGATCGCCACCATTGGCGCCGGTGCGTTCGGCTTCTGCAGCATCCTCGCGCTGCGCGAGGTGGCGCGCACCGCGCTCGGCGGCTGGTGGCCGGCCGTCTCGACCCGGCTGCAGGCGCTGCTGATCGTCGTCCTGGCGACCGCGTTCTTGCTCATGCCCGGCTGGCTGGGCCGGGTCGCCGAGCAGCGGCTGCCGGCCGCGGCGACGGACTGGCGCGTCGCCGCCAGCCCGCCGATGTGGTTCGTCGGACTCCACGAGGTGCTGGCCGGCACGGTGATCGTGGACCTGCGCGTGCGCCCGCGGCTGGCGCGGCCGCCGCTGCCGCCGCGCTTCCAGCGGATCGAGGAGCGATCGCGGGCGATTCATCGCCAGTCGCGTGCCGCCATCCGACCGCTCGCCCTCGTCGCGGTGGCGGCGCTGGTGGGCGTCGCCGCGCTCGCCGTCGGCGCGTTCCTGTGGAATGCCCGACGTCCGGCGGCGCGTCCGCGGACGCCGCAGCGCGGCGGCGTGCCGCGGCCATCCGCGCTCGGCCGCCTAGTGATGGCGACGGTGGCGCGGGCCCCGGACGTACGGGCCGGCTATTTCTTCGCGCTGCGAACGCTGGCGCGCAGCGTCCCGCACCGCGCCGCGCTGGCGGTGGCGGCCGCCTTCGGCCTGGCGCTGGCGACGATCGGCTTCGGCCGCGCGATGCGGGCGCCGCCCTCCACCGCGGCACCGTCGGCGCTCCTCGGCACCCAGACGCTCCTCATCGCCTGCATCCTCGCCGGCTGCGAGCAGGCGATGCGCCTGCCCGCGCACCTGCCGGCATCGTGGAGCGTGCAGCTCGCCTGGCCTGCGGATCCGCGCGGCTATGTCGCCGGCGTGAAGCGCGCCATCGCCTGCGGCGTCGGCCTGCCGGTCCTGCTGGTGCTGTTGCTGGCGCAGCTCCCCTTCCTCGGCGTGGCGCGAGGCATCGGCCACTTCGCGGTCGGCCTGCTGATCCTGCTGGTCGCGATCGAGGCACGCTTCGCCGCCGCGCATCCCTTGCCGTTCCTGAGCTCGTACGTCGCCGGCGGCCGCGCCAAGCTGGCGCCGCTATGGTTCGTCGCAGCGATCGTCGGCTCGGAAGCGATCGCGGCGATCGAATCGCGCGCGCTGCTGGCCGTCTCCGGCACGCTGGTACTCCTCGGGGTGCTCACGGCGCTGTGGGCGGCGTTGGCGTGGGTCGGGCGCCGCACGGGCGCACCGCGCGAGGACGATCTCGATCTCTTCCAGCCGCAGCTCGACGAGGCGACGCAACTGAAGCTGTGAGCGGCGTGGGCTAGTCGCGGCCGGCGGCGGTGGGCTACGAGGCCAGGCGCGCGGCTTCCGTGTCGGCAGCCGTTGCGCGCGCGAGGGTGTCGGCAAGCTCGGCGAGCTTCACCGGCTTGGAGAGGAAGTCGTCCATCCCGGCGGCGAGGCAGCGCTCGCGGTCCTCGAGGGTCGCGCTCGCGGTCAGCGCCACGATCGGGATTCGCCCGGTACGCTCGGCGGCGCGGATGCGTGTCGTCGCCTCGTAGCCGTCCACCTCGGGCATCAGGCAGTCCATCAGCACGACGTCGAAGCGGCCGCGGGCGACGGCAGCGACCGCCTCGGCACCGTTGGAGGCGAGCTCGACCCGGTGGCCGAGCTTCTTCAGCATCCGGCTCCCGACCATCTGATTGACCGGCGTGTCCTCGACCAGCAGCACCGACAGCGGGCGCGACGGGGTGAGCCCGTCTGGCGTCGGCGAGGCGGCGCCGGCGGCGGCCAGCTCCTCGGCGGTGAGCGGCGCCAGCCGCGCCGTGAACCAGAAGGTGCTGCCACGTCCCGGCTCGCTGACGACCCCGACGGTGCCGCCCATCAGGACGACGAGTTGCCGGCTGATCGCCAGGCCGAGACCGGTCCCGCCGTACTTGCGCGTGGTCGAGTCGTCGGCCTGCGAGAACGACTCGAACAGCCGCGCCTGCTGCGCCGGCGACAGCCCGATGCCGGTGTCGGTGACGGCGATCCGCAGCTGGACGCCGTCCACTGTCAACGACTCCGCGGTCACGGCCACCACGACCGTCCCGCGTTCGGTGAACTTGAGGGCGTTGCCGATCAGATTGAGCAGGATCTGACGCAGGCGGCCGGGATCGCCCCACAGGTGGGCCGGCACGTCCGGGGCCACGCTGCCGGTCAGCGACAGACGCTTGTTCCTGGCGGTGACGGCGAGCAGTCGCAGGGTGTCCTCGACGACCAGGCGCGGGTTGAGGATTGTCCGCTCGAGCGCCAGCTTGCCGGCCTCGATCTTCGAGAAGTCGAGCACGTCGTTGATGATCGTCAGCAGGCTCTCGCCCGACTGTTGGAGCGACTGCAGCAGCTGGCGCTGATCGTCGCTGAGCGGAGTGTCGACGAGCAGTCCGGCGATGCCGAGGATCCCGTTCATCGGCGTGCGGATTTCGTGGCTCATGGTCGCCAGGAAGGTGCTCTTGGCGTGGGTGGCGGCAACCGCTTCGTCGCGCGCCAGGCGCAGCGCCACGGCGTGATCGAGCAGCACCGTCGCCTGCGACTCCACATCCCGGTGCGTCATGCGCAGATAGACGGCCTGCCGCAGGCTCGACGCCAGCAGGAACGCAGCCACGGTCAGGAGCACCGACACCGTGATGCCGGCGGTGATCACCGCCACCGGCAACAATGAGCGCTGTTCCTCGAACAGGGCCGCGCCCGGCCGCACGCGCAGCTGCCAGCGGGTGCCGGCGCCGACCGGCACGGGCTGGCTGGCGAACGCGCTCGATGCGGCGTGCTCGGTGGCGCGCGACGCGAACACCGTGGTGTCGTCCTCGCGGACGTCGAGCCCCACCGTGGCGCCTCGCGGCAGGATGCGCGCGAAAAAGACGTCGGCGTCGACCACGGCGGCGATGACACCGGCGAAGCGTGAGCCGCTCCGGACCGGGACCGCGATGATGAAGCCGCGGCCGTGCCGCAACGGGATGGTCGACGTGACCACCGGCTGCCCGCCATCGCGGGCGCGCTCGAAGGCGAGGCGGCGCTCGACCGTGGTACGCGCGTCGGTGCCGATGAGGGCCTCGCTGCCGGCCGCCGGCTCCACCCAGCGGATGATCGCGTCGGCGTCGGCCCAGACCAGTGAGCGATAGTCGTGGGAGTGGGCCTGGTACATCGCAGCGTCGGCACGCCACACCGCTTCCCGCGGTTGGCCGCCGACTTCCCAGCGGTGGGCCATCCGCACCATGGCGTTGATCCGCTCGCTCAATCGCGCCGCGGTGGCGTCGCGCAGCGTGTCCGCCTTCTCCTGCACCACGCGCCGTACCTGCTGGCGCTCGGCGTGGAGCGTCGCCTGCCACAAGGCCGCGGTCAGCAGAAGCCCGAACAACCCCATGGCGACTTCGATGCCGCGTGGCGGCAGGGCGTCGCCGGAGGTGAACCACGACAGCATGGCGAGGCCGGCGCCCACGAGGATCAGGGCGGCGGCCATCGGCACCGACATCATCGCCGCGCCGCCGAGCCATGGGAGGCCGTCGCCGAGGGCGAGGAAGCGCGCGACCAGCGTGACCGAGGCGACGGCGATCACGCAGGTGCCGGCCGTGCCGATCAGGACGGCACGGGCGACGCCTTGCGGCTTGCGATACAGGCACAGGCCCACGCCGGCGAAGAGGAACGCGAGGCGCGTGCCCGACGAAGGACTACCGATCGAGTAACCGGCGATCGCGGCGACCACCAGCGCCACGACGAGCGTGCCGAAGATCCTGACCAGCCCGCGGGCGCGGCGGAGGGTGGTGGCGAGGACGCCGAAGCCGGCCAGCGCCAGCCAGAGCGAGGCATCGGCCGACGCGTGGAGCCACGGCGGCTGTCCGCGCGCGACGTCCGACACACCAGCCATCGCGGCAGCCGCCGCGATGACGCCGATGGTCAGCGCGATGGCGGCCGCGAGGCGAATCACGAAGCGGAGCACGCCCGCGGACGACAAGACCCTGCAACCCTCCGGGCGCCGTGGCGCCGCGACTGCACACCGATTCCGGGCGCGCCGAGTTGCGCAGCCCTGTCGGAGCAATCGGCGGCGGCCGGCCGAACCTGAACGCGGGCTGCGCGCGGATGCCCGCAATGGCATCGGCGGGGTGCGTACAGTGGGGCGTTCATCAAGACCACAGACCCGCACGCCGATTGCAGGAGCAAGGACCATGTGCGCCATTCCGGGGGAACCGTGCTCGCCGTGAGCGTGATCGCGCTGCGCCGTCCGGCGATCCTGGGCCTGGCGCTCGCCCTCACCACGGCGTCGGGGGCGGCCGCCCAGGCGCAGGCCGGCTGGCGCTACTGGGCCCCGGCCGACGGCATCCAGGAATCGCATTCCCGCAAGATCGGGTCGTTGCCCGGCGGCGGAGTCACCATCCGCCACGGACAGGTGAAGAGCGTCGACGTGCTCGACGGCTACGTCGTCGAGGCGATCGCCGAGCCGCGCGCCGGCGGCGAGACGGAAATGCTCATGGCGAGCGTCGACGCCGCGGTCCCAGGCGACCTCTGGGCGGTGTCGGATGGCCGGCTCAAGCAGTTCCGCGGCAAGGACTGGATCGTCCGCGCCACGGCCAAGCCCGGCGAAGAGATGCGCAGC
>JANOIR010000304.1:0-2480 GCA_031407765.1 Vicinamibacteraceae bacterium
TCGACGGCGACGGTCGCGCCGAGATCGTGGTCGGGGCCAACAACGGATACTTCGGCACTGCCACTGGCCTGTTCGTCATCGGTGGCGCCGGGAACAACTGGGTCGCCACGCGGGCGATCTGGAACCAGCACACCTATCACGTGACGAACGTGAACGCCGACGGCACCATTCCAGCCACCGAGGCGCACCACTGGCTGGTGCCCGGCCTGAACGCCTTTCGGACGAATAGCTTCGCCCCCGGCGATCCGGACCGGACCACGAGCTTCACCTACCGCGCAGGGGATGGAGGACTGGAGTCGACCGACGCCGTCGTTCGCATCACCCTGCGGCAGCCGAACAGCCCGCCGCAGATTCAGGAAATCTCGGGCGGCGCGGCGGCCGTCGGTGTCGCGTACGTCTACGGCGCGACCATCAGCGACCCGGACCTCGGCGATACCCACACGTTCGACCTGATCGGCGGCCCCGCCGGCATGACCATCGAGCCTTTGACGGGCCTGGTCCGGTGGACCCCGACCGCCGGGCAGCAGGGCGATCGTCAGGTGACGCTGCGCGTTCTCGACCGTCGCGGCCTGTCCGACGTCTTCACGTTCACGATCAGCGTCGTGTTGCCGGTGACGGCGCCCGCCGTCACCGGCCTCACCGAGGCCGTTGCGGCGGAGCAGACACGCGCCGCCGGCCTCAGCGTGGCCCCGGTGGCACGCGCCTACAGCAGCGCGGTGCCCGTCGGGATCGTGATGGGACAGCAGCCCGCGCCCGGGACCCTGGTCGCGCCGGGGACGCCGATGTATCTCCAGGTGTCGGCAGGGGTGGAACCCGTCGCGGTGCCCACGCTGGTGGGGCTGCGCGAAGCCGACGCCGCGGCGCTCCTGGCCACCCGCGGCCTGACGCTCGGCACCGTGGCACGGGCCTACAGCACCACGGTGCCCCTCGGGATCGTGATGGGACAGCAGCCCGCGACTGGGACGCTGGTCGCGCCGGGGACGCCGATGTCTCTCCAGGTGTCGGCGGGGGTGGAGCCCGTCGTGCCGACCCTGGTGGGGCTGCGCCAGGCCGACGCCGAGGCGCTCCTGGCCGCCCGCGGCCTGACGCTCGGCACCGTGACACGGGCGGTCAGCAACACCGCTGCGCCTGGCACGGTCGCCGCGCAGCATCCAGCGGCGGGCACGGTCGTCGGCACGACCACGGCGGTCGATGTCACGGTGTCGACCGGGCCGGCGATTTCGCTGTCATTCGAGCGCGCGGTCATCCCGGCGGGTGCGTCGACGACCTTCGCCGTGGAAGCCTACGATCTCGACGGCCTTCCACTCGCGCCTCTTCCGCCTGTCACGCTGGCCCTGACGGCCGCGCCGGGCGAGAGCAGCGGCACGCCGCCCGCCCTCGTCGGCAGCGCCGTCAGCACGTCGGGTGATACCCGTGGCGTCTTCACGCTGCGGGCGACATTGCCATCCGGCGACACGGCGACGGCGGTGCTCGTCGTCTCGCGGCCGGGCGCGGTCGGGCCTGCGCAGTACTCGGCCCTGGCCGACGTGATGACGGACATGGCGGGAGACATCCGCAGGCTGGAGACCGCGCTGCTGTCAGGCGAGCTTGCGGCGATCCCGGCACTGCGAGACGCGCTCGTCGCGACGCGGGGCCGCCTGAACCTCCGCAGCCTGGCCGGCAGCACGGCGTTTGCTCCGGAAGGCGGCTTCCCGCCCACGCTCGCCGAGCTCTCGGCCGCCGGCTTCCCGGAGACCCCGGCGGACGTCGCCTGGAACACGGCGCTTCGTAACGTGATCGCGACGATCCAGGCCACCGAGACGCTGCTCGCGGAGCTCAGGCCGGACAGCCCGGTGAACGACGACCTGCGGCTGCAGGCGCTCAACGGGCAGCTCGAGACCCAGGTGGCTGCCCTCATGGCCATCAGGCCGTCGCTGCACGGCATCGTCCGGCGCGCCAACGTAGTCAACCAGCTCGTCTCGATCCGGATCCCCCGCCTGATCGACGCGCAGGTCGCCGCCATCCAGCGCGCGCTCGGCGCCGCAGGATTGGCGCGCAGCGTCGAACCGCTCGAGCAGTTCTACGCCGGCATGCCGGGTGCATCCGCCGACCCGGTCGACCCGGCAACCTACTACGAGCGCCGTCAGGCCACGTTCTTCACGATGCCGTCACTCATGAGCGCGATGCGCATCCAGATGGACATCATCAAGAACGTCTATGCGCCCGTCATGGGCGAGGTCGTCAAAGGCGCCGTGCTCGTGACGGCCCGCGACCTCCTGCGGCCGTATGCGAACGCCGGGTCGTTGGTGGCCATCGTTACCGGCTCGTCTGCCAGCTTCCACGTGTTCGAGGCGCCCTGGAGCATGATCGAGGGATTTGGCTTCGACCCCGACTTCCCCGAAGGGAACCAGGTGTTCGCCGTCGGACCCGACACGATCAACGAGTTCCAGGACATGCTGTCGCCGCTGCGCGACCGCCCGGACTCCTTCAACGATCTCGGG
>JANOIR010000389.1:0-11607 GCA_031407765.1 Vicinamibacteraceae bacterium
ACCGCCAAAACCGAGACAGAAGTCATTGCAGGAATGGCGCTTAGCTGCCGTGCGCATGCCAATTTCGGACAGTGTGGGACGGCGAAAAAATCCAAAAAACGGAACATGGTCTGGCGCTACTGTGAAAATTGGTCAGACCAATAGGCCAAATCTAGTGTGTTTGGGGGATCCGGCGAATTGAAGACAGACTGCGCGAGGGGTTTTGCACAGGCCGACCGTCGGCGGAAGTGGCCATTTTGCTGGGGTTTGCGGCTTGACACCCGAATAGTGCGTTTGTGATACTCGGTCCGCTCGTAAAATTTTGGTTTGGCCACATCCACTTTTGTGGGGAGACGCCTGTGCAAGAAGGTAAGCGTTTGAGGATTTCCATCCTGGCTCTGGCGTGGGCGGTGCTTGCCACCGTGTTCACGCTCGGGACGCCAGGGACGGCCGCGGCGCAGACGACCGCGACCATTCGTGGCACGGTCACCGACGCATCTGGCGGCGTGCTGCCCGGGGCGACCGTCACCATCACCAATACGAACACGAAGGGGATCCGGACCGCCGTCACCGACGACCGCGGCGGCTATACCTTCCCGTCTCTGTTCAACGGAGTCTACGAGGTCAAGGTCGAGCTGGAAGGCTTCAAGGGTTACGAGGCGAAGAACATCGTTCTGAGCCCGAACGACACCCGCGGTCTCGACGTGATGCTCGAAGTCGGCAGCCTGACCGACGTGATCACGGTGACGAGCCCGGTCGAAATCATCCAGACCGAAACCGGCGCCCGCGAGGGCGTTCTGCGCGCCGAGCAGATCGAGAACCTCTCGGTCCTGGGGCGCAGCTCCCTCGAGCTCCTCCGCATCCTCCCGGGTGTCGTGACCCCCGACAACACCGCGTTCGAGAGCGTGAGCTTCGGCGGCGGCGCGAACAACACCCAGGGCTACACCGTCAACGGCATCCGCTCGTCGGGCAATACGGTCAGCCTGGACGGCTCGGCCCTCATCGACATCGGGTCGAACAGCGGCGTCATCGTGACGCTGAACAACGACATGGTGCAGGAAGTCAAGGTCCAGAGCTCGAACTTCGCGGCCGAGTACGGTGCGGGCGGCATGAACGTGAGCGCGGTCACCAAGTCGGGCGGCTCGCAGTTCCACGGCACGCTCTACGTGTACAACCGTGACTCGAAGTTCGCCGCCAACGACCGGTCGAACAGCATCACCGGCACCGCGAAGCCGAAGAGCAAGTTCAACTACGTCGGCGGCAACATCGGCGGTCCGGTCCTGCTCCCGGGCTTCAACAAGGACCGCAACAAGATGTTCTTCTTCGCGGGCCTCGAAGTGCAGCGCCAGATGGTGGATCCGGGCTCGCGATTCGGCGTCGTGCCGACGCTCAAGCAGCGCCAGGGTGACTTCTCCGAGTTCGCGACGTCGAACGGCCAGAACCTCGGCCAGCCCGTCGGCGGCGTCCTCATCCCGGGCAACTCGCCGAACGCCGGCGAGCCGGCGCCGAACAACAACCTGTCGCCCTGGATCACGCCGGTCGGCCGGGTGCTCGTGAACCTGTATCCCGAGCCGAACCACACCCGGGCGAACAACCAGTTCAACTACGTCCTCAGCCAGCTCGAGCCGACCAACCGCGTCGATTTCAAGACGCGCCTGGACTACAACATCTCGAGCAACACCAAGGCCTACGTCCGCATCGCCCGTGAGAAGGAAACGGTCGAGGGCGCGCGTGGCGTGTGGTGGGGCGCGTCGGATGTGGCGCTGCCGTCGCCGAACCTCGGCTCCAACGTGGGCCGCTCGGTCGCGGGCAGCGTCGTCTCGGTGCTCAGCCCGACGATGACCAACGAAGCGCTGGTGAGCTGGAGCCGTCTGACGCTCGACAACACCTACAAGGATCCGTCGAGGATGACGCTGGCCGGCAACGGCGTCTCGATGCCCGGTCCGTTCGGCAGCGTGAGCCCGTACATCCCGGGCGTCATCCCGAGCTGGGGGGGCGGCGTCAGCAATATGTGGGCGGCCGCCAACGACATGTACGCGCACAACGACGAGCTGACGTTCTCGAACAAGGTGACCAAGATCGCGGGTGCGCACGGCCTCAAGTTCGGCGCCTCGGTCTCGCGTCTGCAGAAGCAGCAGAACTTCCAGAACAACGAAGAGATGGCGCTGGTCTTCGCGGGGCCGGGCTGGACGCCGGGCAGCACCGGCAACGCCGTCGGCGACATCCTGACGGGCCGCATCACGGCGCTCAACAGCGCCGGCACCAAGTCGCCGGATGGCGAGTTCCGGATGTGGAACACCGACTTCTTCGCGCAGGATTCCTGGAAGATCAAGCCCAACTTCACGCTCGAGGTCGGCGTCCGCGCCGGCTACTGGACCAACAACGCGGAGCTGAGCGGCCTGGGCGCCTACTTCGACCCGGCCGCCTACCAGCCGGGCCGTGGTGAGTTCCTGGACCCGGGTACGTTCGAGGTGCTGAACGGCTACTGCTACATCAGCACGGGCTGCGCCGGTGACGGCATCCTGCCGAACCGCTCGCCGTTCGCGATGCCGCGCGCCAACATCGCGTGGGATCTCGACGGCCAGGGCAACAACGTCCTCCGCGGCGGCTACGGCATGTTCTATAACCGCAACATGGGCAACGTCGAGTACGACCAGGCGCTTCGTCTGCCGCCTGCGGCCTACTCGATCGGCGCCGACGTGTTCAACTCGGGGGACCCGGGCGGTACGGGCCGCGGCTTCACCTACGACACGCTCCGGTTCATCCGCCCGGCGGATCGTCTGGGCGCTGTCGGCGTGAACACGCTGACCCAGGACTCGTTCACGTTCCCGAAGACGCACAGCTTCAGCGTCTCGTTCGCGCGGCGCATCCCGTTCAACCAGGTGCTGGAGGCGGCCTACGTCGGCACCCGCGGCCGCGACTTGGTCACCCTGGTCAACGGCAACGCCATCCCCGAGGGCACCCTGCTGCGTGGCACCGTCGGCAACGCGGACCTGAGCATCCCGGTCAACCGTGTGAACCTCGACGCCGCGGCGCTCAACCGTTTCAGGCCGTACGCGGATTTCCCGTCGCTGAGGGTCAGCGACTTCGAGGGCGTGTCGGACTACAACTCCCTCCAGGTCACGTTGAGCCGCCAGACGAGCCGTCGCCTGCAGTACTTCGCCACCTACACCCTGGGCCGCACCAAGGGCACGCTCGGTGACGAGTACCGCCAGCGCGATCCGTTCAACGCCGCACGCACCTACGGCATCCGCCAGGAAGACCGGACGCACGTCTTCAACCTGTCGTGGAACGCGTTCCTGCCGGATCCGATCAAGGAAGACGGCAACCCGATCGCCAAGGGCGTGCTCAACGGCTGGCAGCTGTCGGGCATCTCGACGGTGGCGAGCGGCACGCCACTCTTCCTCGGCTTCGGCGGGCCGGCTGGCAGCGCCGGCGTCGCCGCGGCTTACTACGGCACGCCCGACGCGGTCGTGCTGACGGCCGCCGACAGCCAGGGCAACGGGCTGGCGCCGGTTTACACCTGCGATCCGCGTGTGGGCGGGACCAAGGTCGGCGAGCGGCTGTTCGACATCAGCTGCATCGGCTTCCCGGCCTTCGGTGAGATCGGTGAGGTGATCCCGCCGTACGACCTGCGGACGCCGACCCGGTCGAACCACGACATCACGCTGTTCAAGAACTTCGCGATCAAGGGTGATCAGAAGGTCCAGATCCGCGTCGGCGTCTTCAACATCTTCAATCGCGCGTTTGCGACGACCGCCGTCACCCGCTCGGATCTCGACCTCACGCTCGAGAGCACGTGCAACCGGACGGTCAACGGGGTGCCGAACGGTGTGGGCGGGACGGTCGACAATGTCTGCGACCCGACCGGCGGGTTCAGCTTCACGCAGAACACCATCAACAACTTCGGCAAGATCAACATCATGCGCGGGCGTCGGATCATCGAGTTCGCGCTGAAGTACTACTTCTAGGCCGCGTCCCGCTGGCGACCGGGCCAGCGGGCAGCCGTGGCCCGCGGCGTCCTCCGGCTGGTTCTTCCGGCCGGTGGCGCCTCGGGTGGTGATGAGGGGAGCGCGCACGTCGGCGCTCCCCTTTTTTCATGTTGGCGGCGAGAGATGTTGTCGCCAAGCCCAGGTGGTTCCTCCGTGAGACGGCCGGCGGCCGCCGACCGGAGGTCTATACTGGATGATGAGATCTCCTTTCGAGAATATGCGCGCCAGATGGCTTCCGGTGATCGGTGCCGTGCTCGCCGTCGGCGCCGCCGCGCCGGCCGATGCCGCCGCGCAGGCGGCGCCCCGGTCGGCGCCGCGCCCCCCCGCGGCCACAGCGGCCAAGCCTGGTCCCAAGCCCTCTTCGAAATTCGATGCCTTGGCCGCCGAGGCCGCCAAGGCGCGTGAAGCCAATCAGCTCGACCGAGCGATCGAGCTCTACACGCAGGCTCTGGCCCTCCGCCCCGCCTGGCCGGAAGGGCACTGGGACCTTGGCACGGCGCTCTACGAGCTCGAGCGCTTCCCGGAGGCCCGGGACGCCTTCCGCCGCGTCCTCGCGGCGCACCCCGAAAACGGTACCGCGTGGGCCTTCAAGGGCCTGTGCGAGTTCCGGCTGAAGAACTACGATGCGGCGCTCTCCGACCTCATGGAGGCACGCGCGCGCGGCGTCGTCGGCGGCCGCTCGATGACCGAGGTGGCGCGCTACCACAGCGCCATTCTGCTGACCCGCGTCGGGCAGTTCGACCAGGCGCTGCAGGTGCTCGACGACTTCGGCCTCGAGGGCAACGACTCGCCGGGCATCATCGAAGCGCTGGGCCTCGCCGTGCTGCGCATGCCGATGCTGCCGGCCGACCTGCCGGGACCGCGCCGCGAGCTGGTGCTCATGGCCGGCCGCGCCCGCTACTTCCAGTCGGCGCGGATGATGGCCGGGGCGCAGAACGCGTTCGCGCTCCTCGGCTCGCGCTATCCCGATACGCCCAACGTGCATTACGCCTACGGCGTCTTCCTGCTCGGCGAGCAGCCCGAGAAGGCGATCGAGTTGTTCCAGCGCGAGCTGAAGATCTCGCCGCAGCACGTGCACGCCAAGCTGCAGATCGCGTTCGCGCAGATCCGCCGCGGCGAGTACGAGCAGGCGCTGCCGTGGGCGAAGCAGGCCGCCGAGGAGGCGCCCACGGAGTTCGCGGCGCGGACCGCGCTCGGCCAGGCGCTGCTCGAGACCGGCGACGTCGCCGGCGCCATCGGCGAGCTCGAGGCCGGCGTCAAGCTCGCACCCGACAGCCCAATCCTGCACTTCACGCTGGGGCGCGCGTATCGCCGCGCCGGCCGCATCGCCGACGCCGACAAGGAACAGCAGGAGTTCACGCGGCTCAATCGCCTGATCCGCGAGAGCCAGACCGGCACCGCTTCGGTCGGCGGCATTCCCACCGACCCGGCGGGCCCGGGCATCCGCACGCCATAGGACATCCAGTGAGACGCATCCTCGCCTTGTCGCTCGCCATCCTGTCGTTCGCCGCTGTCGCCCACCTTGCGGCGCAGCAGCCAGCGCCGGCTCAGACCCCGCCGCCGCAGCGCGCCGTCGAGGCCGAGGCGACGAGCGTCACCGCGCTCGTAATCGACGTCGTCGTCCGCGACCGCGCCGGCAACCCGGTGACCGGACTGACGCCCGACGACTTCCAGCTCTTCGAGGACGGCGTCCGGCAGGACATCGGCTCGATGACGGCGGTCAGCAAGCCGGCGGTGACGCGAGCCGGCGCAACCACGGGAGTCGCCGCCGCTCCGACGGAATCCGCCGGCGAGGCCGCGCGCAAGGCGCCGGAGGTGCTGGCGCTGGTCTTCGACCGGCTGACCTCCGACGGCCGCGCCATGGCGTTCAAAGCGGCGCAGCAGTACATCGGCGAGACCAAGGTCTCGAACAACGTCATCGCGGTCTTCGGCATCGACCTGTCGCTCATCTTCCACCAGCCGTTCACCCGCGACGCCGACGCGATCCGCGATGCGATCAGCGCCGCCGCCGGACGCAGCACGTCGACGTTCGGCTCGACGCGGCAGCAGTCGTCGCAGTCGGCCGAGCAGCTCGTGCGCACCAACACCGCGCTCAACAACATGACCGGGTCGGCCGGCGCGGCCGGCACCTCGCAGGCCATCGGCGGCGCCGCCGCCGACGCACAGTTCGCCACCATTCAGCGCCGGATGGCCGAGACCTTCAGCGCGCTCGAGCGCGACGAGCAGGGCTATGCCACGGCCAACGCGCTCATGGCCGTCGTCAGCGCGATGAAGGCCATCCCCGGCCGCAAGAGCGTCGTGTTCTTCACCGAGGGGCTGGCGATTCCCCCCAACATCAAGGCGCGCTTCGAGTCGGTGATCGACGCGGCCAACCGCGCCAACGTCAGCATCTACCCGATGGACGCGGCCGGCCTGCGCACCGACAGCACTACCAAGGAGACGGCCGCGGGCGTACGCGAGGCGAGCGCGATCACGCTCGGGCGCGATCCGACCCGCGACGTCTCGGACCGCCCGATGATGATGGCGCTCGAGAAGAACGAGGACCTGCTGCGCGCCGATCCGCACAGCGGCCTCGACCAGCTCGCCGACCAGACGGGCGGCTTCCTGATCGCCAACACCAACGACCTCCGTGGCGGCTTCAACCGCATCGACACGGACATGCGGAACTACTACGTGCTGACCTACGTGCCCAAGAACACGACGTTCGACGGCAGGTTCCGCAGCGTCGACGTCAAGGTGCGGCGCACCGACCTGCGCGTCAGCTCTCGCAAGGGCTACTTCGCGCTGCGCCCGAGCACGAGCGCCGCTCCGGTGCTCGGCTTCGAGGCGCCGGCGCTCGCGGTGCTGGATCGCACACGCCCGCCCAACGACTTCCCGGTGCGGGCGCTCTCGCTCCGCTTTCCCGAAGGCGACCGTCCGGGCCTGGTGCCGATCCTGGTCACGGTGCCGACGACAGGCATCGCGTTCCGTGAGGTGCCCGAACGCAAGCTCTTCACCGCTGACTTCATGGTGCTGGTCCGCGTCAAGGACGCCGCCGGCACGGTGATCGAGAAGATGTCGCAGCGCTACGAGCTGCAAGTGCCCGTCGACCAGATGGCGAACAGCAAAGGCGGCGAGGTCCTCTTCTACCGTGAGGCCGTGCTCGGCCCAGCGAATTACTCGCTCGAGACCGTGGTCTACGACGCCTTCGCCAACAAGGCGTCGGTGCGCCTCTCGACACTCGACGTCTCGGCCGCCAACCTGGAGGCGCTGCGCATGAGCAGCATCGTCGCTATCCGGCGCGCCGAGAAGGTGCCGGAGGGGCAGCGCGTCGCCGGCAGCCCGCTGTACCTCGGCGACCAGCTGCTGACGCCGTCGATGGGCGAGCCGTTCTCGAAGGCGGCGACAAAGGAGCTGCCGTTCTACTTCGTGGTCTACCCGGCCAAGGCCGGCGGCGCGCCGACCGCGACGCTGTCCCTCCTCAGCTCGGGCAAGCCGCTGGCCGAGGCACCGCTCGAGCTCGCTGCCGCCGATGTCAAGGGCCGCATCGCCCAGGTCAGCCGGATTCCCCTCGAAGCGCTCGCCCCCGGGACCTACGAGCTCCGCGTCGCCGTCAAGCAGGGCGCGCAGAGCGCAGTCCACGGGCTCACGTTCAGAGTCGCGCCGTAGCGCGCCCACGCGGGAGCCACTGCCGTGCCGATACGACGCATCGCCTCCGTGATCGTCTCGAGCGCCGCCGCGGTGGCGCTCGTCGGGGCCCGAGGCCAGGAGCCGGCTCGCGCCCGGGCGACCTTCGGCGCCTACTCGACGGCCGTGCTCGTCGACGTCGTCGTCCGCGACGGCAGGGGCCGGCCGGTGACCGACCTCACCGCCGCGGACTTCGAGCTGCGCGAGGACGGCAGGGCCCAGACGATTGGCTCGTTCACGCGCGTCTCACGGGGGACCGGAATCGGCATCAACGTCGCGCTCAAGGAGGCGGGCGGAGTCACGCACGTCGGTGCCTCGCCACCGCCGGCCGACGATACGCCGAGCGAGAACGACGACAAGAGCCCCAGCGTCACGGCGCTGGTCTTCGACTCCCTGTCGCCGGAAGGCGTCAGCCTGTCGCAGAAGGCCGCCCTCGAGGCGCTGCCGATGACGGCGACGCCCAATGCCCGCATCGGGGTCTTCGTGACCTCGCCGCAGGTCAAGCCGCTGCAAGGCTACACCGACGACCCGACGCTCGTCCGAGCGGCGGTGCGCCGGGTCATGACCGATGGGTCGAGCCAGAAACCGGATGCCGACCACCTGCAAGCGATGCGCGATCGGCGGGAGGCACTCGATCGCCAGAGCCAAGCGGCGCAGGCGCAGATCTCGAGTCAGGGCGGCGCCGGCCTGGCGACCACGGGTACCAACATCGGCCAGGTCGAGATGGATCGCCGGCTGGTGATCGGCCAGCTGCGGATGCTGCAGGCCTTCGACACGCTCGATCGCGAGCAGCGCGGCGCGTCCGCGACCAACGCCCTGTTTTCGATCCTGCAGTCGCTGGTCGAGATGCCGGGCCGCAAGCAGCTGATCCTGTTCTCCGAGGGGCTCCCTGCCTCGCCGGCGCTCGAGGCCAACCTCCAGGCGGTCGTCGAGTCGGCGAACCGCGCCAACATCACCGTCTATGCCATCGACGCCAGCGGCCTGCGCGTCGTCAGCGGGACCACCGAGACGCGCCGCGAGATCGAGGAAACCAACAAAGAGCGGCTGCGCCAATTGGCAGCCCCGACCGACTACACCGACCAGCCGATGATGCGCCTGGTCGAGCGAACCGAAGACCTGCTGCGGCTGGACTCGCAGACGGGCCTCGCGCGTCTTGCGCACGACACGGGCGGCTTCCTCGTCAGTGACACCAACAACCTGCGCGGCGCCTTGCGGCGGATCGACGAGGACACGCGCTTCCACTACCTCATCACCTACGCGCCGACCAACACCAACTTCGACGGCCGCTTCCGCGCCATCGACGTCAAGGTGAAGCGCCCCGGCCTCACGGTCTTCGCGCGCAGCGGCTACCGCGCGCTGCGCACCGCGCCGACCGTCCCCGTGCTCGGCTACGAAGGGCCGGCGCTCGCCGCGCTCGAATCGGCCAAGCTGCCCAACCAGTTCCCGTTCTCGAGCGTCGTGCTGAACTTTCCGGAAGCGAAGCGGCCGGGGCTCTCGCCGCTGGTCGTGCGGCTCAAGACCGACGTCCTCACCTACGAGGAGCACCCCGAGACGAGCAGCTACGACGCCGAGGCGATCGTGGTGGCGCGCTACAAGAACGCCGCCGGTGAGGTGGTGCACAAGGACAGCCAGCAGTACCACCTCACCGGCAAGCTGCACGAGCTCGCCGCGGCGCGCAAGGGCGAGATCCTCTTCTACCGCGAGCCGACGCTCGCCCCCGGCACCTACACCGTCGAGGTTGCGGTGACCGACGGCCTCGGGCCGCGCGCGAGCGCGCGCGTCTCGACGATCGAGGTGCCGCGCGCGACCATGCACGACCTGCGGATGAGCAGCCTGGTGCTGATCGGCAGGATGGAGCGCGTCACCGAAGGCAAGGACTCCAACCCGCTCTACGCCGGCGACGTGCTGATCTACCCGAGCGGTGGCGAGCCGTTCAGCCGATCGGGCGACAAGCAGCTCGGGCTCTTCTACACGATCTATCCCGCCGCGGGCTTCAGCGCGCCGCAGGCGACGATCGAGATCCAGCGCAACGGCCGCATGCTGACCAGCGCGCCGGTGACGCTCGGCGAGCGCGACGCGCAGGGACGCATCCAGCAGGTGACCCGCATCCCGCTGGCGCCGCTGACGCCAGGTACCTACGAGCTGCGCGTGCAGGTGCACGACGGGAAGGCGTCGCTCACCCGATCGGCGTTCTTTCAGGTCCGGGATTGACCCGGCTGCGCCTGATCGCGGGCGTCCTCGCCGTGGGGCTGCTGGCGACGGGCCGCGGCCTCCCGGCGCAGGCCCCCGCCGAGCCCGCTGCGGGCACGCGCGCGATGGCGGCGCTGCTCGCCGAGCGCGCCGCGGCCGTCGGCCCGCGTGACCTCTGGTTCAACGTCAACGATCGCCGCGTCGAGCTCTACACGGCCGCGATCGCCGGCCGGCGCGGCCCGGCGGTCGTCGAGCTGCGCACGCTGCTGGCGAAGGAGCTGCTGTTCTCGGGCCGTTATGCCGAGGGCGTCGCCCTGCTCGACGAGCTGGTCAAGGAAGTGGCGGCGGTCGGCTCGCTCGAAGGCGTTTTCGCCGAGGTCGAGCTGCTGCAGCTGCAGGCGACGACGCTGATGCGGTGGGGCGAGGAGCAGAACTGTGTCCTCGGCCACAACCGCGACTCGTGCCTGCTGCCGATCAAGGGCCTGGGCGTGCACGCCAAACGCGAGGGCTCGTCACGCGCCGTGCCGGTGCTCGAGCGCGTGCTCAAGCTCGATCCGAGCAACCTGAAGGCGCGCTGGCTGCTCAACATCGCGCACATGACGCTCGGCTCGTACCCGGACGGCGTCACGCCGCGCTTCCTGATTCCGCCGTCCGCCTTCGCGGCCGCGTATCCGCTGCCCGCCTTCGAGAATGTCGCCGCGAACGTCGGTCTCGACATCTATGGCGTCTCGGGCGGCGCCGTGCTCGAGGACTTCGACGAGGACGGGCGCCTCGACGTGGTGGTCACGGCGATCGGGTTCACCGATCAGATGCGGGTGTTCCGCAACGACGGCACCGGCCGGTTCGCCGATGTCACCGCGGCGTCGGGGCTGACCGGCATCACTGGCGGCCTCAACATGGTGACCGCCGACTACGACAACGACGGCCTGCTCGACATCCTGGTGCTCCGCGGCGCGTGGATGGGCGCGGCGGGCAAGTTCCCGCTGTCGCTGCTCCGCAACCGCGGCAACCTGCGCTTCGACGACGTCACGATTGCGGCCGGCCTGCTGCGCCTGCGCCCGACGCAGACGGCGACGTGGCTCGATTTCGATGGCGACGGCTTCCTCGACGTCTTCGTCGGCAACGAGTCGGGCGGTGCGGTCGTCAACCCGTGCGAGCTGTACCGCAACAACCGCAACGGCACGTTCACCGATGTGTCGAAAGCGGCCGGCGTCGACCTGGTCGCCTTCGTCAAGGGCGTGGTCAGCGCCGACTACGACAACGACGGCGATCCCGATCTGTTCCTGTCGGTCGCGCAGGGCGCCAACCGCCTGTTCCGCAACGACGGGCCGCCGGCCGCCGGCGCGTCGGGCTGGCGCTTCACCGAGGTGGCGGCGCAGGCCGGCGTCAGCGACCCGAAGCACAGCTTCCCGGCGGTCTTCTTCGACTACGACAACGACGGCTGGATCGATCTCTACGTCGCCGCGTACTGGGGCAGCGCGGAAGACGTCGCGGCCGACTACCTGAAGCTCGAGACGCCGGTCGATCGGGGCATCCTCTATCGCAACCGCGGCGACGGCACGTTCGCCGACGTCACGCGCGAGGCCGGCCTCTACACCGTGATGCAGGTGATGGGTCTGAACTACGGCGACCTCGACAACGACGGCTGGCTGGACCTCTACGCTGGCACCGGCAACCCCGACTTCGACACGCTCGTCCCGAACCGCATGTTCCGCAACGACGAGGGCAAACGGTTCCAGGACGTCACTACCGCCGGCAACTTCGGCCACCTGCAGAAGGG
>JANOIR010000397.1:0-5526 GCA_031407765.1 Vicinamibacteraceae bacterium
CATCGTGAAGCGGGGATAGTTCTCGAACACCAGCACCGGCGGAATGAAGTCGGGCGGCGTGCCCGGGGGCAGGCCGATCGGGCCGACCGAGATCCGGCCGAAGCCGGGAAAGCCGCTGTAGACCGCAACGGCCCAGTCGACTCGGCCGCTGGTGGCGTTGAGGCGGGCGCCGCCTTGCGAGGTCCGCAGCGACCGCACCGGTTCGCGCCGGATGAACTGTGCCACCGGTGGGCAGGCGGGCGACGGCGTGCAGCGGTCGGCGTCCGCCAGAAGGTTGAAGGGCGAGCTGGCCTCGTCGAGCACGTCGTAGCGGCCGCGCGTGAAGAGCGGCACCCAGACGGCCTCCACCGTGGCCCGCTCGCCGGCGAACCAGCGCACGCGCACGTGGGTCACCGGCAGGCGCGCCTCGGCGCGGCCGGCCAGCAGGTACTTGGATGCGTCGAGCGGGTTGATGACGTCGGTCGGCTGCACCTCGTCGAGGCGTCCCCAGACGATCGTGCCGATGCCGCCGCGGATCTCGAAGGCGCCGCCGGTCCCTCCGATCGTGGCCTCGCGCACCTGCAGATGGCCGTCGCGCCGGGCGCGATCGCGGTCGGCCGCAAGCCCCTCGGCGAGGATCGCGCCGCGAAGCCGCCACGGACCGGATGTCCAGCCCTTCTCGACGAACACACGGGCACGCAGCTCGGTGGTGTCGTCGAGGTTCGGAAGGTGATCGAGGCCGATCGAGACGTGCCCGTCGACCGGCCCGCGCTGCGCCTGCGCCGCGGTAGCCGGCAGCAGCGCGAAGGCGAAGCCGAGCCCGAGCAGGGTCGAAACCGTCGAGAGCCGGATCCGGTGGCTGGCCAGGTTACGCCGCCTGTTCGGGAACCGGAAGGCCACGGACGCGCTCGGCCGAGAAGAGTGCCGGCAGCAGCTTGATCGTCGCCGGCAGGATGAACACTTCGGCCAGGAAGGCGACCGCCATGGTCAGGGCCAGCAGGCCGCCGAACCAGGCCGACGGCCGGTATTCCGACGCCAGGAGCACGGCGAACGCGCAGCTGTTCACGATCGCGGTGGTCAGCGACGCGCGGCCTTCGTGCATCGTGGCGTTGGCAATGGCGGTATCGGTGTCGGCGCCGGCCGCGACCTCGCGGCGGTAGCGGCTGATGAAGTGGATCGTATCGTCGTCGACGATGCCGAGGGCGATGCTCGCCAGCATCACGGTGGCGACGTTCATCGAGATGCCGCTCCAGCCCATGAGCCCGAGCACGACGATCACCGGGAACAGGTTCGGCGCGATGGCCAGCGCTCCGAAGCGGAACGATCGGAAGACGATGAAGATCACCGCGAACACCGTGACGAACGCCGTGAAGAAGCTCGTGATCTGCGACGACACCAGGTAGTGATCGAGCTGGGCAAAGAGCCGCGCCGATCCGGTGACGGTGGGGATCACGCCGGAGCCGGCGAACAGGCGGTCGGCCATCTCCTGGGCCCGCAGCACCTGCTGGAACAGGACGTCCGAGCTCATTGACGCCATCCGCACCGTCATCTGGCCGCGCGAGTAATCGCTGGCGACGATCTGCGACAGCTCGTGCCGCCCTTCGTCCGAGAGCGCGAACACGAACAGCTCCTGGGCGATGAGCGCCGCCGACGCCGGCACCACGTCTCCGGCGGAGCCACCGAGATCGCGGTCGACGCGCTTGACGTAGTCGGCGAGCGAGATCACGCTGCGCACGTTGGGCAGCCGGTTGATCGCCTTGCCGAGCGCGTCGATCCGGGCCAGCACCGCCGGCTCGCGCAGCGACTCGGCCGGTCCCTCGAAGAACACCTGGAAGCTGTAGACGCCGGACAGCTTGTCGTCGATCAGCCTGGCCGATTGCGACAGCGGATGCCGGGACGAGAAGAAGTTGATGTGGTTGGTGTCGACGCGCAGGCGGAGGATGCCGGCGATCGACACCAGCGCCAGCAGCGCCGAGACGCCGAGGATCCACCCTGGGCGACGCGCGGTCAGGCGGGCGATCATGCGCATCGGGACGATCAGCCAGCGCTCCTGCGGTGGTGCCACCGTCCGCCGCGGCACGAAGGCCAGCAGCGTCGGCACCAGGACGATCGAGATCGCCAGGTCGGACATCACGCCGACCGCGGCGCCGATGCCGAACGCTCGCACCGCGTGGACGTGGCTGGTGGCCAGCGAGAGCATGCCCAGCGCGGTCGTGCCGCCGGCGGCGAGGAGCGGCAGGAAGACGTAGGAGACGGTCGTGACGAACGCCTCCTCGCGGTTGCCGGTCCGCTCGAAGATATCGGTGTAGTGCTGGATGATGTGGACGTCGTCAGCGATGGCCAGCACCACGACCAGCGGCACCAGCATGCTGCTCAGGACGTTGAAGCTGAAGCCCATGAGCGAATAGAGGCCGAGGGCCCACAGCACGCTGACCAGCACCGCGCCGAGCGTCAGCGCGGTGATCCGCCAGGAGCGGAACAGGACGAACAACGCCGCCAGCGTCATCAGCAGGATCGGCGGCGTGAACTTGACGGTGTTGGCGATGGTGACGCGGTTGTAGGTCTCGCTGATCTCGAGGCTGCCGTTGTAGTAGGCGCGCAGCCCCGGCGTCAGGTGCCGATCGACGGCGGCGCGGATCCGCTCGATGGTCTGGGCGCGCTCGGTGTCGACGCGATCCTCGTCGAAGTTCACGACGATCGAGACCACGGAGGCGTCGCCGGCGATCAGGTCGCCCTTGAGGAACGGATCGGCGAGCGCGGCCCGGACCACCGCCGGCGCGTCGATGGCCCCGGCGCGTGGGATCAACGGGCGCACCTCGATCCCGGCGTCCTCGCCGCCGGTCGAGCGGATGGTGTTGGCGCTGGCCAGGCTGTAGGCGCGCACCACGAAGGGCACGCGCTCGATGTCGCCGGTGATCCGGCGCAGCACGTCGAGGCCGCGCTCGGCAACGACCTCCGGTCCGGCGATCGCGACGATCAGCGTGCGCGACCCGGTGAATTCCTGGCGGAGTCGGTCGTAGTCGCGCAGGACGGGGTCGTCCTTCGAGAACCAGGCCGAGATGTCGTTGTCGATGCGGGTGATCTGCGCCAGCGGCGCCAGGGCAAGGGCGCCGGCGACGATCAGGCAGGTGAGGAGGATGCGGAACCGGTAGAGGAACCGCGCGAGCGCGAGGCTCATCGTGGTGCTCGGCGGCGTCTCACCGCGGGCTCCCTGCGCCAGCGCCGTTCTCGAGCTCGCGGCGGGAGAAGTCGCGCTCGGTGAGCCCGGTGTCGTAGCGGGCCTCGGTGACGGTCAGTTCGGTCCGGGTGCGGTCGATCGCGTTGGTCATGGTCGATGCCATCACCGTCCAGATGCCTTGGACCTGCGCCAGCTTGGTCACGCGATAGCCCTTGGCCCGTTCACCGCGACGGTTGAAGACCTCGGCGGCGACGACGACGAAGTTGTCCTTGCGGATGGTCGAGACCACTTTCGGATAGGTCGCGTCGGCATCCTTGGCCGTCGATTCGAGGCGCCACGCCGGGTGCTGCGTGCCCGACGGGTCGGCCCAGCTGCCGTTCCAGCTGCCGTTTTCTGCGACCAGCGTATACGCGTAGTCCTCGAGGGCGCGACCGCCGATGTCCTCGTAGGAGAAGTCGCTGCCGACGAAGCTCTCCTGGCGCTCGGCGCCGGTGATGCGGCGGACCCGGCCCAGGGCCGGGAGGTAGAGGAAGCGGTCGTCGTCGCCGCCCGGCCGCTCCCAGACGAGGAAGCCGGTCCCGGCGATGTCGTTCGGATAGGTGAAGCGGACCAGCACGCGGTCGCCGGCGGCGCCCTGTCCGCGCAGGCCGTGGACGCTCAGCGTCCGCTCACGCGGGCGGCCTTGTCGATCGAACAGCCGCATCTGCATGGTCAGCCGCGAATCGCGGCCGGTGTCGCGCCCGTCGACCTGGCGGGCAATCCAGTCGGCGCTGCCGGCGGCGGCCGTGAGAGGCCGCCGCAACGTACGAGACTCCGCCGCCCCTTGAGGCGCCGAAGCGCCCGGGACGACGGGGAAAAGAAAAGAAGGGGGGATCTCGAACGAGGCTAGCGGAAGCGGAATTGCGAGGACAACGATGACCAGGAAGGCACTCATTGAGGAGCACAACCCAACAACGCTCATGGTCATCTGCGCTGCCGGGCCGAGGGTCTGGAACGTGCGTCCGAAATCCCGAAGTGATTATGTGAAAGCGTTCACAACGAGTCAAGGCCAAACCCTGGCCACCCGATAAAAATCTAGGCCTACCAACAGGTTATGGTGACCATGTCGTGTGGGAATCGTGAGTGGACAAAAACACACACCAATCCAAGAAGTCGGTTTTGCCTCAAAAACGGCGAAAAACTGGTCAATTTCGCCATTGGCGACATAAGCGAAGGCCACATCTGACATAAGCCAGACAATCGCTCAAGGCATGGCGTACATGCGCCTGGCGCATGACGCCGTCGCTCAGGGGGCCGCCAGGCGGCGGAGCGGCGGGAAGGAGCCATAGGGCTCGGACGAGCCCTTACAGCGGGCGAATGGCGTTCGGGAAATCCCGCCACACGGGAACGCCGCAGAACTTGCTGCCCTCGGTGCACCGGGGCGAGACCAGGCCGTTGCGGACGACGCAGGGCGGGCCGATGAAGCGCGCCAGGCGCGGATGGACGGCGCGGACCTGCGCCACCTCCTCCATCGACGCCTCGTAGATCTCCTCCTGCGCGTTGAAGCAGGTGCGCATCGTCCACTTGTGGAGCAGCGCAATCAGCGGGCCCGATTCGACGAAGCGGATCACCTTGGCGTTGGGCAGGACGTAGAGCGCGAACTCCATCGGCACGCCGAGCGCGAGGAGCCGGTTCTTGGCGTCCCAGGCCCGCGTCATCGCCGCGTCGTACTCGACGAGCGCGGCCGGGTTGGCCTGGATCAGCCGCGGCGTGACGAAGTCCGGGCGGACGGTGTCCGAGAACGTCATCAGCGGACGCGAGCCTGGCACCATGCGATGCCGCTGATCCTGGGAGTCCGCGGTGTGGCTCAGCCGCTTGCGGAAGGTGTAGCTGGCGTGCTGCAGCGAGCGCATCAGCGGCGAGTGGTACGCCACCTGTATCGTGTCCAGCCGGTACGGGTTGCGGGCCGGATTGAGCAGGCGATCGAGCGCGTCGTCGGTCGACAGATCGTCGCCGTCGGCGCCGAAGACGGTGCGCACGGCGTCGGCGACGACCTCCTCGGCGTTCGCCGACCAGTCGACGAGCTGCGCCACCTTGCCCCCGAGGCTGCGATCGAAGCGCTCGGCGAACGCGTCGGCACCGGCCCGCGCCACCGGGAAGCCGCGCTCGACCACCGCTTCGGCATCCAGGCCGACGACGTCGACGCGATCGATGAAGCCGGGATCGTGCTGACGCACCGCCGCGACCATCGCGCCGATCACCTCGCGCGCTTCGCACGGCGTGTCGGACGCCTGCGCCATCCGCATCAGGCGATAGAGCGTGATCCCCGAGATGGTGTGGACCATCGCCGTGAACGCCGCCAGCGGGATCACGTAGCGCGCCGTCTCGAT
>JANOIR010000459.1:0-25352 GCA_031407765.1 Vicinamibacteraceae bacterium
GGCTCCGACTACACCTCCGGCCTGGCCGCGAACCCGGCCCTGGGACGCGTCGCCGATCGCCTGCACGGGTTCGGCGCGGCGACGGTGCTCGGCGAGATCGCCGAGATCATGGGCGCGGAACACTTGCTGGCGGCCCGCGCGACCCGGCCCGAGGTCGCCGGGCGCCTGCTGCGCGTGATCCAGCGCGTCGAGAGCGAGGCCCAGGCGCTCGGCCTGGACATTCGAGGCACCCAACCGTCACCGGGCAACATCCGCGGCGGCCTGACGACGATCGAAGAGAAGTCGCTTGGCGCCACGCACAAAGCGGGCGAGGACTCGCCGCTCGAAGACGTCGTGCCGTACGCGGCGCGCATCACCCGCAAGGGACTGACGGTCATGGACACGCCGGGACTCGACGTGGAGTCGGTGACCGGCATGGTCGGCGGCGGCGCGCAGGTCGTGGTGTTCACCACGGGATTGGGCACGCCCACCGGCAACCCGATTGCGCCGGTGATCAAGATCACCGGCAACGCGCGAACGGCGCGGAGCATGGCCGACAACACGGACCTGGATGTCAGCGGGATTCTCGACCACTCCGAGCCGATCGATGGCGCGGCGAGCCGCCTGCTCGACGAGATTCTCGCGGTGTGCTCGGGTAAGCTAACGTCCGCCGAGCGGCTCGGTCATCGCGAGTTTGCGATCCATCGGCGGAACCCGACGATTTAATCCGCCTCCGCTCGCGGAATACTCTGCGAGCTACGGCGAGATGGCCGCCTCGGCAGCAAAGCTGCGAAGGCGGCCAGAAGGACAGAAATGGCTGGGAACTTCCGGTGGGTGGTCTGCGGCCTCCTTTTTCTGGCCACCACCGTCAACTACATCGATCGGCAGGTCATCGGCCTTCTCAAGCCGGACCTGCAAGATCAGTTCTCGTGGACGGAGCGCGACTACGCCGCGATCGTCTTCACGTTCCAGCTCGCCTACGCGATCGGCCTGCTTCTCGCCGGCCGCATCATGGACAAGCTGGGGACGAGGAAGGGCTTCACGATTGCCATCCTCCTGTGGAGTGTCGCGGCCGTCGGCCACGCCTTCGCCGATTCGGTCCCCTGGCTGCACTTTCCCACCCTCAACCTCGACGAGAAGACGGGCGTCTCGTTCGTCTCGCTCGGCGGCGCCGCCGCCGGCTTCGCGCTCGCGCGCTTCCTGCTCGGGCTCGGTGAGGCCGGCAACTTCCCGGCCTCGATCAAAACGGTGGCCGAGTGGTTCCCGCGCAAGGAGCGCGCCTTCGCCACCGGCATCTTCAATTCCGGGACCAACATCGGCGCGCTGATCACGCCGATCATCGTGCCCTTCTTCGTCGACTGGTGGGGCTGGGAGGGCGCCTTCGTCGCCACTGGCCTGCTCGGCTTCTTCTGGCTGATCTGGTGGTTGGCCAGCTACGGCCCCCCGGAAGGCCACCCGAAGGTCACGGCCGAGGAACTCGCCTTCATTCGCAGCGATCCGCCCGAGGCGACGACGCCGGTGCCGTGGGCGTCGATCATCAAGTACCGCCAGACGTGGGCCTTCGCGCTCGGCAAGTTCCTCACCGATCCAGTGTGGTGGCTCTACCTGTTCTGGATTCCCGACTTCCTCAACCGGCTCTACGGGCTCAACATCAAACAGATGGGGATGCCCATCGTGACCATCTATCTGATCACAGACGTCGGCAGCATCGGCGGCGGCTGGCTGTCGTCCTTCCTGATCAAGCGCGGCTGGTCGATCAACGCCGCGCGCAAGACGGCGATGCTCATCTGCGCCGTCGCCGTGACGCCGATCGTGTTCGCGCCGCAGGTGAACAACCTCTGGGCGGCCGTGCTCCTGGTGTCGCTGGCGGCGGCCGCGCACCAGGGCTGGTCGGCGAATCTGTTCACCCTGGTCTCCGACATGTTCCCGCGGCGGGCCGTCGGGTCCGTCGTCGGCTTCGGCGGCATGGCCGGCGCCATCGGCGGCATGTGCCTGACGCTGGTCGTCGGCGAGATTCTCCAGCGCACCGGCAGCTATGTCGGCGTGTTCATCATCGCCGGCTCGATGTACCTGATCGGGCTCGCCGTGATCCATCTCCTCGTGCCGCGCCTCCAGCCGGCCAACGTCGATTAGCTGCGGAGCGAATCGCTTCATGTCACGTCTTCAGGTCGTTCAGGACATCGCCGCCTCCGGCGTCGTCGCGGTCATCCGGATGAAGGAGCCGGCCAAGCTCAAGGCCGTCGCCGACGCGCTCATCGCCGGCGGCGTCACGGCGATGGAGGTGACCATGACGGTGCCCGGCGCCGTCGGGCTGATCGAGCAGCTCGCCAAGGACCTGCCCAAGGGGCTGCGGCTCGGCGCCGGCACGGTGCTCGATCCCGAGACGGCGCGGCAGGTGATCCTCGCTGGCGCCAGCTTCATCGTCGCCCCGACGCTCAACCTCCGTACCATCGAGATGTGCCACCGCTACGACGTGGCGGCGATGCCTGGCTGCTTCACCCCAACCGAAATCCTCACCGCGTGGGAGGCCGGCGCCGACGTGGTGAAGGTGTTCCCAGCCACCGCGCTCGGGCCGCAGTTCTTCAAGGACATTCGCGGGCCGCTGCCGCAAATCAAGCTGATGCCGACGGGCGGCGTCTCGCTGACCAACGCCGGCGACTGGATCACCGCCGGCGCCGTTGCCGTCGGCGTCGGCACGGCCCTGCTCGATCCAAAGGCCATCGCCGAGAGCCGCTTCCAGGTCATCGCCGACAATGCGCGCACCGTCGTCGGCGCCGTCGCCACGGCCCGATCGCAGGCGGGCGCCTAGCCGCGCGCGTCGCGCAGCCGTTCGAGAGCTCGAGCCATCATGTCCACTGTCGTCACGTTCGGCGAGATCATGCTGCGCCTGAGCCCCCCAGGGTTCGAGCGCTTTCTCCAGTCGCCCGTCCTCGGCGCGACCTTCGGCGGTGGTGAGGCCAACGTCGCTGTCAGCGTCGCGCAATTCGGGCTCGAGAGCCGCTACGTCACGCGCCTGCCGGCCCACCCCATCGGCGATGCCGCGGTGCGCGCCCTGCGCGCCGAGGGCGTCCGCACCGATTTCATCGTCCGCGGCGGCGACCGCATCGGCATCTACTACGCCGAGGCCGGCGCCAGCCAGCGGGCGTCAACGGTGATCTACGATCGCGCCCGCTCGTCGATCAGCGAGATGGCGCCTGGCACCATCGACTGGCCGACGGTGTTCGCCGGCGCCACCTGGTTCCACACCACCGGGATCACGCCGGCGCTCGGCGCCAACGCGGTCGCCTGCACGAGGGAGGCGCTCGAGGCCGCCCGGAAGGCCGGCGCCCGCACCAGCGTCGACCTCAACTTCCGCAAGAAGTTGTGGTCCGAGAAGCAGGCGCAGGCGGCGATGCGGCCGCTGATGTCGCTCGTCGACGTCGTGATCGCAAACGAGGAGGACATGCAGTCGGTCCTCGGCATCCACGTCGAGGGCACCGACGTCACCTCGGGGCAGCTGAACCTGGCGGCCTACGAGGCCGCAGCGCGCCAGATCACCACCGAGTTCGGCTGCGGCCACGTCGCGATCACCCTGCGCGAAAGCGTCTCCGCGTCGGACAACGGCTGGAGCGCGGTGCTGTTCGACAAGGCCACCGGCGCCTTCCATCGCAGCCAGCATTACGACGTCCGCCTGGTCGATCGCATCGGCGGTGGCGACAGCTTTGCGGGCGGCCTGATCTTCGGTCTCGTGACCGGCCGCACGCCCGAGACGTCGCTGCGCTTCGCGGTGGCCGCGAGCGCCCTGAAGCAGACCATTCCCGGCGACTTCAACCGCGTCTCGGTTGGCGAGGTCGATCGGCTGGCCGGCGGCGACGCCAGCGGCCGCGTCCAGCGCTGAACGACGCCACGCATGCGCATCACTGACGCCAAAGTCATCGTCACCTGTCCCGGCCGCAACTTCGTCACGCTGAAGCTGACGACCGAGGACGGCTTGACCGGCCTCGGTGACGCCACCCTGAACGGCCGCGAGCTGTCGGTCGCGAGCTACCTGGGCGATCATCTGGTCCCGCTCCTGATCGGCCGCGACGCGCGCCGCATCGAGGACACCTGGCAGTACCTCTACAAGGGCGCCTACTGGCGGCGCGGGCCGGTGACGATGGCGGCGATCGCCGCGGTCGACACGGCGCTGTGGGACATCAAAGCCAAAGCCGCCGACATGCCGCTGTACGAGCTGCTCGGCGGCGCCTCGCGCGAGGCGGTGCTCGTCTACGCCCACGCCAACGGCAAGGACACCGACGCCGCGCTGAAGGACGTCGCCGCGCACCTCGATCTCGGCTACAAGGCGATCCGCGTGCAGAGCGGCGTCCCCGGCCTGGCCTCGACCTACGGCGTGCCGAAGGGCGGCGTGCCCTACGAGCCGGCCGAGAAAGGGCTGCCGTCCGAGCACGTCTGGAGCACCGAGGCCTACATCGAGTTCATTCCGAGACTGTTCGAGCGCGTCCGCGCCGAGTTCGGGCCGGAGCTGCACCTGCTGCACGACGTCCACCACCGGCTGACCCCGATCGAGGCGGCGCGTGTCGGCAAGAGCCTCGAGCCCTACCGCCTGTGGTGGATGGAAGATCCGGTCCCGGCGGAACTGCAGGAAGGCTTCCGTGTGATCCGCCAGCACACGACGACGCCGATCGCCGTCGGCGAGGTCTTCAACTCGATCTACGACTGCCAGCAGCTGATCGCCGAGCAGCTGATCGACTTCATCCGCATGACCGTGGTGCACGGCGGCGGCATCTCGCAGCTGCGCAAGGTCGCCGCACTCGCCGAGCTGTATCACGTCCGCACCGGCTGCCACGGCGCGACCGACCTCAGCCCGGTGTGTATGGCGGCGGCGCTGCACTTCGGGATGAGCGTCCACAACTTCGGCATCCAGGAACACATGCCGCACGGGGCCGAGACCGACCGCGTGTTCCCGCACCAGTACACCTACCAGGACGGCTTCATGCACCCGGGCGAGGGCCCCGGCCTCGGCGTCGACATCGACGAGACCCTGGCCGCGCAGTATCCTTACGACCCGGCCTATCTGCCGGTAAACCGCAAGTTGGACGGCACGCTTCACAGCTGGTAGAGCGGGCACAGCTGGTAGCCAGCTGCCGGCTGCGCGGTGTCCACGACAGGAGCGAGAGATGGAATTCACCAGACGCGACGCACTCACCACCGTGGGACTCACGGCGATCTCCGCGGCCATCGCCGCGACCGGCGCGTCGGCGCAGCAGATGCCCGGCGCCACCCCGATCCGCAAGCCGACCAAGAAGCGCATCGCCCAGTCGGTGTGCCAATGGTGCTACCGCGGCATGGCGCTGCCCGACTTCTTCAAGGGCGTCATCGATCGCGGCCTGACCGCCGTCGACCTGCTCAACGAGGAGCAGTGGAAGCAGGCCAAGGAAGCCGGCCTGCAGTGCTCGCTGGCCTATGTCGGTGCCGGCGGCATCAACGAAGGGCTCAACGACCCCAAGCACCACGAGTTGCTGATCACCGCGATGAAGACCGGCCTGCCGAAGCTGAAGGCGGCGGGCATCCCCAGCGCGATCTGCTTCTTCGGCAAGCGCAACGGCATGGCGGACGCCGAGGGCATCAAGAACTCGATTGCCTGCCTGCAGCAGATCAAGCCGATCGCCGAAGAGAACGGCGTCAACGTGATCGTCGAGCTGCTGAACAGCAAGGTCAATCACCCGGACTACATCGGCGACAAGACGCCCTACGGCGCCGAGATCATCCGCGCCGTCAACTCGCCGAACATCAAGCTGCTCTACGACATCTACCACATGCAGATCATGGAGGGCGATGTCATCGCGACCATCAACAAGTACAAGGACGCGATCGGCCACTACCACACCGGCGGCGTGCCGGGCCGCAACGAGCTCGACGCGACCCAGGAGCTGAACTGGCCGGCGGTCACCGAGGCGATCATCGCCACGGGCTACAAGGGCTACTTCGCTCACGAGTTCATCCCGAAGCGGGACCCCATGACGTCGCTGGGCGAAGCAGTCACGCTGTGTGACGTCTAGCGATCCGCCAGCGCCGCGTACGACCACCGACCGTCAGGGACACCCCGTGACGGTCGGTTCGCTCGTACGGCTCCTCGCGCTGCCGATGTTCCTAAAGCCGGATCTGCCGGCTGACGAGTGGGCCTCTCGGGGTCCCACAGTCTTTGGCTCGATTCGCACGAAATGGAACGCGTCGATCCCTGATGACGATGCGACCGGGGGCCACATGGCGTTCGACTTCGCGGCAGTGACGTTGCTCTTCACCCTGGCCGGCCAGGCGGCCGAACAGCCGTCGCTGGCTGGCCCGACGTGGGCGGCGATCGAGTTGTCCGGAGCCGCGGTGCCGTCGGAGCCTGTGGCCCGCCAGCCGGTCGTGGAGTTCGTCGCCAACGGCCGCATCGCCGGCACGGACGGGTGCAACCGGATCTCGGGGCCCTACGCGGTATCCGGCGACCGCATCACGTTCGGGCCGATCGTCGCGACGCGGATGGCGTGCCCGGGCGCCGACGACATCGGGCGCCGCTTGCACGCGGCGCTGAACGGCGCACGCCGCTGGCGGATCGCGGGCGGCCGGCTCGAACTCCGAGACGACGCCAGCACCGCCCTGGCCGTCTTCGCCCAGCGTCGCGACGCGGCCGCACCGGCGCCGCCGGCGCGGCTCGCGTCGCAGGTCTACGACTGGACGGCGCTCAAGGCCGTGGCCATCCCGAACGGCGAACGCCGGATGGTGCTCGACGGGCCGACGGCGACCGTGGACCTGCTGCACGTCCACGTCACGTCGCTCGCGGTCGGCCAGGTGAGCGGCGAAGCGGTCCGTCACCCGCGCGACGAGGTGCTGATCGTGAAGGAGGGCGAGATCGAGGTGTCGCTCGACGGGAAGACCCGGAACGCGGGGCCCGGCGCGATCCTCTTCTTCGCCTCCGGCGCCGTCACCCGGCTGAAGAACATCGGCACGGAGCCCGCGACCTACTACGTCATCTACTACGAGACGCCGAAGACGCCCAAGTCGTAAGGGTTGCGGCCCGGCTCCCGCCTGGCGACGGCCGCCCTGCGGGCGTGCGGGACGGCTGGCCGACCCCCGGCAGCTGCTAAGCTCAGGCGTCCAGCCGGGCGCCAGGGCGCCCACACCGCTGGGCCGGAGACGCCGCAGATGCACAACTCCCTTCTGGTCGGAACGATGATGGCCGGCGGCCTGGTGGCCGCGCAGATGAACGTCGACATGGCCGTGATGCAGAAGTGGGAGGCCGCCAAGGTGATCCGCTTCCACGTCGTCGGCGTCCACCAGGGACGGACCAGCGTCGTGCGCGGCGACTACGAGGCCAAGGCCGACGTCAAAGACACGTTGACTCTCGATTTCGTGTGGGACAAATCCACCGGCAAGATCGTCGGCGCGGTGACGGTCGCCGACAGCAAGTCGGAGGTGTCGAACCTCAAGTCGGACGGCACGAACTGTCCTCCGCCGGCGCTGATGGGCGACTACGAGCACTTCAAATACGTGAAGCACACGGTGGGCTCGGACGGCTTGATCACGATGACCGGCGTCCGCACGTTCCCGAGCGCCAACGTGTCGCAGTATCCGGCGAGCTGCAGCATGAAGCCGGTTCCCGGCGGCGTGGAAGATGCCATGGCGTCAATCGGACCCGGCGAGCCCGCGATCCTGGCGATGCCGCTTCCGAAGGGTTCGCCCATCTCGGTATCGGCGGACCGGAAGTCCTTCACGATGCCGGGCGCCGAGAACTGGAGCTGGACGCTGACACCGACCGTCGTCCGATAGGCGAGCCGCGGCGGGGGGCGGGATTCAGGCCGCGCCCAACACGAGCATCGGCTCAGCGGCGGGCAGGCCGGCCGGCAGCGGATGCACGTCCGGCGCGAGCGCGTGGGCCAGGATCTCGAGGCTGTCGACGAGGCGCGGCCCCGGGCGGCTGAAGTAGGCGTTGCCGTCGGTCACATAGACTCGGTCCGTGCGGGCGCTGGTCAGATCGGCGAAGCCCGGCTGGCGGGCCAGGATCGGCAGGTCCTGCCGCGTCCGGGCGACGTCGAACCCGCAGCAGGCGATCAGCAGCACGTCGGGATCCGCGGCGCGCACGTCGTCCCAGGCCAGCGTCCGCGACCGCTCGCCGGCGGTGCCGAGCAGGGGACGCCCACCCGCGAGCGCGATCAGCTCCGGCGTCCAGTGCCCGGAGCTGAACGGCGGATCGATCCATTCGAGCAGGCCGACGGTCGGCCGCGTGCGGATGTCACGCGATCGCGTGGCGACTGCGTCGACGCGGGCCTGGAGCGCGGCGACCACCTCGCGTCCACGCTCGGCGACGCCGGCTGCGTCGGCGACGAGGCCGAGGCAGGCGAACACGTCATCGAGGCACGTCGGCTCGAGATTCACGACGCGCGGCTGGCCGGGCAGCGCGCATGCGGCGGCGCTGACCTCGGCTTCGGCGACGGCGCACACATCGCACAGCGCCTGCGTGACGATCAGGTCGGGCGCCAGCGCCTCGAGGGTCGGCAGGTCGAGCGTATAGAGCGCCTTCGCCGACCGCAGCCGCTCGCGGACGAGGGCGTCGATGTCGGCGCTGGACGCATCGTGCGGGATCAGCGTCCGCGTGACCTTGGGCAGGCGCGCCACCGCGGCGGGGTAGTCGCACTCATGGGTGACGCCCACGAGCGACGACTCGAGGCCGAGCGCGCACACGATCTCGGTCGCGCTCGGCAGCAGGGAGACGATTCGCATTGTTCGTTGGCGCCCGCGCGCCTCACGCGCAGGCTGCGTCCTATTTCAGCTTCTTGTCGAACTTGCGCACGAACCTGGCCAGGGCGGCGATCTCGGCGGGCGACAGCTGTTCCTTGAACGCCACCATCGCCGTGCCGGGCACGCCGTTCGAGATCGTCGTCTGGACGGCCTTCAGTGTGGAGCCGTGCTTCCAGATGCCGTCGGCGAAGCTCATGTTCGGCATCACCTGTGAATTGCCGTCGGCCATGTGGCACGCCTGGCACCGCATCTCATAGAGCGCCAGCGCATCGACCTTGGCCGGCGCCGCCTTGGCCGGGGCGTCGGCCACCTGCGCGCTCGGCCTGGCGGTGACGATCAGCGACAAGGCGAACACGGCGCCGCCGAGCAGCGCGAAGGCGCCGAAGCGGCGTGTCGGGGAATCGGGGGGCGTCGTCATGCGGTTTCTAGGTCCTCAGCGCGTCGATTCTTCGAGCCAGGTCTGGTAGAGCGTCTCCATCTCCTCCGGCGCGATGGTCCGGTCGGCGATGAGCACCCGGTAGCGGAACAACTGGTTCTGCCCCCGCTTCAGCGTGAAATCGAGTTTCTCCTTGCCGTTGCTGAAGACCGCCTGGCCGAGCGGGTTGGCGGCGAACAGGCCGTAGCCGCGGGCGTGCCAGTAGGTGGGGAAGCCCGGGTTGCCGGGGTGGTCGAGGATGGCGATCGTGGCCGGCCGGCCGTCGACCGTGCCGCCGAGCGTCGTCCACTTGCCGCGCGTGCCCCACACCTTGCCGCCGATCTTGCCCTCGCTGCTGGTATAGACGCCGGTGACGCCGGTCGGGTCGAGCGTGTCGGTCTTGGTGACCTTGCCGGCGGCGTCGACGAACTCGCCGCCCTTCTCGGCCGGATCCTCGAAGGCGCGGCGGACGCGCAGGCCGAGCAGGCCTTCCTTGTTGTCGCCGAAGATGACGTCCTGACCGGCGGCGCGCAGGTACGTGGCGCGGTCGATGGTGCGCAGGCCGTCGGCGGTCGCCCGGAAGGTGAACGTGGTCTCTTCGTCGACCAGCGGCGTGCCGTTCTGTGCCGAGACCCAGCGCGTGCGGACGCCGAGAACGGCGTGGCCGCGGCCGCTGTCCATCTGCGTCACCCCGGAGTGGATGATCCGGCCCATCTTCTCGAGACGGGCCGGGTCGTGGATGGCGTTGGAGTGGTTCCAGAAGTCGTAGCCGTTGACGTCGCCGTAGTTGAACCACAGCCCGACGTGGTGTGGATGATCGGCGCGCTCGCCGGCGGACGGCGGGAAGCCGCGGGTGATGACCACCCCGGCGCCGCTGCGGATCGGGTAGAGCGTCGGCTTCTTCAGCGACCCCGGCCAGATGTAGGAGGTGAACGGCTTGCCGTCGACGAGCACGTCGATGTGCGCCTTCCCACTCGGATGGGTCAGCGTCACGCGTGGTGGCCGCGAGCCGGCGACCGGCTTCTTGTCGTCGGCGCCGACCGGCGCCGCGATCCAGAGCACGGCGGCCGCGGCGAGCATGAGCAGGCCGGCGCGGGTGCGGCCTGCCGCGAGGGAGCGCAGGAAATCAGCCATCAGAGTCACAGCGTGAGCTTCAGCACTTGCTCGATGTAGCGCTTGCTCATGAGCATGGACGCGTTGGCGGAGCCGCCCGGGTCGGGCACGGCGTCGAGCTCGAGGATCACCCAGCCACGATAGCCCACGTCGGCGAGGGCGGTGAAGGCGCCGGGCAGGTCGACCCGGCCGCGTCCGAGCTCGACGAACTGGTAGGACTTGGCGTTGGCGGGGGCGTCGGCCGCTTTGGGCACGGTGCGGACGTCCTTGGCGTGGATCAGCCCCAGACGCGAGCGATGAGTCCGGACCGCGGCGGCGACGTCGCCGCCGGCCTGGGCATAGTGGGCCATGTCGAGCAGGAGCCCGACCATGGCAGGATCGGTGGCCGCGAGGACCTCGGCGACCTCTTCGGGTCGCTCTCCGAGGTTGCCCATGTGGTTGTGGTAGACCAATTTCACGCCGAGGGCCTGGGTCCGTTGGCCGAGCTTGGTCAGCAGCCCGCCCATCCGCTTGCGGTCCTCCGACGTCGCCAGGCGATCCTTGGGCCGCTCGTCGGTCACCTGCATGTGCAGCCCGCCGGCGGCCCCGACGAAGCGGGCCTGCTTCTCCTGCAGATCCAGCGTCTCGGCTTCCTTCTCGGGGGCGAGGAGCACGGTCCCACCCGAAAAACAGACGAAATCCAGCGTGTGCTGGGCCAGCAGGCCCTTGAGTTCGGCGGGTTTTTCGCCGAAACGGGGCAGAACGTTGGCCCGGAGCTGGACGCCGTGGAAGCCCGCCTTGGCGATGTCGGCGATGCCGGTGACGTAGTCGTCGCCCCACGTCATGCTGTGGCAGGCGAAGCGAAAGGTGCCGGCGGCGACCGCAGGGGAGGCGGCGAGGAGCGGGGAGGCGGCCGAGCGCCAGGCTGCGGCGCCCGCGGTGCAGGCACCCAGGGTCGTCAGGACGTCACGTCGAGTGGGCATGATGATGAGCTTTACGACTCCAGCGGTACCAGCGCTGTGTCATAACCATTTGATTCGTGACAGCAAGTAAATGCCAGCCGGTCTATGTTGTGGCTTCCGGCTTTCCAGTCGAGTTCGCAGCATGTTACCGCTTCGCGGGACGACTGGCCGGTTTGCACGTCTTGTCCCTTGTCTTGAAGGAGAGGCTCATGTCCCGTTTTCCCCTGTCAGGCACGGCTTGGCTCCGCGTGGCGTTCGCCGCGTTGGCGCTCCTGGCCGTTGCGCCCCGACCAGTCGCTGCCCAGCTCGAACGGAGCAGCGTGTCGGGCACCGTCGTCGACCAGCAAGGTGGCGTCATTCCAGGCGTCACCGTCACGGCTATCAGCCTTCAGACGCGCCAGCCGCGCAGCACTGTCACCGACGCGTCCGGCTTCTACACCCTGCCGCAGCTCACGCCCGGCCAGTACGACGTCACCGCGGAGCTCGACGGCTTCAAGAAGGCGAACCGGGCCACCGTACAGCTCGATGCCTCGGCCAGCGTGACCGTGGGCTTCACCCTCGAGCCCGGCGCGCTCACGGAGGTCGTCACCGTCACGTCCGACGCGCAGGCGCTGCAGACGGACGTGACGCTGCGCAAGACCGTTGAAGCGAAGGACATCGAGCAGCTCTCCTTCAACGGCCGCAACCCGATCGGCGTGGCCGGCCTCAAGGCCGGGGTCATCGGCGGCAGCTTCAACAACTACGGCTTCTCGAGCCTCAGCAACGGCGGCTACAACATCAACGGCAGCCGCGGCGACGAGAACAACATCACCGTTGACGGCGCCACCGCGATCCGCACCCGCTCCGCCGGCGCGGCGATCGGTGTGCAGAACGTCGATGCCATCCAGGAAGTCCAGGTCCTCACGGCCAACTACATGCCCGAGTACGGCCGCGCCAGCGGCGGCCAGATCCGCATGGTGACCAAGAGCGGCAGCAACCGCTACACCGGCAGCGCCTCGTATTTCATGCGCGACGATAAGCTGCAGGCCAACACCTGGGGCCGCAACCGCAGCACCAACGCCCTCGAGAACAGCGGCCCGGCGCCGTTCGACTACAAGCAGTACGGCTACGCGTTTGGCGGCCCCGTGCCCGGCAAGCAGGTCAAGGACAAGCTGTTCTTCTTCGGCGCCCAGGAGTGGGTCAACTTCCTGGCCGTCCAGAACAGCGTCCTCACGGTCCCGACCGAAGCGATGCGGCGCGGCGACTTCAGCGAGCTGCTGAGCGCGAGCAACGGGTTTTTCAGCGGCGCGCGCACGGTCATCGATCCACTCACGGGTCAGGCGTTCCCCGGCAACGTCATCCCGACCAACCGGCTGTCGGCCACCGGGCTGGCTCTCCTGAACGCGTATCCGCTGCCCACGCCCGGGTTCCGTCAGGGCTCGGCCAACTCGATCATCTCGAGCCCGAACCCGCAGGATCAGCGCAAGGACAACCTGCGCCTCGACTACCGGCTGAACGCCAGCAACCAGTTCACTTATCGCTACTCGAAGTACAACTGGGTCGCGGTCGACGCCTTCCGCGGCGGCATGACGTTCGCGCGCACCGACTGGTCGCGGCCGAATCAGACCCAGACGGCGAGCTGGACGAGCACGATCTCGAACAACGTGATCAACGAAGCCAGCTACACCTACTCGAAGGACGACGTCTTCATCAACGTGTTCACCGAGGACGGCGCCTACCAGCGGAGCCGCTACGGGATCAACTACCCGTACATCTTCCAGGAGAAAGAAATCCTGGACAAGGTGCCGACCGTCCAGATCGCTGGCTTCTCGACCATCGACGGCGGCCCGTATCCGTCGTCGTCGTCAGGCCCGATCCACACGGCGTCGAACGTGACCACCATGGTGCACGGCCGCCACACCTTCAAGGCGGGCGTCTCGATCGAGTACTCGGGCGAGGACGACTTCGATCAGATCAACGTCAGCGCGACGCCCGGCGGCACCAACAACCAGAACGGCTTGTTCGACTTCACCGATGCGCGCGGGGCCAATGCCGGCGGCACCGGCCTGGCCGTGTCCAACACCGCGCTCGGGGCGTTCACCAACTACGCCGAGCTCGGCCAGCGCAACTTCACGCAGTGGCGCTCGCTCGCGACCGATGTGTTCTTCCAGGATTCGTGGAAGCCGCGCGACGACCTGACGATCGAAGGCGGCGTGCGGTGGGTCTACTGGCCGCCGTGGTACTCGACCACCAACAACATCTCGAACTTCGATCCGCGGTTCTACGACCGCAACAATGCGGCGGTGATGAGCCGGACGACCGGGCGCCTGATCAGTGGCCCGCGCTACAACGGCGTGGTGCTGCCAGGTGACGGCTTCGAGGGCGACGCGGCCAATTCCCCCCTCAACAGCAACCCGGCGATCCTGGCGCTGTTCCGCGGCGAGCCGCGCGGCTTCTCCGAGACGCACGCCAACGCCTTCGAGCCGCGCCTGGGTGTCTCCTATTCGGCGAACGAGAAGACCGTCATCCGGGCCAGCGCCGGCGTCTTCCACAACCGCGTCACGCTGAACGACTCGACGCTGCTCGGCGGCAACGTGCCGTTCCAGCCGCAGGTGACGATCGCCAACGGGAGCGCCGACAACCCGGGCGGCGGCACCGTCGGGTCGGCCGACCTGCCGTTCGCCATCAACGGCCAGGATCCGGTCTTCAAGCACCCGACCGCCTACATGTGGGCCACGGGCATCCAGCGCGAGGTGCCCTTCGGCTTCACGGTCGACGTGACCTACGTCGGGCGCCGCGGCCTCTACCTGCAGCGCGAGCGCAACATCAACCAGCTGCTGCCGGGCACGCTCCAGGCCAACCCGGGCGTCAACATCGCGGCGCTCCGCCCCTTCCAGGGCTATGGCGCGATCCGCATCTCGGAGAACTCCGCCCGCTCGACCTACCACAGCCTCCAGGTCAGCGCCGACCGTCGCTACACCAACGGCCTCAAGGTCGGCTTCGCCTACACGCTCGGCAAGTCGGAGGACGACGGCAGCGACAAGCGCAACGTGATCTGGAACACCTACGATGACACCAATTTCTTCGGCGTTTCGAGCTTCGATCGCCGGCACGTGGTGAACATCTACTACATCTACGACCTGCCGTTCTTCCGCGACCAGCAGTCGCTGAGCGGCAAGATCCTCGGCGGCTGGCAGATCTCGGGGGCGAGCTTCTTCCGGACGGGCACGCCGTTCTCGATCGTCCGGACCAACGACATCGCCGGCGTCGGCGAGGGCAGCAACGGTCAGCCGGTCGACCTGGTCGGCGACGTCACGGCCAACGCCAATCAGAGTTTCTCGGCGGGCAACGGCAACGACCAGAACTTCTGGTTCAATCCGGCCGCCTTCGCCAATCAGGCCACGGGGACGTTCGGCAACGCGCCGCGCAACCTCATCTACGGTCCCGGGCAGCAGCAGTGGGACATCGCGCTGTTCAAGAACTTCGGCATGGGCGGAGTCAAGAAGGTCCAGTTCCGAGCCGAAATGTTCAACTTCATCAACCACGCCAACCTGAACGGACCGAGCACCGACATCACCAACGCCAACTTCGGCCGGAGTACCTCCAAGGGCGACGACCGACGCGACGTGCAGCTCAGCCTGCGCTTCCTGTTCTAGGAGCTGACGGCGGCGGGGCACCGGGCCCCGTCGCCATCCGTCATCGCGCTGGTGAAAGGCGCTAAACTGCGACGAGTGTCACATCGCATCCGTGTGTGGGGAGCGGCGCTCGCCGGCGTCGGGGCCATCGTCCTGGCCGTGACGCCGGATGCCGTTCCCGCCTCGCCGCGGCACCGCGACGCCGGCCAGGCGGCGGCCGCCGCTCCGGCGGTCGAGACCTATACCGAGACGATCCCCGGCACCACCGTCAGCTTCGACATGGTGCCGGTGCCGGGCGGCACCTTCACGATGGGCAGCCCGGCGACCGAGAAGTTCCACGCCGACGACGAGGGGCCCCAGGTCGCCGTCAAGGTGACGCCGTTCTGGATGGGTAAGCTCGAAGTCACCTGGGCCGAGTACGACCTCTACGCCTTCGCCAAGCGCACCACGCCGACGCCCGGCGCGACGCCGACCGGCGCCGATGCGGTGAGCCGGCCGACCCCGCCCTACGCCGATGAATCGTGGGGCTTCGGCAAGGACAAGCAGCCGGCGCTCGGCATGACCTGGCACGCCGCGGCGGAGTACTGCCGCTGGCTGTCGGCCAAGACCGGCAAGACCTATCGCCTCGCCACCGAGGCGGAGTGGGAATACGCGGCGCGGGCCCGCACGACCACCCCATGGTCGTCTGGCGCGATGCCCGAGACGCTCGCCGACGTCGCCTGGTCTGCCGCCAACAGCGGCGGCAAGCCGCACCACGGCGGCCAGAAGACGCCGAACGCGTTCGGCCTGTTCGACCTGCACGGCAACGTCGCCGAATGGGTCATCGATCAACACGAACCGAAACGCTACACGCGCCTCGCCGCGCTGCCGTCGCCCGTCGTCTCGCCAGTCAGCGTGCCGGGGCCTGCGCGCTACCCGCACGTGACGCGCGGCGGCGGCTTCGAGGACGAACCGGCGATGCTGCGCAGCGCCGCGCGCCGCGCGTCCGATCCCGAGTGGAGCCGGCGCGATCCGCAGCTCCCGCAGAGCATCTGGTGGCACACCGATGCCATCTTCGTCGGCTTCCGCCTCGTGCGGCCCGTCGAGGAGACGCCGGCGCTCGAGGATTTCCAGTCGAAGATCACGCGGCAGAGTCCCGACTACGGGCAGTGACGCCCGGCCGCACTACGGAGGCAGCGATGGCACGCGACGACAACGACACGACCCCGGAGACCACGGACAGCGCGACGCGCGGGTCCGTCACCCGGCGTACCTTCATCAAGTCGGCGTCGGTGGCGGCCGGTGCGCTCGCCGCCGCGCAAGCCAGCATCACCGGCGCGTGGGCCGCGGGCAGCGATGAGATCCGCATCGGCCTGATTGGCGCCGGCGGCCGCGGCACCGGCGCGGTGCAGAATGCGATCAAGTCATCGAAGGGCGTGCGGCTCGTGGCGATGGCCGAGCTGTTCCCGGATCGGCTCGCCGATGCGCGCAAGACCTTGGTGGACAAGGTCGGCGCGGCGGCGACCGTCAAGGACGACCGCGCGTTCTCCGGCCTCGATGGCTACAAGTCGGTCCTGCAGAGTGACGCCAACTACATCATCCTGGCGACGCCGCCGGGCTTTCGTCCCGAGCATCTCAAGGCGTCGATCGAGGCCGGCAAGCACATCTTCACCGAGAAGCCGGTCGCGGTCGACGGGCCCGGCATCAAGACCTGCCTGTCGCTCGTCGACGTCGCCGCCCAGAAGAAGCTGTTGGTCGGCTGCGGCCTGCAGCGGCACCACCAGCAGGGCTATCTCGACACGATGGCCCGCATCCACGACGGCGCCATCGGCGACATCGTCGCCGCGCGGGCCTACTGGAATCAGGGCGCGCTCTGGAACCGCGGCCGCAAGCCGGAGTGGTCGGACACCGAGTGGCAGCTGCGCAACTGGTACTACTTCACGTGGCTGTGCGGCGATCACATCGTCGAGCAGCACGTCCACAACATCGACGTCGTCAACTGGGCGATGAAGGCGCATCCGGTGCGGGCGACCGGCACCGGCGGCCGCCAGGTCCGGACCGGGCCCGAGTGGGGCCACATCTACGACCACTTCGCCGTCGACTTCGAGTACGAGAACGGCGTCCACTTGTTCAGCATGTGCCGGCAGCAGCAGGGCACCGCCGGCAGCGTCTCCGAGGCGCTGGTGGGCAGCAAGGGCACGTGTCAGGTGAACGACTACAAGATCACCGGGCCCAACGCCTTCGACGGCGGCGCCATCAAGCGCAAGGAGCACGACCCGTATCAGCAGGAGCACACCGACTTCATCGCCTCGATCCGCAAGGGCGAGCCGGTCAGCGAGCTGAAGTGGGTCACCGAATCGACGGCGTCGGCGATCATGGGCCGCGAGGCCGCTTACACCGGCAAGGTGGTGACCTTCGAGGACGTGGTCAACAGCACGACCGTGCTGGCGCCGCCGTCCATCGATTTGTCGGCCAACCTGCCGACCCCGCCGGTGCCGATGCCCGGTGCCACCACGAACTGAGGCTGACATGAGCGCGAACGCACTGTTCGGAGCCTGGGCGCAGGGAAGCGACGAGATCCGCGTCGGCCTGATCGGCTGCGGCGGCCGCGGCACCGGGGCCGCGCGCAACGTGGCGGACGCCGCGCCGGGCGTGCGCATCGTGGCGATGGCCGACGCCTTCAAGGATCGCCTCGACGAGTCGCGGGCGATCCTCGCCGGCCGTCTCGGCGACAAGTTCGCCGTCACCGACGACACCTGCTTCGTCGGCCTCGACGCTTACCAGAAGCTGCTCCAGGCCAACGTCAACTACGTGATTCTGGCGACGCCGCCGGCGTTCCGGCCGGGCCACATCAAGGCGGCCGTCGCGGCCGGCAAGCACATCTTCGCGGAGAAGCCGGTCGCCGTCGATGGCGCCGGCGTCCGCAGCTGCCTCGAGTCGGCGGAGGAGATGAAGAAGAAGGGGCTCGGTCTCGTGGCCGGCACCATCTATCGGCATCACACCGGCTATCTCGAATCGATCAAGCGTGTCCACGACGGTCAGATCGGCGACATCGTCGGTCTGATGGGCTGGTACAACACGTCGATGTTGTGGCGGAAGGAACGCGAGACGCAGTGGAGCGATCTCGAGAACCAGATGCGCAACTGGCTCTACTACACGTGGCTGTCCGGCGATCATCTGGTCGAGCAGGCCGTGCACAACGTCGACGCGCTCAACTGGATCATGCGCGCCAACCCGGTGAAGGCCGTCGCCACCGGCGGCCGGCAGGTGCGGACCGGGCCCGAGTGGGGCCACATCTACGACCACTTCGCCATCGACTACGAGTACCCGAACGGCGTCCACGTCTCGATGTTCACGCGGCAGCAGGACAACACGGACAAGAAGGTGGCCAACGAGGTCATCGGGACCAAGGGCCGCGCCTTCATCCTGCCGAAGTTCTACATCACCGGGGACACGCCGTGGACGCTCGAGGGCGAGATGAACGACGCCTACGTCACCGAGCACACGCACCTGATCGAGAGCCTGCGCGCCGGCACGCCGCTCAACGAGCTGAAGCAGATTGCCGAGAGCTCGCTCGCCGGCATCCTCGGTCGTGAGGCGGCCTACCAGGGCGGCGCCGTGACGTGGGAGCAGGCGCTGGCGATGCCGAGCCTGATGCCGAAGACCCTCGAGTGGGGGCCGTTGGCGACGCCGCCGGTGCCGATGCCGGGCATGACCGAGTGAAGGGGAGCGTCGCCGCCATGGCGGTCGTGTCGGCGCTCGGGCCCGTGATCGGTGCGCCGGCGTCACCGGCGCCGGTCCGGGTCGAGACGAGCGCGCCCCACATGGGCACGCTCGTCCGCATCGTCCTTTACGCCGACTCGCGGCCGGCCGGCGAGGCTGCCGCGGCTGCCGCGTTCGCGCGCATCGCGTCAATCGACGCTCGCCTCAGCGACTATCGCGACGACAGCGAGGTGGCGGCGCTGTCGCGCGCCGCCCCCGGCGTGCCGGTGCCGGTGAGCGCCGACCTGCTCGCGGTGCTCGCCGCCTCGGAGGCGCTGGCGCAGCGCACCGGCGGCGCCTTCGACGTCACCGCCGGCCGCCTCACGCACCTGTGGCGTCGGGCCCGCCGTCTGAGCGCCTGGCCCGAGGCCGCCCGCGTCGTCGCCGCGCGCGCCGCCGGCGGTTACGCCAAGGTGCGGCTGGATCCGCGCCGCCGTACAGCGACGCTCGCTGAAGCGGGCATCGAGATCGACACCGGCGGCATCGCCAAGGGCTACGCCGCCGACGAGGCGCTGCGCGTGCTGCGCGGCGAAGGGATCCACGCCGCGCTGGTCGCCATCGGCGGCGACATCGCCGCCGGGGATCCGCCCCCGGGGCAGGCGGCCTGGACTGTCGCAATCCCCCGACTTGCCGCCTCCGCCAAGGCTCCGGCGGCCAAGGCCGCCTCCAACGAGGCTCCCGCCGCCGCGGCCACCAACGCCCCCGACGCTCCGGCGGCCAAGGCCGGCGAGGCGGAACCGCATTGGATCGCGCTCGCGCACGCCGCCGTGTCGACCTCCGGCGACGCCGAGCAGTGGATGACCGTCGACGGCGTCCGCCGTTCGCACATCATCGACCTGCGCACCGGCTGGCCGGTGACCGGCCGCAGCGCCACCAGCGTGGTTGCCGCCCGCGGCATCGACGCGGACGCGCTGAGCACGGCGCTCGCGATTGTCGGCGCCGAGGCTGGGGCGCGACTCCTGGAGGGCGTCAGCGGCCCTCGCAGCGGCCCGCGCGGCCCTGGCTCGCGGCGTATCGGCGCCCAGGCGCTCTGGCAGCAGGTCGACGCCGGCGGCGCGCTCGTCTCGCGTCATTCGCTTCACTGGCCGGCCATCGCCCGGCCCATCTCCGCCATCACGCTTCGAGGAACCCCATGACCTTCGCTCCCTTTCGTTCGTCCCTCTGGCTGGCCGCCGGCGCGCTTGCCGTCGCGGTCGCCGCGACGCCGCGGCTGTACGGCCAAGCCGCCGCTGACAACACCCTGACCGCCGCCGAGCAGGCGGCTGGCTGGCAGCTCCTCTTCGACGGCAAGACCATCGACAAGTGGCGCGCAGTCAACGGCACCGGGGTGCCGCCGACCTGGACCGTCGCCGACGGCGCGATCACGGCCAAGCCGGGGAAGGGCATCGACATCGTCAGCATGGACGAGTACGCCGACTTCGAGCTCGCGGTCGACTTCAAGGTCGCCAAGAACGGCAACAGCGGCATCTTCTACCGGGGCGTGGAGACGCCGACCGCGCCGCTCTACCACAGCGCGCCCGAGTACCAGGTCCTCGACGACGTCGGGCACCCCGACGCCAAGAACGGCCCGGATCGCTTCTGCGGGAGCAACTACGACGTCGACCCGCCGCTCGTGGAAGGGGCCTGCAAGCCGGCGGGCGAGTGGAACTCCGCGAAGATCCTCGTCAAGGGCGCGCACGTCGAGCACTGGCTGAACGGGAAGAAGACAGCCGATTACGAGCTGTGGTCGCCGGAGTGGAAGGCCAAGGTCGCGGCCAGCAAGTTCAAGGCGTGGCCGACCTACGGTATGGCCAAGAGCGGCCGCCTGTCGCTGCAGCACCACGGCGACGAAGTGGCGTTCAAGAACATCAAGGTGCGGCCGCTGAAGTAGTCCGGAGTAAGCTGCCTCTTATGTCGCCGACCGTCCGCCTCCAGCTCTCGCTCCTGATGTTCCTCCAGTACTTCGTCTGGGGGGCGTGGTACGTGACGATGGGACCGTACCTGACGAAGACGGCCGGCTTCACCGATCCGCAGAACGGTCTCGCCTACGGCGCCACCGCGCTGGCGGCGATGATCTCGCCGTTCTTCGTCGGCATGGTGGCCGATCGCTTCTTTCCCACCGAGCGGGTGCTGGCCACGCTGCATCTGGTCGGTGCGGGACTGCTCTGGTGGCTGTCCGGCCAGACGCAGTTCGGCGCCTTCTATTCGATCCTCATTGCCTACACGCTCTGCTACATGCCGACGCTGGCGCTGGCCAACTCGCTCTCGTTCCATCACGTGAGCGACCCGGGCCGCGACTTCCCCGGTATCCGCGTGCTGGGCACGATCTCGTGGATCATCGCCGGCATCACGATCACCGCGCTCGGCCTCGGCCAGAGCGCCGGCATGTTCAAGGTGGCGGCGACGGCGTCGGCGGTGCTCGGCGTCTACTGCCTGACGCTGCCGCACACCCCGCCGTCACGGCGGTCCGGCGGCATCCGGGCCCGCGACGTCCTCGGCCTCGACGCACTGGCGCTGCTCAAGGACCGCACCTTCGCCGTGTTCGTGCTCGGTTCGTTCCTGGTCTCGATCCCGCTGCAGTTCTACTATGCGCTGACGGCCACGTTCCTGACCGAAGTCGGGATGACCAACGTCGAGAGCAAGATGACGTTGGGCCAGATGTCGGAGATCGGCTTCCTGCTGGTCATGCCGTTCGTGTTCGCCCGCCTCGGCATCAAGAAGATGCTGCTGATCGGCATGCTCGCGTGGACGCTGCGCTACATCCTGTTCGCCTACGGCAACAACGGCCCGCTGGTGTGGATGCTGTACGCCGGCATTATCCTGCACGGCATCTGCTACGACTTCTTCTTCGTGACCGGCCAGATCTACGTCGACACGCGCGCGCCGGCGGCGATCCGCGGCGCAGCCCAGGGCTTCATCGCCTTCGTCACGCTCGGCGTCGGCATGTTCATCGGCTCGTACCTGTCGGGCCTGGTCGCCAACGCCTACCGTGTCGAGGGCGCGATTCCGCACGACTGGACGACGCTCTGGCTGGTGCCCGCGGCGATGGCCGGCGGCGTCCTGCTGTTGTTCGCCGCGGCGTTCAACGAGCGCCAGGCCGCCAGCAACGCGAAGTAGCCACCGCCGCGCGGCCCGGAGGCAACGCCGCCGACGGCAGGCCAATCGATGTTGTCTGCTACCGCGCGATACCTCGTCGTCCTCACCGGACTGATCGTGGCAGGCTCGGCCGCCTGCGAGCGCGCGATCACGCGGCCCAGTCCGCGGGCCATCGAAACACGCGAGCGCCTGAAGCAGATCGCGACGCGACGGGCAGGCGCCGGCTCGGTGACGGCGGCGCCGGGGGACCTCGCCGAGCTGGGGCGATTGCAGTGGGCTGTCGGCCAGGCTGATGCGGCGGAGGCGTCGTTCCGCCGATCGCTGGCCGCCCGCGCCGACGCGCGGGTGGCGTGGTCCCTCGCCGGCTTGCTGTACTGGCGCGGTCGTTACGTCGAAGCGGCCAGTGTCGCTCGCGCCTGGCGAGTCGAGCCAGGTGCAGAGCCGGGCGACGCTTGGCTGAGCCAGCTACTCGCGATGACCGCGTCCTCGCCGTCGGCCCCGGCTGGCCAGTCGCCGCAGGCGGCCCTCCCAGGCCTCGAACTCACGGCGGTGCCTGGCGGCACATGGAAGCGCGGCGCTGACGACGGGCCCGCCAACGAGTGGCCGCTTCGAACCGTCGTAGTCTCCCAGTTCGAGATCGGCACCTACGAGATCACGGTGGGGCAGTATGCGGAGTTCCTTCGCCGCTCAGGGTATGTATCCGAGGACGACGACTGGGAGTGGTTGCGCGATCCGGCCCGCCACGCACACCCGGCCACGGGCATCTCATGGCGCGACGCGCACGCGTTCACGATCTGGCTGTCCGCGGCCACCGGAGGCGTGTTCCGGTTACCGACCGAAGCGGAGTGGGAGTGGGCGTCGCGTGGCGCCACCGGCCGCCTGCATCCGTGGGGATCGGTTCGCGGAAACCCGCAGGAGTACGGCAACTGGGGCCGCATCGCTTGGCGCGACTTCCAAGAGCGCGTGCCGCAGACGACGCTGGTAGGGCGGGTGGTGCAGGATCGGTCGCCGTTCGGGATTGCCGACATGGGCGGCAACGCCGCCGAATGGTGCCTCGATGCTTACGACGCCACGTACTACGAGTGGGCCCCGTCGGCAGACCCGTACGGGCCTGCCGACGACGACGGAGTGGGCGTGCTGCGCGGCTGGTCGTTCAGGAACCCGGGTTCGGGGCGGGGGGCGGCCGTCGATCGGACCGGATACGGGCTGCGCCAGGCCTACTCGATGTTCGGGTTTCGCGTCGTGCGCGAGTCGCGCGCTACTTCGTCCCCACCTCGATGACCACGCGCGGCGGGTGGGCGTAGGCCTGCCACAGGCGTTCCAGCCAGGCGCGATCGGGCCAGCGGTCGAAGGGACGATCCGGTGTCGGGCCTGGTCGCCACGCCCAACCCGCACGCCGGCGTAGGGCTAGATCAGCGGCAGGCCGGCCGCGCGGCGCAGGGCGAGCATCGAGACCCCGACCAGGAGCGCCACGTCGATGAGGATGACCGTGACGACGGCCACGATGGTCGCGAACTTGCGGTCCGGGTAGACGCGGTTCAGCGACATCGCCAGGTAGACCTGCGGAATCGCGCCGATGATGCCGCCCAGCCACACCGGATCGGAGAGGCGCCGCGCCAGCCAGCTTCCGACCATGGTGACGATCATGGCGAACGCGGACAAGTGCAGCGCGGTGATCATGTGCTCGGCGAGGTACGGGCGGCTCGTCCGGAAGAGGACCCAGAACCAGAGCCCGTTGATGAGCACGGTGCCGATGAAGGTGATCTTGAAGACCAGGCGGACCTGCGCCTCGACGCCCGCGAGCCGCACCGGGTAGGGCTCGCCGCCGGAGGCCGCGGCGGCCCGCACAGCCGCGGCCGCCTCCTGGCCCGGACGCCCCCGCAAGAGCCCCGACGGAGAAAGCGTCTGCGTCTCGGCGAGGAAGTAGAGCCCGCTGACGACGAGGAACAGCCGCAGCGGGTGGACGTAGCGCGCCCGGCGGCCCGAGAAGAAATCCACCGTGAGCTGTCCCGGCTTGGTGAACAGCAGCCGCATCGTGCGGAAGATGCGGCCGTCGACGTCGAGCACCTCGTCGACCAGATGGCGCCAGGCGTGGGCCAGGCTGAGGTCGCCCGGACGCGGCCGCTTCTGGCCGCAGTCGCGACAGTAGCGGCCGGCCTCGGTTGCGCCGCAGTTCGGGCAGGTGGAATCGTCCGGCGATAGTGGGTCCGGCAGGTCGGTGGCCGCGGACATCGGCGACGATTATAGGGTGCCGGCGACGAACACCGCCCGCGGCGGGTGGGCATAGGCCTGCCAGAGGCGCTCGAGCCAGGCGCGATCGGGGAAGCCGTCGAAGGTCACGACGCGATAGCGCAGCGGCATCTCCTGCAGCGGCGCCAGGGTGAACGCGCCGAGCTGCACCGGCGCGTAGCTCACGAACGGCCGCAGCGGATCCACGAACACCGGCTGCGGATGCCGGAAGTTGTCGGGATGATCGAGGATCGCCACGCCGGCGTTGGTACCGTCGACCAGCCCGACGAGCGCGATCCACCGCGCCCGCGACCGGGACGCGGTCCGTCGCGTCCTTCCGTCCGCGGTGAGGACCGCCATCCCGGTGCTGCCGCTCCAGCCGCGCGGGCCGCGCAGGCCGAGCCCGCCGTAGGCCGCCGCCGCGACGACGATCGGCTGGGCGAGGACGACCTCGTGGCGGATCGTCAGGTCGACGACGCGGTGACGCGGGCCGCCCCGGCTGGGCGCCGGCCCTCGCTCCAGCGCCGGCCCGCCTCGTTCCAACGCCGGCTCCTCCCGTCCCAACGCAGACAGCGTGACCTGCCACGTCTCGGTTTCGGCGGTCAGCGGCGGCCGCACCGTGCGATCGACGGCGCGGTGCCGGGCGCGGAAGCCGGCGACGATCGGCCCGGACCACGCCTCCAGCACGCCCTCGAACTCGACGGCGCCGGTGCCGTGGCTGGTGTGCCAGAAGTCGGCCGTGCGCCCGCCGACGCGGGTCGCGCCCCACGCCGACCACAGCCCGCGCTGCTCCGGCTGCGCCGGCACGTCGTCGTCGGTGACGATGCGGCCGGCCGGGGTCCACAGCGGGTGCAGGTAGCCGCCGCGGCCGGCGCCGCGCGGCGCGGCGGCGTCGGCGTCGGCCAGCGACAGCGCCGGCTGCGTGCGGTAGCTCGCGACCGGCTGGCCGTCGATCAACAGGTCGACGCCGTCGAGACGCTCGCGCGCGCTCAGCGGCCCGACGAGCCGCCGATCGAGCGCCGGCTCGAGTCGCAGGCGCCGGACCTCGCGCGACTCGAGGTCGTGCACGGCGAAGACGAGTGTGCGATCGCGCAGGATCTGCGTGACCACGGCCTCGCCGTCGTCCTCACCGCGCAGGACGAAGCTCTCGCCGACCAGGCCGGCCGGGAGCGTGACCGAGACGATCGCCTCGGCGACGGGCGCGTCGCCGTTGGTGACGACGATGGTCGGGAGGGCCGCCGCCGTGGCGTGGCCCGGTGTCAGGAGCGCGTCGGACCGTGCGTGGGACGCGTGGCCGCACAGCGTCGCGACGGCGAGGCCGACCGCCACCGCGACGAGGCCGGACCGGGCATGTGCCACCGTCACGGACGTTAGTGTCCCGTCCGCGTGAATCGCAACACAAATCCCGGGCGGGGCATCCCCTCTGGCGGCGGTGGGCATCGCTCGCGTTTGCCCAATAAGCACACTAATCGCGCCGTGCCAGCC
>JANOIR010000299.1:0-8917 GCA_031407765.1 Vicinamibacteraceae bacterium
GAGCGAAGTGGCCGCATCGTCTCGTCTGGAGCGATCAGCACGACACTGGGCCGGCTGGCGGAGCGGCGCCTGGTGGTCGGGCGCGTCGGCACCCCCTTGCCTGGACGCGCGGGTCGCCCGCGGAAGTACTACGCACTGACACCGGCGGGCGCTCGTGACCTGCAGGAGAGCTACACGGCGATTCGCGCGATGGCGGGCGGCGTGTTGCAGCGCCTCAACGCACTGGCGGAGCAGGGGAGTTGACGCAACGCCGGTCGCGCATCGGACGGCTCCTCGCGGCCTTGTTCATTCGCGGCGCCGAGGCGCCATTCCTTCTGCGTGACCTCGACGACTCCTTCAACCACGACGTGGCACGCGGCCTGGCGCCCGCCGACGTGCGCCGCCGCGATCTCAGGAACATCCTGGCGTCGGCGGGCAGCGTCTGGGCAGAGTCCCTGAGGCCGTCGGCGTGGCGCCCGTCCTTGGTCGACGTCCGGCTGGGACTCCGGACGATTGTCCGGACTCCCGGGCTCAGCTTCGTCGCCGTTTTCGCGCTCGCTATCGGGATCCCGGTCGGCCTGGCGCCGATGCATGCGGTCGACGCGCTCGAACAACCGTTGCCCGGAGATCCCGACGGTCGCATCCGCACGCTCTGCTACTGGCGCGACACCGACCATGAACTTGCCAGCGCGGGCGACTACTTCCTCTGGCGGACATCCCTCCGGTCGTTCGGCGCGCTCGCGGCCTACCGGCAGACTACCGTCAACCTCGACCCCGATTTCGATAGAGCCGGCGCCGGTCCCTCGGTACCGGGCATCGAAACAACCGCCTCGACCTTCGATATCCTGCGCACGCCCGCTATGCTGGGCCGCGTCCTGCGCGCCGACGACGAGACGTCCGGGGCGCCCAGCGTCGTCGTCATCGGACACGACCTGTGGCGCGCGCAGTTCGGGGGCGACCCGGATATCGTTGGCCGTCCTCTCCTGATCGGGGGCGCGCCATTCTCGGTCGTCGGCGTGATGCCGCCGGCATTTCGATTCCCGACGTCGCACCAACTCTGGATGCCTCTGCGCATGCCCGACGATGGCGGCGGTCCGCGTTCCGGCGCTACGCTCGTCGTATTCGGCAGGCTTACCGACGGCGTGACGCCCGACGCCGCCCAGGCCGAACTTCAGGCGCTGACGAGTTCGCTGGCAACCGGGGACCCCGACTCGTTCCATCGGCTTCGCGCCGCAGTCCTTCCTACCTGGCACCTGACCTTCGATTTCCCCTCGCCGGGCGGGCTGCGTGCGCTGCCGGAGTTCTCCCTCGTACAGGTGTTGATGCTGGCGCCCCTCCTCGTGGCCTGCGTCAACGCCGGACTCCTGATCCTTGCGCAGACCGCAACTCGTGCCTCGGAGTTCGCCGTGCGGGCGGCATTGGGGGCGAGCCGCGGACGCATCCTCACGCAGCTCTTTGTCGAGTTCATGGTGCTGGCTGTCATCGCGGCGGGTGCCGGACTGCTGATCCTCGACTGGCTCCCCGGTCGCCTGTTGACCGCGCTGGGAATCACGCTTCCGTATTGGATCGATACGGGGCTGAACGCCGCCACCGTACTTCGCGGACTGATTCTGGCTGCCAGTTGCGCCGTCATCGCGGGCGTCGCGCCCGCCGTCCGCATGACGGGCCGGTCGATCGAGGCGAACATCAGGCGCGCCCGGGCGAGCCGTTCGGGCACTCGCCTGGGCGGGTTGCCGAGCGCGCTCATCGTGGTTGATGTCGCCGTCGCCGTCGTGGCCATCGGCGTCGCTGGGGGCCTGTGGGGCAAAGTCCAGGCAACGAAGCCAAGCGAGTCCCGCGACGGGGTTCGAGCCAAGGAGATCCTGTCGGTCACCCTCGACGTTCCTTCCTCGGAGCGTCAACAGGTGGCCCGGGCGCAGGCTGCGCTCGTCGAAAGGCTTCGCGGCGAGCCCGGTGTGCGCGCGGTCACTTTCGCGACCGCACTGCCACGGATGGACCATCCCATTCGCCTAATGGAGGTTGACCGGGATGCCGCGGCTGGTGCGGCACCGGCAGCAGGTCCCTTCACGGTGCGCACGGCCCGGATAGCGATCGACTTCTTCGACGAGTTGGAGCGGCCCCTCGTCGCCGGGCGCGACTTCGATTCCCGCGATCTCGAAGAGGACGCCGGCACCATCGTCGTCAACACGACGTTCGCGCAGCGCGCCTTCGGTTCGACCAACCCGATCGGCAGGCGCGTGCGCCAGGCCACGTCGGATCGAGCGCCTGTGGGCCCCTGGCTCGAAATCGTCGGCGTCGTCGGGCCCATGGGTGTTCACGCACTGACACCGTCACAAGACGACGGCGTGTACCTGCCTCTGGCGGAGGGTGACGTCAACCCAGTGCGACTGGCCATCTGGGTACGCGGAGACCCGGCGGTCCTCGCGCCTCGATTACATGTGTTGGCCAGGGCTGTCGACCCCGAAGCGGAAATCGCGATGCCAGTCCCGCTCGATGAGATGTTCGAGGGTGACTGGTACCTCCTCAGGGCCTTCGTCCTGGGGGCCGCCCTCCTCGTGGGCGTGCTGCTCAGCCTGGCGGCGTCGGCGCTGTACGCGATCCTGTCGCTGGTTGTGTCCCAGCGGACCCGTGAGATCGGCATCCGCGTGGCGCTCGGCGCCAATCGATGGGCCATTGCCCGTGACGTCGCCACGCGAGCCGTTGCGCAGATAGGCGCCGGCGTGCTGCTCGGCCTGCCGTTCGCGGGAGCGCTGTGTTACGAGTTCCTCGAGCTTACGGGCTCCGGCCGCTCCGTTCCCGGCGCCGTGGCGATGGCATCGGTGCTTGGCGTGTCGGTCATGCTGCTGGTGTCTCTCACCGCTTGCACGGTGCCGACGCTGCGCGCGTTGAGGATCGCGCCGATGGACGCACTCCGTAAGGAAGGATAGCGGCACCCGGCGGCGTGGCAGACTCTATTACGAAGATGTTCGTATTGCATTACGAACGGCTTCGTATTAGGCTGGCGCCCATGGCCAAGCGATCGCTGCCCAAGCCCAGCGCGGGCGAGCTCGAGATTCTCGGGGTCCTGTGGCGCCGCGGACCGAGCACCGTGCACGAAGTGCGCGACGCCCTGGCACGCGGTCAGAGCGTCGCCTACACCACGGTGCTCAAGCTGCTGCAAATCATGGGGGAGAAGGGGCTGGTCACCCGCGTGAGCCCGACCCGCCCGCACATCTATCGCGCCACCGCCGAAGCCGGGGTCAAGCGCCGTCTCGTGGCGGATCTGCTCGACAAGGTGTTCGAGGGGTCGGCGATGAATCTCGTGATGCAGGCGCTGTCGGCGCGCCCCGCCAGCCGGGACGAGCTGCAGCAGCTGCGGGAGCTGCTCGACGGTATGGAAGGAGATCAGTCATGAGCGTGCTCGAGGCCGTTGGCTGGGCGCTGGTGCACTTCGTCTGGCAAGGCGCCCTGGTGGCGCTCGTCGTCGCCGTGGCGTTGCGATCGATGCGCGACGTGTCCGCGTCGGCTCGCTATGCGCTCTCGGCGGGGGCGCTCTTCGCCATGATTCTGCTGCCGGCCGCCACGGCGTGGCGGCTCGTCCGCGCCGATACGCGCCCGACGATCGAGGCCCTTGCCGTGGCGCCTGTTGTCGCGGTGGGTGAGCCTCGACCCGCACTCACCGTCCCGGTCGTACGCACGACGATGGGCCAGCGCCCCGTCCATCGGAGGTCGATCGATCCAGCCGGCACCGAGCGGGCCGGCGTGGACGGCATCGTCACCCGCACCGCAGACGGCGCTCTGAGCCCGAGTCGTGGCCTCGCTCGCCCGCGTGTCGACGCACTGCTGCCGTGGCTCGTGGCGGCATGGGCCACCGGCGTGCTCCTCCTCTCGGCGCGGCTGTTCGGCGGATGGCTGCGGGCGCGGCGATTGAGCTCGCGGGGCGTATCGCCGGTACCCGACGCCTGCCGTGCGGCGCTCGCTCGAATGGCCGCTCGCCTCGAGGTGCGTCGAACGGTCCGTCTCTTCGAGTCGCACTTCGTCGAGGTGCCGGTTGCGATCGGATGGCTGCGCCCGATCGTGCTCCTGCCGACCAGCGCCTTCACCGGTCTGACGGTCGATCAACTGGACGCCATCCTCGCGCACGAGCTCGCCCACATCCGGCGACACGACTACGTCGTCAACCTCGCCCAGTCGGTGATCGAGACCGTGCTCTTCTACCACCCGGCGGTGTGGTGGGTCTCCCGGCAGGTGCGTCAAGAGCGCGAGCACTGTTGCGACGACCTGGCGGTTGCCGTGTGCGGTGATCGCGAGGGCTATGCCCGCGCCCTCGTCGGCATGGAGCGCCTGCGCCACCCAGTACCGCTGCTCGCCGTTCGTGCCAATGGAGGATCTCTCGTGATGCGTGTCCGACGCCTACTCTCTCCAGATATCATGCATGCCGAGCCCGCGCCACGCTGGGTGGCCTCGGTGATCGCGCTGTCGACGGCGCTCACGATCGGCGCCGCCGCCGGTGTCCCCGCGGTGGTCACGTCGGCACCATCGGTGGCCGCGCGCGCCACCCATGCGCCCGGCCTTGCCGCTCCTGCCGCGCCGCAGCCATCGACGATCGTGCAGAGCGTCGATCCGACAATCCCGTTCGGCGAGCGCTGGGCGTCGGCGCAGCGCGAGGCGAAGACGCGCGGGTGGCCGGCCTACTGGCTCGGCTACACCGTCCAACCGGCCGCAGGCCTGCACGGGTTCATCTACAGCGATCGGTCGGCAACGACAACCGGGCACGGCATGCGCTTCAGCGGCACGTTCTCGGGGCACGTCGAGAAGATGCATTTCCCCGGCGTCTCCATTGCACCGTTGGTCGGCGGCGGCGACCCCGGGCGCATTAAACTGCTGTTCTCGTTCGTAGGCGCGACAGCGCCACCAATGCTGTCGCGCACGCATGCCAGCAGCTTCGTCCTGCCGGTCGATCTCGACGCTCGGCCGCTCATCTGGCTCGGCCAGGCGACCGCGATCGAGAGCCTGCCGATCGTCGAACGGCTCTACGCAAGCCAGGCCAATAAGAAGGAGAAGGGCGATCTCCTCACGGCCCTCGGCCTCCACGATGATTCGGCGCGCGTCGTTCCGCTCCTGCTGACGATCCTGACCGGCAGCGAGGCGCCTTCGGTCCGCGCCGAAGCTGCCGAGCGGCTCGGCTGGCATTCCGTGCCGGCGTCGCTCGCCGCCCTCGAGCGCGCGGCGCGCACCGATCGCGCTCCCGAGGTCCGCCGCGAGGCGGCCGAGACCATCGGCGATCTCGATCTGCCGGAGGCCACGCCCACACTCATCTCGCTGGCCAGGACGCTCGACGATCGCGAGGCGAGACAGGAAGCCGTCGAGGCGCTGGGGCAGCGCCCCGAGGCTACTGCGCGGGAGGCGCTGGTCGCGATTGCGCGCACCGACCGCGACGTCGACGTGCAGCGCGAAGCCGTCGAAACACTCGGAGAGCTGAAGGATCCGCTGGCGGTGGCCGCGCTCACCGACATTGCCCGCACGCATCCCACCGTCGACGTCCGTCGCGAGGCGATCGAGACGCTGGGCGAAGCGATGCCGCCGGAGCAGGCGGTGGTGTTCCTCGCCCGCGTGGCGCGTGAAGAGGCGCACGCCGACGTGCAGCGCGAAGCGGTCGAGACGCTCGGCGAGATCAAGCACCCCGGCGCGCTCCCCGCGCTGATCGAGATTGCCCGAACGCATCCGAAGGCGGAGGTGCGTCGCGAGTCCATAGAGACGATTCGCGCGGTCATGCCCGCGGACGACGCCGCGGCGTTTCTCGCCAAGGTGGCTGGCGAGGATGGGAATGCCGACGTCCAGCGCGAAGCGGTCGAAACGCTCGGCGAGCTCGAGGGCGGGCGGGGCATCGGGGAGGTCGCGAAGATCGCGCTCACGCATCCGGTCGTCGACGTGCGGCGTGAAGCCATCGAGACGCTGGCCGAACATGCGCCGCATGCCACTGCCGTCGACGTCCTGAGCCGCATCGTCAGCGGCGATGGCGACGAAGACGTGCGCCGCCAGGCGCTCGAAGGCCTCGCGGAGCTGTCCGAGGGGGCCGGCATTCCCGCGCTCCTCGACGTCGCGCGCTCGCATCCGAACCGGGACCTTCGTGCCGAAGCCCTCAAGCACCTGGTCGAGAGCGAGGACCCACGCGCCCGCGCCGTCTTCGAGCGCGCGCTGGCCAAACCGTAGATCACGCTGACGTCATGCAACCCATGGTTCAGCGACCTACGTGCCCATCTGTATGTCGACGCCACCCAGCGCGCCGAAGTCGACGCGGACGCGGTCACCCGGCGCGATCGGCGGCGGCACGATGCACGTGCCGGTGGTGACGACCTCGCCGGCGCGCAGCGTCACGCCGATGCCCGAGAGCTCGTTCACGAGCCAGGCCAGCGCGATGCGCGGATCGCCGAGCACGTGGCCGCCTTTCCCGGTCCGCGTCTCGCGATCCGAGACGGTCCCGATCACCGGATGCTCGACCAGGTCCATCCGCCGCCAGTCGGCGGTCGTCGCCGCACCGAGCACGAAATAGTGCGCGCACGCATTGTCGGCGATGAGCTGCGGGGCGCCCACCCGCGTGAAATCGTCGTAGCGCGAGTCGGGAATCTCGATCGCCGGGTGTAAGGTGGCGACCGCGTCGAGCACCTCGTCGACGGTGTACGCCTCGCGCCGCGGCGGCAGGTCGACCGCCATCCGGAACGCGAACTCCGCCTCGGCGACGCGCATGCTGTTGGCACCGAGGGGCACCTCCGCACCCGGCTCGAACACCCGCTCACGAAACAGGCGGCCGGCCAGCGGGCCATCGACGTTGATGTGCCGCTGGCCCGCCACGCTGGTCCCCGCGATCTTCCAGCCGAACAGCGGGTGCGCGCTGCGCCCGGCCAAGGCCGCCTGCACCGCGTAGCCGTCCGCACGCGTGCGCGGCCGGACCGGTTCGGGCAGCGCCGCCATCCGCCGGCCGTCGCGCCAGTGCTCCCACACGATGTCTGCTGCTGCTGCTGATGTCACGACGCGTTCCGTTTCCCACATCGAACGCCAATCCTAGATGGAATGGGTCTGCCGCGCGAGCGCGACGGCACACGTCGATATCGGCGCCGACAGCCCCGAACGCGCTATCGCGCGGTCCCCGCCGCCGGCCCGCGCAGGCGGCTCAATGAACGAGCGCGAACCCGATCTCGGGGCCCACACCGAATCGCATGCCTCCGGTTCAGATCTCTCGCGGGCGTCTAGCCGTTCCTGACCGCACAGGCACGGAGCGCTGCTGGCCCACTGTGAGCACGACGACAGACCGGGCGGGCACCGTAATCGCAACGACTTTCCCGTTCAACACGACGCCGCGGAATGCGGTTGGCTGAACCATGCTCGACACTTCGTATCGCTTGTTCACGACCGCCGTGCGCGGCGACATCGGCGGCACCGTCAGAATCGTGCCAGCCACCAACTTCGGCGTCCGCCCGGCGAGCCTGATGGAGAGCCTCACCGCCTGGCATGGGCTCGTGTTGACGAACGAGAGCAGGACGGCCGGCGCGTCCGGGGCTGACCTCCTCGACGCGCTGACGAGCAGGACGTTCTCGCCATTCGCGGAGTCGGACGATTCCGGCTCCAGCGAGCCGAACCTGGCGGTCTGCTGGGCGCCGAAGATCTCGAACACGCCGTCAGTGGAGGGGCCGGACGGCCAGCGAAGTATCGACACGGTGGGCGCCAGTCCGTCGGACGAGCGTCGGCGACGACGCGGCCGACGCAGATCGAGAACACGATTCATGGTGGCACTAGCCTCAGCGAAACGAGACCGGCCAGATCACAGACCTCGGATCGCTGCGCAGTGGTCGTGCGTGAGTGATTCGGCGCGCGCGATGTCGAGCCGCTGAAGCAGAATCTGGAGGTTGCTGCTCATGACGGCGTATGGAGCGATCACTTGCCGGTGCGGCGTCGGCAGTGTCCTGGTCTGCAGATACTGATAGAGCAGCTGAAAGGCAGCGTGTCCCTGCGTGAGGGGACGCTGGTAGATGGTGGCGGCTACAGTGCCGCTTCGAATCCAGTCGAAGAGCTCGGGGGAGAGGTCGCTCGTGACTACCGCGAGATCGGCCAACCGGCCGTGCTGACGCGCGGCGTTGAGCACTGGCAACGACGTGCCGTCGCCGACGTACAGACCCTTCACGCGTGGATGAGCACGCAACGTCTCGAGGACGCGGCGATGTGTCTCGCGCTCGTCGACGTGCGACTCGACCACCGCCGCCAGCTTCAAGGGTGCGCTGAACGCCGAGAGACTCGATACGAAGCCGCGCATCTGGTCAGCATGGGCTCGCGTCGCAGCCACGCGGGTGACGATGGCGACGTGGCCGCCGCCCGGAACGAACCGTCCGATCAGCTCACCGGCCAGCGCACCGACGCTGAAGGGATCGACAAAGACCGAGAGGATGCGCGGATCGTCCGCGACGTCGTCGACGACGCATGCAACAGGGATGTGAGGGGTCCTGGCGTCCTCGAGCGGCAACGTGACCGCAGCGGACTCGCCAGGAGCGATGATGAGCCCGGCGGCCTTGCGGTTCAACACACGCGGCTGAAGGGACAGGTGCGGATCCCAGTCACCAGCGTACGTGCGGAATTCGAGTCCAAGGGACGGCGCGAAGGGCGCCGCTGCTTCGCGAATGCCATCCCGAAGCGTCTCCCAGAAGAAGGAGACGTGTTCCGGCAAGTGAATCGAGATTCGTGCCTGCCGGCCCGACCGCAGGTGGCTCGCGGCCAGGTTCGGCCGGTAACCCAGCGTCTGGGCGACGGCGAGAACCCGGGCGCGCGTGTCCGGGTTGATGTCTGGCTTGCCGTGCAGCGCCCGATCGACCGTTCCGACCGAGATGTCGAGTCGCCGCGCGATGTCTTTTAGCCGGACGGCGGACCCCGGCCGGACAGCGGGCTGGCGCGGCATGTGGTGCATCTCTCA
>JANOIR010000480.1:0-13775 GCA_031407765.1 Vicinamibacteraceae bacterium
CGACGATGAAGCTGGCGCCGGCCAGGATCACCTGGCGCGCTGTCTCTGGATCGAGCACCGTACCAGCCCCGAGCCGCAACCCCTTCGGCAGGTCCCTGGCCAGCTGCTCGATGAGCCCGACGGCGCCCGGCACCGTCATCGTCACCTCCATCGCGGTGACGCCGCCGGCGATCAGCGCGTCGGCGACGCCTTTCAGCTTGCTCGGATCCTTCATCCGGATGACGGCGACGACGCCGGAAGCGATGACGTCCTGGACGACCTGCAGACGTGACATACGGAGCGGGACCTCAGTCGATGGGCGCCGGCGCGAGGCGCGGCACGAGGAGTTGGATGATCGCCAGCCCGAGCAGGTACATCGAGCCGGCGATGAGGAAGACGCCGACGTAGCTGCCCGTGCGCTGGAGGATCTCGCCGACGACCAGCGTCAGGCACATGCCGCCGATGGCGCCGGACATGCCGCCGAAGCCGACCACCGACCCGACGGCGCGGCGCGGGAACATGTCGGACACCAGCGTGAACAGGTTCGCCGACCAGCCCTGGTGCGCCGCGGCGGCCAGCGACACCAGCAGCACCGCGCCCCACAGGTTGTCCACCCGCGGCGCGAACACGATCGGCGTCACCGCCAACGCGCAGATCAGCATCGTGACCTTGCGGGCCGCGTTGATCGACCAGCCCCGCTTGATGAAGAACGACGACAGCCAGCCGCCGCCGATGCTGCCGACGTCGGTGATCAGGTAGATCGTCACCAGCGGCGCGCCGAGCTCCTTGACGTTCAGCCCGTAGAGACGGTTGAAGAAGTCGGGAATCCAGAAGAGGTACAGCCACCACACCGGATCGGTGAGGAACTTGCCGAGCGCGAACGCCCACGTCTGGCGGTACTTGATGATCGAAGCCCACGGCACCGGCGTGGTCGTTTCGGGCGGATCGCTCTGGATCAACGCCAGCTCTTCGGCCGTCACCTTCGGGTGGGCGTCGGGCGTGGCGTAGGCGATCCACCACCAGATCAGCCAGAAGAAGCCGAGGACGCCGGTGACGATGAAGGCGCCTTCCCAGCCCCACCGCAACACCAGCGGCGGCACCAGGATCGGGGTCAGGAGCGCACCGATGTTGGTGCCGGAATTGAAAATGCCGGTGGCGAAGGCCCGCTCCTTGCGCGGAAACCATTCGGCGACGGTCTTGATCGAGGCCGGGAAGTTGCCGGCCTCACCGAGACCGAGGAAGAAGCGGGCGAGGGCGAAGCCGGCCGCCGCGCCGCTCAGCGTGACGAACGTCACGCCGGTCTTCTCGTCGAGGTTCAGGGTGGGGAACCACAGCCCCGGCATGTAGTCGGCGAAGGCATGACCGACCGCGGCGACGCTCCACAGGATGATGGCGAGTGCGAAGCCCTTCTTCGTCCCCAGCTTGTCCATCACCCGCCCGGACAGGAGCAGGCCGATGGCGTAGGCGAGCTGGAACGTGAAGATGATCGCGGCGTAGTCGCGCTCGCTCCACGAGAATTGCGCTTGCAGGTCCGGCTTGAGGAGGCCGATGACCTGACGATCGATGTAGTTGATCGTCGTCGCGATGAACAGCATCGCGCAGATCATCCAGCGGTAGCGGCCTTGGAGCACGTGCTTCTCCCTAGTCCCGTGGAAACGTGATGGCTTGCACAAGTCCCGGAGCGCGGCGCCCCGCGGGCAAGGCGCGACGAGGGAGAATATTGGCCATATTCGACTGAGGAGCAACGCCGCCCCCGGGGATGCCCCGCCCGGGAATTGTGTGAGTCACCACGTTTCCACGGGACTTGTCCTGGCGACGGGCTCGCGCCGTCGCTACTGGTTCACACCACTCGCCAGGAAGCCGCCGTCGACGACCAGCACTTCCCCGTTGACGAAGCTCGCCGAGTCGGAGGCGAGGAACACCGCCGCGCCGATCAGCTCCTCGAGCTGCCCGAACCGACGCATCGGCGTCCGCATCACCAACTCCTTGCCGCGCTCGGTGCCGTCGAGCAGCTCGGCGTTCAGGGCCGTCCTGAACACGCCGGGTGCGATCGCGTTGACCGTCACGCCGTGCTGCGCCCATTCGACCGCCAGCGACTTCGTCAGCGACGCCACGGCCGCCTTGCTGGCCGCGTAGCCGGCCACATGATAGAGCCCAACGAAGCTGGAGAGCGACGCAATATTGATGATCCGCCCGTAGCCGCGCCCGATCATCGCCCGCCCGAACACCTGGCAGGCGCGTAGCGTGCCGTGCAGGTTGGTCTCCAGCACGGCGTGCCAGTCGCCCTCGGTCACGTCGATGGTCGGCGACTTGATGGTGCGGCCGGCGCAGTTGATCAAGATGTCCACCGGCCCGAGGCCGGCGGCGACGGCGTCGTGCAGGGCCTGCAGCGAGGCGCGATCCTCCACGTCGGCCGGCTGGCGAATCGTCTTGACGCCTTGCGCCTCGATCTCGGCGCTGACGGTGTCGATCAGCTCGGCGCGACGGCCGGTGGCAACGACGTTGGCGCCGGCCTTGGCGAGACCGATCGCCATGGTCCGGCCGATGCCGGAGGTGCCGCCGATGACGACGGCCGTCTTGCCGTCGAGTGCAATGCGTGACATGCGCTATGAGCGGTACGCCTGCCGGCCGACGCCCTGGATTGGAATGCCCTGCGCCGCCAGCACGTCGTGCTGCAGCGCGAACATCGCGCCGGCCGCTTCGTCGATGTGCCGGACGAAGGCGATCGAGCCCTGGAGGATCGGCTTCAGCAGCGCCTTGTCCTGGATGCGCGCCTTCGGGTACTCGTGCTCGACCACGAGGTGCGTTTCGGCGACGTCCAGCGCCAGCAGCTCGCGCGCCGCCAGCTGGTGATCGAGCCAGTCGACGCTGCGGTTCTGCAGATAGGCCAGCGGATCGTGCCGCGCCGTCCCGGGCAACTCGTGCTCGGCGAGCACCACCTGCTTCTTCCAGGCGTTGAGGTGGTCCGCGGCGTTGGGCGACGGCTGGCCATTCTTCCAGTCGCCGCGCTCCATCGTCTGGCCGCCGCTGCCCCACGCCGCCCAGCCCCTCGCGTCGGAGACCTGGCCCTTCACGTGGAACCCGCCGATCAGGAAGTTATAGCCCTCGTCCTTGAGGAACTGGAAGATCGACCGCGTGTCCTGGTTCATCAGGATCGCGTGCGACGGGTCGTAGTGGATGCGGAACTGATCGCCGACACCGTGCTTCTCGGCGATGCGGTGCAGCGCGATCCAGGCGCCCGGCGTGTAGGCGATGTTGTTGTGCCAGTTGTCGCCGGTGGTCCAGCCCGGCATCGGGCACTGCTCGACGCGGTACTGCAGCCCGCGCGCCTTGGCCTCCTTGAGCAGCGGCACGAAGTGCTGCTCGAAGTCCTGGAGGTTCTGGTCCATGCTGCGCTCCTGGTTGCGGCCGACGAAGCCGCACACGGCGTTGACGCCGAGCAGCGCCGCCGCGTCGAACACGCGCAGCATGAAGTCGATCTTCTTCTTCCGCACCGCCGGATCGTGGTGCAGCAGGTTGTCGAAGTAGCCGAGGTCGGAAATGCCGACGCCGGTCGTCGCGAGCGCCGCCTGGACGCGCGTGGCGCGGTCCTTCGAAAACGGCTGGCGCAGGTCGAGCGTGTTGGCGACGGGATCGAGCATCGCCTCGGGCGGCACGTCGGTCTCGGTCGGATGGAGCGCGGCGGAGACCTGGATGTAGCTGGCGCCCAGATCCTTGGCGAAGTCGAGCCAGTCCTCGATCGCCTGGTCGGGATCCGGATCGCGGACCTCGCGCGGGGTCAGCTCCTGCAGGGCGGCCGTGAGGACGCCCACCTTCATGAACTTCGGCTCGAACGGCTTCATACCCATCTCAGTAGCTCACCTTGGTCCAGACACTGCCCTTCTTCGCGCTCTCGAGCATCGTTTCGACGAGCACGTTGGCGCGGTAGCCATCCTCGAAGGTGGCGAACGCCGGCGGGTGCACCTCGGTCGCCTTCTTGCCCGCGGCGATGAACCCGTAGATGTCCCGCATCAGATTGCAGAAGGCGTCGGCCCAGGCTTCCTGGTGGCCGCCCGGCAGGTGCGCGTAGCCGCGGACCTCCGCGTCGATCAATCCGGGATCCTTCTGCAGGATCTCGTTGCCCTTGTCGCGGTTGCCGATCCACAGCTCGTTCTGGACTTCCTGCTTCCAGGCCAGAGCGGCCTTCGAGCCGCACACCTCGAGGCGCAGGTCGTTCTTGTGGCCGGCGCACACCTGGCCGACCGAGAAGGAGCCCTTGGCGCCGTTGTCGAAGCGGATCAGCACCGACGCCAGGTCCTCGACCTTGATGTCGACGAGCTCGACCTGGTCGTTGGCGCCGGCCGCGGCGAACGCCTCGCGCGAGCCGAGCGGCTTCTTGCGCTGCTTGATCACCGTGGTGATGTCGGCCAGGACCTCGACGATGCGCAGGCCGCTGACGTGCTGGGCCAGGTCGCACCAGTGCGAGCCGATGTCGCCAAGCGCCGACGAGGCGCCGCTCTTCTCGGGCTCCAGACGCCACGAGTAGTCGGTGTCCTTGAGCAGCCAGTCCTGCAGGTACTGCCCGTGCACGAAGGTCGGCGTGCCGATGTCGCCGCGGGCGATCGCGAGGCGCGCCTGCTGCACCAGCGGGTTGCCGCGGTAGTTGAAGGTCACGGCGTGGACGATGCCGGCCTTGGTGGCGAGATCGAGGAGCGACTTGGCCTCGGCGGCGGTCATCGCCAGCGGCTTGTCCGACACGACGTGCTTGCCCTTGGCGATCGCCGCGGCGTTGACCGGGTAGTGCAAGGCATTCGGCGTACAGTTGTGGATCACTGCGACGTCCGGATCGCCGAGCAGCGCCTCGTAGCTGCCGTAGGCCTTTGGAATGCCGAGCTCCGCCGCCTTTTTCTTCGCCGAGGCCTCGCTGCTGCCCGCCACCGCCACGACGTCGACGTAGCCGAGCCGTCGCACCGCGTCCACATGATGCGGCCCGATGAAGCCCGCACCCACCAGTCCCATGCCGATACGTTTCATTAGACGTTGCCCTTCTGCATCTCGTCCTTCAGATAGTCCATCGCGCGCCAGCACAGCGACAGGATCATCCAGGTCGGGTTCTGGCACGACCCCGACACGAAGGTGCTGCCGTCGACGACGAACAGGTTCTTCACGTCGTGCGTCTGGCCGAAGCTGTTGGTCACGGACGTCTTCGGGTCGGTGCCCATGCGCGCCGTCCCCATCTCGTGGATCGACCATCCCTCGGTCAGGATGTCCTTGGTGACCGTGACATTCTCGGCGCCAGCGGCGTGGAGCATCTCCCCCGCCGTCTCGGCCATGTCCTTGGCCATCGCCTGCTCGTTCTCGCCGAACGTGTAGTCGAAGCGCAGCACCGGGATGCCCCAGGCGTCCTTGACGGACGGATCGAGCTCGACGCGGTTCTCGCGCCGCGCCAGCACCTCGCCGAACGCCGAGATCGAGATCGGCGTCGGGTGCAGGTCGCGGACGGTCTTCTTGAACCCGGCGCCGAAGCCCCGCGTCGTGTGCGCGTGATCGGGATACTCGGCGCTGCCGCTGCGGCCCTGAAAGCCGTAGCCGCGCAGGAAGCCCTTGTGGCGCTCGCTGACGTTGCGGAAGCGCGCGATGTAGATGCCGACCGGACGGCCGTCGTCGTTGGTCGGCGTCGTGCCCTTCAGCGCCGGCAGTAGCCGGTCGCGCGCGGGCCCATGATGTGCTCGTGGAAGTAGCGCCCGACCACGTCCGAGGAGTTGGCCAGGCCGTTCGGATACTTGTCCGATTTTGAGAGCAGCAGGAGCCGCGTCGACTCGAGGCAGGACGCGGCGAGGATCACCACCTTGGCGGTGAAATCCATGCTCGCCTTCGTCACGCTGTCGATCACCCGCACGCCGGACGCCTTGCCGGTGTTCTTATCGACCAGGACCTCGGCGACCGTGGAGTTCGGCCGGATCGTCAGGTTGCCGGTGTCGCGGGCCGGAAAGATCAACGCGGTCGGCGAGTGCATCGGCGCCTGCAGGTCGCAGCCACGCCCGCAGCGGCCGCGGCCGGCGCACCGCGCCCGGTACTTGTTGGCGACGCCCTCGGTGGTCACGCCGGCGCGTCCCGGGATCAGGTGCCGCCCCATCTTCGCGATGGCGTTCTTCAGCGTCACCTCGGCGCAGGTCAGCTTGACGCCGCGCTGGTAGATGCCGTCCGGCAGCTGCGGCAGGTCCTCCCTGGTCCCCGACATGCCGAGCAGCCGATCGACGCGGTCGTAGTACGGCGAGATGTCGGCGTAGGAGAACGGCCAGTCCTCGCCGAAGCCATCGAACGACCTGGCCTTGAGGTCCTGTTCCGAGAAGCGCAGCGAGACGCGGCCCCACAGGTTGGTCTTGCCGCCGAGGACACGGGCTCGCACCCACGCGTAGGGCGTGCCCGTCAGCGGGTGCTGCTTCTCGTCGGCGATCCAGTTGCGAGTGAAGTGATTGCCCGAGTAGGCCATCACTTTCTTGTACGCGGCCATCTGCGGCGTCAGGCCGTAGGGCCGGTCGAGCATCTTGTACTCGGCGGCGTCGAGGGCGTGCTCGTCGACCGGGAGACGGCCGCGGCGCTCGCTCTGGTACGGCCACTCCATCGTCCGGTACTCCTTGGCCGGATCGAGCATCCGCCCGGCCTCGAGCATCAGCACCTTGACCCCGGCGGTCGCCAGTTGGAACGCGGCCATGCCGCCTGCGGCACCCGAGCCGACGACGATCGCGTCCCATGATTGCGAGCCGGGCGTGATCGCCGCGGCTTGTCGGCTCGACGCCGCGAGTTGCTCGGCGTTGACCGCCGCCTGATCTGCGTACTGCTGCATGCGCGCTGCTTCGCGGCGTCAGGGTCCGGTCGGCTTCGGAGCGTCGGCACAGCCGACGAACTCGCCGAGGAACTGATTGCCCTTGTAACGGAGATCCTGGTGGATGCCGATCTCCGACGTGTAGTAACCGCGGATGGTCCAGTCCTTCACGACCACGAAGAACGTCTCGGCCGGCGTCTGCGGCGACGCCTCGTTCTTCGCAACCTCGGTGATCAGCGCGATCTTCTGCTCGGCGGCGAGGCGGGCGAACGGCGCCCTGAAGCGGGCCTGCGCCAGCGCGCCGATGGCGGCGAGGCCCTCGCGCCACGCCATCTGGGTCGCGGCCGACGACTCGCTCAGCAGCAGCTCGATGTAGTCGGCGACGCGCGCGGCGTGCGCCCCCGGAGACTGGGCGTCGGTCGGGATGATGGTGTCACTGAGCGCGTCGACCGCGGCGTACTCGGCCGCGGTCAGCACCCTGAGCGTGGGCGCGGCCCCGGTGCGGGCGGTCTGGAGGAAAACGGCCGTGCCGGCCTCGGACAGCGCCGGCGCCACCGCCAGCGCGCCGGCGGCCACGCCGAGCGACTTGAGGGCGAGCCGCCGCCCCGGGTTCTCGGGACGCCCCGGGTTCTCGGGCCGCTCGCGCCCGGTCTGTGATTGATCCCCGCTGGGGGCTTGATCGATGTCGGCCATCGCTCTTATTCCCTACGCCCCTACGCCCGGCGCCGCTACGGCGTGACCTCCACCGGCTGGCCGGTACGCGACGAGGCGTAAATCGCTTCGATGAGCGCCACGCTGCGCCGGCCCTCGCGGCCGTCCACCCGCGGCGGGCGGCCGACGTCGAGCGCCGACACGAAATCCTCGAATACCCGCCGGTGCGCGCTGGCGTCGGCGACGACGTGTGTCCGCGCCGCCGGGCCGACCGCCACCGTCGGATCGACCGCCGCGGCACCGCCGGCCGCGCCCTCGAGCGCCGGCTCGCGGATGTCCCACCCCACGACGCGCGCCTGCTCGATCACCACCGTGCCGAGGGTGCCGGTGATCGAAACCCGGCGGTCGTAGCCCGGCCAGGCCGCGGTCGTCGCCTCGAGCGTCGCCACCGCGCCGCTCTCGAACTCGAGCACCGCGACGGCCGTATCCTCGACGTCGATCGTGTGCAGCGCAGCCAGCGTCCGCGCGTAGACGCGCCGGACGTCACCGAGCAGCCACAGCAGGAGATCGACGGTATGGATGCCCTGATTCATCAGTGCCCCGCCACCATCGAGCGCCCACGTGCCTCGCCAGAGCGACTGCGCGTAGTACTCGGGTGGACGATACCACTTCACTCGGGCGTCAGCCAGAATCGGGCGGCCGAGCCGGCCGGCCACCAGCGCGTCCTTGACGTCCATCAGGTCCGGCGTCGATCGATCCTGGAAGAACACCCCGATGGTGACGCCGGCGCGGGCGACCGCCGCCAGCATCCGATCGATACGCACCGTCGTGATGTCGAGCGGCTTCTCGCAGAGCACGTGCAGACCGTGCGCCGCCGCCGCTTCGATGTCGTCGGCGTGGACTCCCGAGGGCGTGCCGATGGCGACGATCTCCATCGGCCGGTGCCGCAGAAACGCCTGGACGTCCGTGAACGGTGTGGCGGCGTGGCGCTCGGCCAGGGCGCGGACGCGCGCCTCGTCACGGCCGCAGACCGCGACCACGCGCAGATCGGGCACCGCGGCCGCGGCGCGTGCATGCGTCTCGGAGATGCCACCTCCGCCCAGGATCCCGACGTGGCGAATCACGTTACTCGGAGGAGGGGCGAGTGCCGAACGGCGGCAGTGATGCGGGCGCGGACTGCGGGAAGTTGCCGCCCGCCGGGGGCGTCCCCATCGGCACCTGCGGCACGCCCTTGAAGGCCGCGGCGATGCGCAGGTGCTCGCTCATCGCCGCCTGCGCCGCGTCGCCGTCGTGGTCGCGCAGCGCCTGGTAGATCGCGCGGTGCATCTCGGCGGCGACGCGCAGATCGCGGACCGCACCAACGTTGGCCTTGCGCTGTTCGTAGAACATCGCCGACACCATCTCGATCAGCGAGGCGAGGATGGGGTTGTGCGAGGCCCGCGCGATGGCGCGATGAAAGGTGATGTCGTGGACGAGGAACGTGAGCGGCTGATCGAGCGAGGCGAACATCCCGGCCATCTCCTCGGCGATGGTGGCGAGATCCTGGCCGGTGGCGCGCTCGGCGGCGAGGCGGACGGCGCCGACCTCCAGCACGCGGCGCGCCTCGAACATCTCTTCCTTGGTGAAGCCGTGCAGCGCCGCCATGAAGCTGAGCGGCCCGGTCGCGAGTGTCGGCGGACCGTCGGTGATGAAGGTGCCGGCGCCGTGCCGCGCCTGGACCACGCCCATCGCCGACAGCGCTTGCAGCCCGGCCCGTACCGATGGACGGCTCACCCCGATCTGCACCGCCAGCTCGCGCTCGGGCGGGAGCCGATCGCCGGGACGCAGCTCACCCCGCTCGATCAGGGCGCGCACGTGGGCGACGACGTGCTCGGTCGTCACGCGATCCGGCGGGCGGACTGTTTCGTCGGTGGATGACCCGGCGTCCGGAGCGCCTGCGTGGACTGCTTTGGTCAGCTTGGCCATCTGGGCGATAAGCGAGCAGTGTACCGGAAACAGTAGAATCTCGACCATGAACTTTATGGGGATCGACGTCGGGACGAGCGGCACGCGCGCGCTCGTCATCGACCCGACCGGGCGGATCGTGGGGTCGGCGACGACCGAACACGCGCCGTTCGCCACGCCGCGACCGGGGTGGGCCGAGCAGGATCCGGCCGACTGGTGGCGAGCGACCGGCGAGGCGGTGCGCGGCGCCCTCGCTGCGGCCGGCATCGACGGCGGCGGGGTGTCGGCGGTCGGCTTTTCCGGGCAGATGCACGGTTCAACACTGCTCGACGTGCGCGATCAGGTCGTCCGGCCTGCCCTGCTCTGGTGCGACCAACGGACCGGCGCCGAGTGCGAGGCGATCACCGCCAAGGTCGGCGCCGCCCGGCTGATCGAGCTGACCCTCAATCCGGCACTCACCGGGTTCACCCTCCCCAAGCTGCTGTGGGTGCGCCGGCACGAACCGGAGCTCTGGGCCCGCGTCCGCTCGGTGCTCCTCCCCAAGGACTACGTCCGCTTCCGCCTCACCGGCGAGCGCGCTACCGACGTCGCCGACGCGTCGGGGACGCTGCTCTTCGACGTCGCCAACCGGCGCTGGTCGACGGAGATCGCCGGCGACCTCGACATCGACCTCTCCCTCCTGCCGCGCGCTTTCGAATCGCCCGAGCTCACCGGGACGGTCAACGCCGCGGGCGCGGCCGCGACGGGCCTGCGCGTCGGCACACCGGTCGTCGCCGGCGGCGGCGATCAGGCCGCGGGCGCGGTCGGCATGGGCATCGTCGAAGCCGGCCTCGTCAGCGCCACGATCGGTACGTCGGGCGTCGTCTTCGCGGCGACGACCAAGCCGGCGCTCGATCCGAAAGGCCGGGTCCACACCTTCTGCCACGCCGTCCCCGGCATGTGGCACGTCATGGGCGTGACCCAGGGCGCCGGGCTCTCGCTGCGCTGGCTCCGCGACATGATGGGCGGCGGACTCTCCTACGATCAGCTGTGCGACGCGGCCGCCGGCGTCCCCGCCGGCTGCGACGGTGCCCGCTGGACGCCGTACCTGATGGGTGAGCGCACGCCGCACCTCGATCCCGACGCCCGCGCCGCGCTGGCCGGCCTCACCGCGAGCCACACGCGGGGCCATCTTGTCCGCGCCGTGCTCGAAGGCGTCACCTTCAGCCTGCAAGACTCGTTCGCGATTCTCGGCGAGATGGGGGTGCCCGTCGCTGGTGTCCGCCTGGGCGGCGGTGGCGCGAAGTCGCCGCTCTGGCGCCAGATCCAGGCCGACGTCTACGGCCATACCGCCGAGATCGTCGAGGCCGAGGAGGGCGCCGCCTACGGCGCGGCGATCCTCGCCGGCGTCGGCTCCGGCGCGTGGGCCTCGGTCGACGGCGCCTGCAAGGCCATCGTCAAGGTCGCGACGCGCGTCGCGCCGCGGCCGGACGAGGTCGCGGCGCTGCGCGCGGTCTACGCCGACTGGCGCCGCATCTACCCCGCCCTCAAGGGCATCGGCGCAACGGATCCGGTCGCCGTCGCGTAATTCCGAGCAAGGAGCTCATTGCAATGTTCAACCGTGTTCGTTCCCTTTCGGCCGCTGCCGCCACCGCCGCAGCCGTCGCCGTGTCCAGCCTGTCGGTGATGGCCATGACCGCAGCCCCTGCACTCCCTTCATCTTTCTTTGACATCGAGACCAAGGCGCTCGATGGCAAGCCCGGCAACCTGGCCCAGTACAAGGGCAAGGTCGCGCTCGTCGTCAACGTCGCCAGCAAGTGCGGCTACACGCCGCAGTACGCTGGCCTCGAGAAGCTGTATCGCGATCTCACGCCCAAGGGCGTGGTCGTCCTCGGATTCCCGAGCAACGACTTCGGCGGCCAGGAACCCGGCACCGCCGAAGAAATCGCGACGTTCTGCAAGACCAAGTACGACGTCAGCTTCCCGCTGTTCGAGAAGGCCGTCACCAAGGCCGGCCCGACGCAGTCCCCCATCTACCAGTTCCTCGGCGCCACGGGAAACCTGCCGGGCTGGAACTTCTCCAAGTACGTGGTCGGCAAGGACGGCCAGGTGAAGGCGTTCTTCGGCAGCAAGGTGACGCCGGACTCGCCCGAGCTGAAGGCGGCGCTCGACAAGGCGCTCGCCGAGTAGATCGGTCTCCGACAGCGGCACCCGCAGCCCGCGTGCGGCGCCGCGGCGCGCCGAGCGCCGCGAACCGCAGCCGCACGCGCCAAGCGCTGCCCGCGCCCCGCGCGTGAAGCGCGGGGCGCCAGACCAGCAAAGGTGACGCCGGACTCGCCCGAGCTGAAGGCGGCGCTCGACAAGGCGCTCGCCGAGTAGACGGTCGCCGACAGCGGCCAGCGGTCGCGGCCACATCAGGCATGACAGCGACGCGGACGGGGCCACCCGTCCGCGTTTTCGCGTACGCACGCCCGTTGACGGGCGGCGTGGGTGCTGGAATGATGATGGGTCTCGTTCGACACCCGAACTTCACCTGAGCCGCGATACGCGCGGGCCACGCCCGCACCACGAGCACCAATGAGCTACGAACCGAAACCTGCAGACAAGTTCTCCTTCGGCCTCTGGACCGTCGCCAACCGCGGGCGGGACCCGTTCGGCGAGCCGGTCCGCGACGTCCTCTCACCGGTCGACGCGGTCAAGATGCTGGGCAGCGTCGGCGCCTGGGGCGTCAACCTGCACGACAACGACCTCGTGCCGATCGACGCGACGGCGGCCGAACGCGACCAGATCGTCAAGGATTTCAAGACGGCCTTGACCGACCACAAGGTGGTCGTGCCGATGGCGACGGTGAGCCTGTTCACCGATCCGATCTTCAAGGACGGCGCCTTCACCGCCAACGATTCGCAGGTACGGCGCTACGCCGTGCAGAAGACGATGGGCGCGATGGACCTCGGGGCCGAGCTCGGCGCCAAGATCTTCGTGCTGTGGGGCGGGCGCGAAGGCACCGAGACCGACGCCTGCCGGCGCGCCGACGACGCCGTCAAACGGCTGCGCGAGGCGATCGACTGGCTCTGCGACTACTCGCTCGAGCAAGGCTACGGCTACAAGTTCGCGCTCGAGGCCAAGCCGAACGAGCCGCGCGGCGACATCTACATGGCGACGACCGGCAACTACCTCGGGCTGATCCCGACGCTCGCCTATCCCGACATGGTCGGCGTGAACCCCGAGGTCGCGCACGAGACGATGGCCGGCCTCAACTTCACGCACGCGGTCGCCCAGGCGCACGAAGCCGGCAAGCTGTTCCACATCGATCTCAACGATCAGAACCCTGGCCGCTACGATCAGGACTTCCGTTTCGGCGCCGCCAACCCGCGCAATGCGTTCTTCCTGGTCAAGTTCCTCGAGGACGTCGGCTACGACGGCCCGCGCCACTTCGACGCGCACGCCTACCGGACCGAGGACTACGACGGTGTGAAGCACTTCGCCATCGGCTGCATGCGCACCTACCTGATCCTCAAGGAGAAGGCCGCGCGCTTCAACGCCGACTCCGAGATCCAGGGCATCCTGGCGAAGCTCGGAGGCGAGAAGGCCGGCGCCGGCAAGTTCTCCAAGACCGCGGCGCAGGCGCTCGTCGCCGAGCGCTTCGACCGCAAGACGATCGCCGCTCGCGGCCTCGACTACGAGCGGCTCGATCAGCTCACGACGGAGATTCTGCTCGGAGTGCGGTGACGCAGCGCTCGTGCCGCCCGCGTGCCGGCGCCGCGGCGCGCTTGCAGCCCGGGTCGGACGGGCCGCGGCATTCGACGGGCGATGCATCCCGGCGGTCGGCGTTGCTCGTCGGTCGGATGTCGCCGACATCCTTCCTCCTCGCGCCTAGATCGCCGGGCGCCTCGCCCGTCTCGGTGCGACACGGCCCGTCGGACCCGGGCTGCCGCGCCGCGAATCGCAGCCGGCATGCCTGATGGGCGGCCCGCGGCCGGTCCTGAGGGACCGGCCGCCAACCCAGTACGAGCGGCTCGATCAGTTGACGACCGAGATCATCCTCGGCGTCCGGTAAGACGCCCGGCCGACCCGAGGCAGGTTGCAGAAATTGCGAGCTGCTTCGGGGTTTCCCCCCGGGTTCCTCGCGACTGACACTCGGTGCCGCAAGCGACACCGCAGCGCGATGAAGCGCCCCACCGAGCGGCGCTTTCTAAGTCAGACCGCGCTCCTCTCACGAATAACGAAACCGTCATAGTCGCGCAGCCCCGCGGGCGGCGCCGCGAACGCGACGGCGAAGGAGCGGGCGCGAATAGTCGCCGCACGCCAAAAGGGCTGCCGTGCCGCGCGCTGAGGGGACCGGCACTAACCTGCAGCCCCGCGGGCGGCGCCGCGAACGCGACGGCGAAGGAGCGGGCGCGAATAGTCGCCGCAGGCC
>JANOIR010000499.1:0-1646 GCA_031407765.1 Vicinamibacteraceae bacterium
CCGCTCGAGGTGGTGGCCTTCGTCGGCGACAACATCACCGACTTCCCGAAGCTGTCGCAGGCGATCCACGGCACCGGCGACGCGGCCTTCAGCGAGTTCGGATCACGGTATTACGTGATTCCCAACCCGATGTATGGCTCGTGGCAGCCGTGATCGCGCACGCCTACGGAATCGGCGTCGCGAGGGCGTTGGCCCCGCGTCCCCAGAACACGCCGCCGGGACTCGCGTAGGTCGCCCGCTCGACGACGAACGGCACCTGGCTGTTGTAATCGTTCTCGATGATCACGCCGTAGCGGCCGTCCGGCGGTGGGAATGGGTCGCCAGAGCGGAGCGAGATGGTGACGCGGCTCTTCGCAGGCACGCTGATGGAGCGCGCTGGAAAGTAGAAGTCGTCCCCCACGAGCTGGACCCGCGCGGTGGCGTTGGTGGACGTGGTGTTGGCGATCAGCACGTAGCTCTCGGCGCCGTCGCTCCCGCCAAGCTCGGTCCCGCCGATGGCCCAGCGCATCGCCGTGCCGGTCACGCCCGGCGAGTTGTGGGCCTCGTACCAGAAATTGCTCGTCGTCTCCGGGCCCGGCCACCACATCGCCCGCTCCACGATGATCGGCACCGCGTTGGTCGATCGCACCACGGTGGACAGGTTGACCGCCGCCAGCGGCTTCAGTCCTGAGCCGGCTGGCAGCTGCTCGTCGTCGACCCAGATCGTCATCCGCGACTGCGCCGGCACGGTGTAGGTCTTGGTCAGCGGCCCGCCCGTGGTGCGCAGGTACTCGACCTCGACGGTCGCGGGAGTGGAGCTCGGGTTGGCGATCAGCACGAACAGATCGAAAAAGCTGCCGGTGGCACCCTCGGCCAGGAACCAGTCCAGCGCGGGCGCCGTCACGCCGGCGCTTCCGTGCCCGGCGCCGAATGGCTGCCCGGGACGGTTCAGGTACATCGCCCGCTCGGCGACAATCGGCGCGGTCGCCGTGATCGCCGCCGACACGTCGGTGCTGGCGACCTCCGCCTCGGCGTCCACCACGATCGTCGTGCGGCTGTTCGGCGGCAGCGTGTAGGTGCGCACGATCGGCGGCAGCCCCGACGGCCGCAAGTAGGTCACCGTCGCGGTCACCGCGGTCGGCTGCGGGTTCTGCAGCAAGTAGAACAGGGCGAAGTCGCCGGACGTCGACCCTTCGGCGAAGTACCAGGTCGTCGACGCCGCGGCGATGGCCGTTTCGACATGGCTGCCGTAGTCGCCGGCGCCCCAGGTCATCGTGCGATCGACGGCGACCTCCGTGTCCGATTCGAAGATTGCCGAGAAGTTGGCATGCGCGAGGCCGGGCAGCGTCGCCGGATCGAGGTCGAGGTGGCCCGTCGAGGGCACGAGCAGATCGGTGGCCACGACGGCACCCGTGTCGGTGAGGAACCGCGCGCGGATCGCCGCGCCCTCGACGGTGGGCGCCGTGACGTCGAAGCGGGTGCGGAAGAAGGGCCCCGTCGCGCCTTCCGCGAAGAGCCGCGTGACGAAGCCGCGCGGGTGGGTGCCAACGGCCAGCTCCTGGGCGTTGGTCCGGCCGTCGCCGTCCGGATCGCTGCCGGCACCCTGGTCGCCCCCGGTGCCGAACGGATCGAGGCCGTAGGCGGTCTCCCACGTGTTCGGCAGGCCG
>JANOIR010000507.1:0-6640 GCA_031407765.1 Vicinamibacteraceae bacterium
CTGGCCGCCGCCGAGCTCCTTGACGGTGCTCTCGATCAGCTCTGACGCGCGCCAGATCGGTCTTGGCGACCGTGAAGGGACGATAGCCGATATTAACGGGTTGCGGTTAACGGAAGGACGATAGCCCAGCACGCCGTGGTACAGGATCAAATGGATGCGGGGTCGCGGCACGAGCACCGCCAGCCGCCCGAGGAACTCGACCGGGTCGAACACCACGTGCGTTGTCCCATCGCGCCACGGGTGGCGGAGCTGCAGCTGCACCTGCCCCTCGTCGGTCACGTGGAGCCGCTCCTGCGCGACCGGCGGGCGCAGCACGTACCGGCAGACACGCTCGAGTCGCTCCCGCTGTCCCGCCGGGACGACCAGGCCCGCATGCAGATCGAAGCCGTTCGCCCGCGCGTGGCACGCCTGGGATGCCGGCGGCTCGCCCGCCCCGTTCAGATCGCCCAGACGACGAACGCCGGGCGCCGCGGTGCGGGCCCAAGGCCACGAGGCCCTAAACAGACGCCGCTGCCAGCCCGGCCAACGCCGGAGCGCCGTCCGCCCAAGCGTCAGCGGCGGAGCCATCAGCGTCGCCATCACCCAGTCCTCGGCGATCGAGCCGGCACGCGATGCGCGGCTCCACGGTGGCGAGCACTTCCTCCACGTCCAGCGGCGTCAGATCGCGCGTCGGGTGAAACGCTAGGTGTTAACGCCCGGTCTCCGCGTCGGGCTCGCCAAGGCCGCGTAGCGTGGGACCGCGCCGCACCTGGCGCGGTCGCGGTTCCTAACCCACGCCCACAGACTCTTGATCTGTTGGTTGAGGGTTCGACTCCCTCCCGGCTCACCGGATATCCCCGACCTGTCCCCCCTTCCGCCGGGGCACGCCGGGCCTGAGGGGCTCCGGGTTTCTCAGACCATCCGCAGCGTGAGTCTTGCGGCACAATCGGGCCGTCGGCCCAGGAGGATGTGCCGTGAAGAGAAAGCGCTTTTCGACCGAACAGATCGCTGCCGTGTTGCACCAGGCCGAGCAAGGGATTCCCGTGGGGGAGCTGTGTCGCCAGGTCGGGATCTCCGAGCAGAGCTTCTACCGGTGGAAGAAGGTCTACGGCGGCCTGCAGCCCAGTGAGGCCCGCGAGCTGAAGCAGTTGCGCGACGAGGTCAGCAAGTTGAAGCGCCTGTTGGCGGACCTATCCCTCGACAAGGTCATGCTGCAGGATATCGTTCAAAGAAAATTCTGAAGCCCGTGGCGCAGCGCGAGGCGATGCAATACGTGACGGGCCGATACGGCGTCAGCACGCGGCGGGCGTGCTGGCTGCTGCGGGCGACTCGGTGGTCGGTGTACTACCGCGGCCGGAAGCACCCGCTGACCGCGCTCCGGCAGCGGATGCGCGAGCCAGGAAGATCCGGATTTTCCGATAGTGCGGCACCACGGGCCTACGCGCTCCGCTTCATCGTGCGTTGCGCATGCTAGAGGTCCCAGGCGTTCTGGAGGTTCATCCAGGACAGAGCGTCCGTCTTCAGCAGCTTCGCCAGGCGAGCACCGTGTCGGCGGTCACTCCGCGCTTCCCGGGGATCACCTCGTTCAGCCGGTTCAGTGGGATTCCCATCCGCTCGGCGGCCGCACGGTTTCCTGGCCGCTCGGTTCGATGCGCTCGTCCCGGGTGCGATTTGGCGATCCACTGAACGTCGTATCGTCCTGCGGACACCACGGACGCTTCGTCATTGGACGGCGGTTGGCGCGGGATTGCTAGGCTACATCGGGACCTACGCCGTGGCGGGCATCGCGCTGGCTACTGCACTCGCAGAAGGGACTTGTCGCCTCTTGCGTAGACACGAGACAGTTCGGCCAGTTGCCAAGTCCGGCCAACGTCCGACACTTGGTCGCGTTGATCGTGCGCGGCTGAATCGCCGCCAGCCCGCTCCTCGTTGCCGCTGCACGCTGTTTGCGTCGGCAGCGGCCGTTGAGACGAATGGGTTGACCAACGAGCTCGTCGTCGTGCTCGGGAGCGCGAGGTTTGCGGGAGCGGTGAACATGCGCCGAGAGTGGCCGTTCGCGGGATGGATTGAAGCCAGCCGGGGCGCCGTCGGGCTCGTCCCTCCCGGCTCGTCACCTTTCGCCGCCACATGGCCACTTGGTGGTATGAACGCCCCCAAGGTGCCGGCCAGGCCGTTTCCCGACAGCTCGGACGCTCTGCTGTGGTCCTCGGCCCAGCGCGGCGACCCGCGCGCCTTCGAGCAGATCGTCGAACGCCACCAGTCAATGGTGTGCGCCGTGACCTACGCCGGTGTCGGCGATCTCGCGCTGTCCCAGGATCTCGCCCAGGAAACGTTCGTCGTCGCGTGGAAGCGGCTCGGCAGCCTGCGAGAGCCCGACCAGTTACGCGCCTGGCTGTGCGGCATCGCCCGGACCCTCGCCGCCAATGCGCGCCGGCGCCGGGCCCGGCGGGGCGGGGAAACGGCCGCCCTCGACGCCATCGCCGAGCCCGACGCGGCCGAGATCAGCCCGCTCGAATGCGCGATCGCCCGCGACGAGGCCGCCTTGCTCGATCGCGCCCTCGCCAACGTGCCGGCGGCCTATCGCGAGGTGTTGGTCCTCTTCTACCGCGAGGACCAGTCCGTCGCCGACGTCGCGGCCAAGCTGGCTCTGAACGAGGCGGCCGTCCGTCAGCGCCTCTCGCGTGGCCGCGGCATGCTCCGCGAGGAAGTGACGGCCCTTGTCGAATCCGCGCTGTCGCGGACCAGGCCGGCGTCGTCCTTCACCGTGGCGGTGCTGGCGGCGATCGCGGTGGCCGGGCCCACCACCGGCACCATCGCCGGAGCCAGCGGCGCGATGGCGTCCGGCGCCGCGGTGTCGACGAAGGCCGGTGCCGGACTCGGGGCGGTCGCCGTGGCTGGCCCGATCGCCGGCCTCGCCACGGCCTGGCTCGCGTCGCGGCTGGTCCGGGCCGGGGCGCGAACGACCGAGGAGGCGCAGGCGATTGGCCGCCACTTCCGCGTGGGCGTCGGCTTCGCGTTCGGCATGGTCGCGATTCTGCTCGCGTCGATCTGGTTGGGCCGCGATCACCTGGCGAGTGCGTCGTGGTGGGTCGCCATCGGGACGACCGTCTGGACCGCGATCCTGCTCGGCGGCTTCATGGCCATGCAGGGGCCGATGCGCCGTGAAATCGCCGGCATCCGGGGGGCCACGAAGACCACCGACGCGGAATACGCGCCCGAGCTGATCCGGCGCGGCCTGGGTTCGCCGGGACCGGCGCGATGGGAGACGAGGGCGCGGCTGTTCGGCCTGCCGCTGGTCTCGTTCGCCTCGGGTGGGCTGGACGCCGGCGACTATTCGGTCCGCGGCGCGCGCGGGTGGATCGCGATCGGCGACCTCGCGATCAGCCCGCTGCTCGGCATCGGCGGTGTCGCAGTCGCGCCGATCGCCATCGGGGGCGCCACCGCCGGCATCCTGTCGCTCAGCATCGGCGGCCTGGCCCTCGGGTGGCTGTCGATCGGCAGCCTCGCGTTCGGCTGGTACGCGATCGGCATCGTCGCCGTGGCCTGGCGCGGCGCGATCGGCGCGCCGGCGATCGCGCACGACTACGCGCTCGGTCCAGGCGCTCGCGCCATCGAGGCCAACACCGCGACCGCCACCGCGTGGTTCCAGGGGCAGTGGTTCGCCGCGCCGGCGGCGATTTTCGTCGCGCTGATTCCGATCCTGGTGCTGCTGTCGATCGTGATCCCGCTGGCGCTGCTCGCGCGTCGAGCCTGGCGGATGCGGGATGGGCAAGGAGGGCCCGCGTCGTCGGCGGTCGGGGCGGCCGCCGACATTGACGCCGCCGCGCCCGCCGCGCCGTCGCCGGAGCGTCTCCACGCGCTCGATGCCCTGCGCGCCGTATCTCTCCTGCTCGGGCTGCTCCTCCATTCCGTCCTGCCATACGTCCTGCCGCCGGGATTCTGGGCGGTCGGCACGGCGTCGCCGGTCGGCATCCTCGGTTGGCTCGCGCACTATCTGCACAGCTTCCGGCTCGAGACGTTCTTTCTACTGGCCGGATTCTTCGGGGCGCTGATCGTCCACAAGCGCGGCCTCGCCGCCTGGATCAGGGATCGCGCCGTGCGGGTGCTGCTCGTCTTCCTGGTGGCGCTGGTGCCAGTGAAGCTGGCACTCGCCGCGGTCTGGATCTGGGGTGGGCGGGCTACCGGCTGGCTCGTGCTCCCCGAGCCGGCGGCGTCGCTGCCGCTGTGGACGCTGGCCGTACGCTGGCTGTTCGAGGAGCGGTGGCCGGCGATCGTGATCGCGCACCTCTGGTTCCTCTACTACCTCGCGATCGTGTCGGCGTGCTGGGCAGTCGCGTGGCTGCTGATCGGCCGGTTCGGGTGGCTCCCGGCCACCGCCGCGCGCGGCCGCGGCCTCGTGCGGGCCGTCCTCTCGAGTCGCTTGGCGCCGCTGTGGCTGGCGCTGGCGACGACACCGATCCTGACCCTCATGACCGGCCCGGACATCGACACGCCAGACCGCAGTCTCGCCTGGCATCTGCCGGTGCTGGCCCTGTATGGCGTCTATTTCGCGATTGGCTGGGGCCTGCACGGCGCCCGCGATCTCTTCCCGATCCTGGCCTCGCGCTGGGCGCGCCTGCTGATCGGCGGGCTCGTCGTCAGCTTCGTGTCGGCTATCGGCGTCGGGCTCCGCCTGGAGGGCGGCCCGTGGGCGCTGGCCAACGCCCAGGCGCTGCGCTGGGGTGGCGCCTTCGCCGTGAGCCTCGCGATGGCGTCGTCGGTGCTTGGCTGGATCGGGGCCTTCGTCCGCTTCTGTGGCACGCCGTCCGCGACGATGCGGTACCTGTCGGACGCCTCCTACTGGATCTACGTCATCCACCTGCCGGTGATGACGGCGCTGCAGGTCTGGTGGGCCGGCTCTGGGCTGCCCTGGTGGCTGCAGGTGCCGCTCGTCAACCTGGCGACGCTGGCGGTGAGCCTCGCGACCTACCGCGTGCTGGTCCGTTCGACGTGGGTGGGCGCGTGGATCAACGGCGTGCGCCGCTGATCAGCGCGCGCTAGAACCACGTTCGCGAAGCGTGTAGGCGTCAACAGTGCGCCGCGGACGGTGCTGTAGCTGACCCCTCCGATCAACGGTCGGATCCGGAGCCGCGCGAAGTCACCGCCCCCCGCCGCGGGATCCGACAGTTCCGCGTTGAACCAGTTGAACGCCCCGGCCGGGCCCCACCCAGGCTTGGGATTCAGGCGCACCAGCAGCCCCACGCCCTTTCCCGTCCCAACGTCTCCGTCAGTCGTCACGTTGACGGTGGTGGACACGCCGACGCTGATATGCCCTTTCGTCTGAGCACGACCTTCGGATGCGATTCCGCTGAGAAGAATCAGTCCAAGGATGATGTGCCTGTTCACCGTTCCAACTTTCGGTGCAGGAGACACCGCCCACTCGCGACTCGCTCATGAGCTTCCCGTCGAAGAACATGAACGACGCCTTCGAGTGAGCTGGGCGAGGGCGCCCTCCAGTTCGCCGCGGGCGAAGGTGAGCGCCGGGATCTCCAGCATGAGGACGCAGTGTGCCGGCACGTACGCCCTGAGCTTCGGAAGCTTCGCTCGGAGCGCCTTCCAGACCGTCGCATCCAAGTCCACGGGCCCGAAGCGCCGAATCAACAGCATTCCGTCGTCGGCGTCGAATCGAGCCCTTGCCATGCTTGTCGACAAGCCGCCGCTGCAGCTTCTCCACAAGGCCGGTGAAGTCATCATGGAACGCGAAGCGCACCCGCTTCCTGGCTCGGCAGCGTCGCGTAGGCAGGGCGACGGCCTCGTTTGACCTGCTCTACGTCACTGGATGCCGTCGACTACGACCAGGTCACTTTCATCCCGCGTGAGGAGTGAAATCAGCGCCGATCGCCCATCCGCCGTGACATCGAGCCAGTCCGCAGCGAAGAAGCGCGTGCCCGGTGCAAATGGAAGGATGAGACGCTTCTGCCGCGTTTGCAGGTCGTACGAGACGAGTACAACGGACTGGGCGGAGTCTATCTGGATCACGTACATGGCCTCAGCGCTGAGCGCCCAGTTGTTTTCCGTGAGGTCCGGGAGGAAGAGCTCCTCCGGGCCTCCCGTCGTAGGGACACGCCAGACGGCGTTGTCCTTCGAGAAGTACAGCCATCGCCCGTCGAGACTCTCGTTCGGTCTCGTCCCTCCAGAAGCGACCTTGACCGGCGCTCCCCCTTTAATCGCGACCTTCCACACCTGGTTCTCCGAGGAGTAGTAGAGCCAATGACCATCCCACGATGGCGATGGCCGTACCTCGTGCCCGTTGCCCGATGTGAGACGACGAGGGGTGCCGCCCTCAGCTCTGACCACATACACATCCGATCCCGTCCCGGCTGAACTGGCGTCGAAGAGCACAGATTGACCGTCGGACGTCCATCGGGGCGCTCCGGGGAGGCCTTGGTCGACTACGCCGATCAGGATCTGATTGCTGCCATCACGGTCAGCTCGCCACACCGCCGGCTGCCCGCTTCTGGTGGAGATGAACGCGATCTTCGTTCCATCCGGTGAGTACTTCGCCTCGCGATCTTGAGAGGTCGAGCCGATGAGGGGTTCCCGGTCCAAGGCGGGATGCTCCCCCAGAGAGAGGCGCATGACGTCCGTATCGACCGTCCGGCGCTGATACACGAGACGCCGG
>JANOIR010000539.1:0-15977 GCA_031407765.1 Vicinamibacteraceae bacterium
CACTTCAAGACGCTGTCGAAGGCGAGCGTGCGCATCATGCAGGGCGACGAACGCCTGGTCGCCGACGGCGGCACGTCCGACTACCTGCTGGGCCCCCGCGCCGAGGCGCACTTCACCCCGGTGAAGGTGGACGTCGTGCTGAAGGACGGCGATGTCGTCAGCCTCGGCGGCGTATCGTTGACCGCATTGCGCACGGCCGGCCACACCCCGGGCTGCGCGACCTACACGATGACGGTGACCGACGGCGGCAAGACCTACGCGGTCGTCTTCCCGGGCAGTACCACGGTGAACCCGGGCACGCGGCTGGTCGTGAACCCGTCGTACCCCGGCATCGCCGACGATTTCCGCCGCACCTTCGATCGTCTGGCGTCGTTGCGGCCCGACATCTTTCTCGCCGCGCACGCGAGCTTCTTCGATCTCGAAGGCAAGCGCGCGCGCATGAAGGCCGAGGGCGTCGACGCCTTCGTCGATCGCGATGGCTACCGTCGCCTGCACGCGCAGAAGCGCGAGGCGTTCGAGGCGGCGATCGCGCGGGAGCGCAAGTAGCCTAAGGCAAGGGGATGGTGGGCAGCAGCACCGTGAAGCGGCTGCCCTGACGCGGCGCGCTCTCCACTGTGATCGTGCCACCGTGCTGGCGGACGATGCCGAACGCGGTGGCCAGGCCGAGTCCGCTGCCGCCGTGCGCGCGCGCCCCGGCGGCGCCGGCCGGATCCGCCGGCGGTGTCGGCGTCGGCGCAGGCACCGACATCCCGCGTCCGGATCCGCCGCTGCCCGAGCCGCCGGCTGACGGATCCGCGGCCGCGCCCCTGGCTGCCGCAGCAGGTCTGGCTCCCGCTGACCCTCTGACGCCCGCCGCTCCTCCCGCTGCCGCCGAGCCTCCGGCTCCCGCTCCCGCTGCCATCGTGACGGCGTGCGCCTTGGTGGTGAAGAACGGCTCGAAGAGGCGCGCCTGGACCGACGCGTCCATGCCGACGCCGTCGTCGGCGACTTCGATCGCGGCGCTCGCGGCGGATGGAACCGGTGCGTCGCCGCCCGAGGCCGCCGTGCGCGTCACCGCGACGCGGACGTGGCCGTCGGTGCCGGCGCCCGCCACCGCGTCGGCGGCGTTGCCGACCAGGTTCAGCAGGACGCGCTCGAGCGCGCTGGCGTCACCGCGGATCCAGACCGGCGCCCCCGCGACCACGTCGAGCCGCGCCTTTTGCGGCATCAGCGCCGCGAGGCGCGAGGTCAGGCTCGAGACGAGCGCGGCGAGATCGATCGGCTCGAGCGTCACCGGCTCCGCGCGGCCGGCCGCGAGCAGCTCCTTGGACAGCTTCGCCGCACTCAACGCGACGTCGCGGATGCCGGTGAGCGCGGCGTGCGCGTCGCCGCCGCCGGTCAGCCCAAGATCGACGTGGCCGAGGATCGCGGTGAGGCAGTTGTTGAAGTCGTGCGCCAGGCCGCCGGCGAGGCGGCCGATCGAGTCGAGGCGTTCGGCCCGCTCGAGCCGCTCGGCCAGCTGCCGCCGCTCGCGCACGTCCATGGCCCGTGCCACGAGCCCGGCCACCCAGCCGGCGCTGCACTGCTCGAGCACCGCCCACTGGTGCGGCGCGCCGACCTGCTCGTGGCAGACGACGCCGACCAGGCGTCCGTCGCGGCGGATCGGCGCGTCCAGCATCGACACGACGTCGTGCGGGATCAGGTACGACTCGGTCAGCTCGGCGGTGCGCGGGTCGCGGCGGGCGTCGTCGGCGGCGAGGGTCAGCGACGATTCGAGCGTCGCCAGGTAACGCGGGCAGGACGACACCGGCCGCGGCCGCTCGTGCGCCCGCGTCGAGCGCACGAACAGGTCGACGCACATGAGCGCCTTGCGGTCGTCGGTGAACTCCCACACGCTGACCCGCTCGACCTCGAGCAGGTCGGCCGCGCGCTCGATGATCCGCTTGATGGCGTCGTCGAAGTTCCAGAAATCGGATCGCAGCAGCTCGAGGTAGGTCTGCTGATGCCGGACGAGACGATCGAGGAACTCGCGCCGCTCGCCGTCGGTCCGCTTGAGCGTGTCGGGCATCGACAGCACGCCGCGGATGCGGCGTCCGAGCTGCTCGCTCGACGACTCGGTCGACCACTGCCCGGTGCCGCCCCAGCGGAAGATCACCGGCAGCTCCGGCCGCGTGCGCTGGATTTCGTCGAGGCCCTTGCGCCACTGCGGTGAGCTGAGCGGCACGTCGACGACGAGCAGATCGATGCTCGACTTGGCGACTGTCGGGGCCAGATCCTCGCCCGGCGAGAGCGAGAGGAGCTGGCAGGGGATGCCCTCCTCGGCCAGTTCGGCCTTGAGCAGGAACGAATCGTTCGGGCTCTCCGCCAGGTGCAGGACTTGAGCTGTGCGTGCCATCGGAGCCTCGCTGTGTGCAGCTATGCCTGTCGCGTGGGGGGCGCTTCAGCTTAGCCGAGGTTGGGGCGGACGGATACCACACGCCCTTCGTCCAGGCCGACGACCGACTCGGCGCGCGCCGCCACCTCCTCGATCGCATGGGTCACGTAGAGCGTCGGCAGCGCCAGCTCTTCGCGGAGGCGATCGAGGTAGGGCAGGATGTCCTGGCGCCGGGCGACGTCGACCGCGGCGAGCGGCTCGTCGAGCAGCAGCAGCCTCGGGCTGGTCATCAGCGCCCGGCCGAGGGCGACGCGCTGGCGCTCACCGCCCGAGAGGCGCGACGGACGCCGCGCCAGGAGCGCCTCGAGATCGAGCATCGCCACCACGGTCGGCAGCGTTAGGCGACGCTCCGGCGGCGGCGTGAACCAGTGGCCGTAGGCGAGGTTCTGGCGCACGGTCAGGTGTGGGAACAGCCGCGCCTCCTGCGTGACGTAGCCGATGCGCCGGCGAGCGGCCGGGACGAACGTGCCCGCCGCGGTGTCGACCAGGACGTCGCCGCCGAGGACGATGCGGCCGCTGTCGGGGCGGATGAGGCCGGCGACGAGGTGCAGCAGCGTGGTCTTGCCGGCGCCCGAGGGGCCGACGATCGCGGTGAGGCCGGCGGCGGCGCGGATCGTGATGGCGAGCGTGATGCGCTCGAGGCGATGACGGACGTCGACGACCAGGCTCATCGCCGGACCGCCGTTCGCCGGGCCAGCGCGTCGGCTGCGACGAGCGCGGTGAAGGACACCGCGACCGAGAGCGCGGCCAGCCGCCACACGCCGGCGTCGCCGCCGGGCGTCTGCGTCAGCGCGTAGATCGCGAGCGCCAGCGTCTGCGTCTCGCCCGGGATGTTCGACACGAAGGTGATGGTCGCGCCGAACTCGCCGAGCGCCTTGGCAAAGCCGAGAATCGCGCCGGCGAGGATACCGGGCGCGGCGAGCGGCAGCGTGATCGTCAGCAGACGCCACGCCGGCGAGGCGCCGAGCGTGGCCGCGGCCTCCTCGAGCCGCGGATCGACGCTCTCGATCGAAGTGCGGATCGCGCGCACCATCAACGGGAAGCCCATCACCGCCGCGGCGACGACCGCGCCGGTCCAGCGGAAGGCCAGGACGATCCCCAGCGTGTCGGCCAGCCACGCGCCGATCGGGCCGCGCGTGCCGAGCGCGCGCAGCAGGAAGTAGCCGGTCACGACCGGCGGCAGCACCAGCGGCAGGTGGACGATGGCGTTGACCGCCGAGTGGCCCCAGAAGCGGCGGCGGGCGAGCAGCGTCGCCACCGCGATCGCCGGGCCGAGGCTGGCCAGCGTGGCGAGCGCAGCCACCGACACGCTCAGGCGGAGGATCTGCAGGTCGTCGGGCGTCCAGGCGAACATCGAGTCGGAGGGGAGGGGAGGCCTACCGCGCCTGCCCGGCACGATGGCGGCGCGGGCTCCAGTGTGGCAGGTGAGCGGCCAGCACGTCGACCAGCACCGACCCGGGCGTCGGCTTGTGCACGATGTCGGTGAAGCCCTGCTCGCGCAGCGTCGCCGGCGTCAGATCGTCGCCGCCGCCGGTGACCGCGATCACCGGACCGTCGTAGGCGGCGGCGCGCAGGTGCTCGGCGACCTCGAGCCCGCTCATGCCGGGCAGGTCGAGGTCGAGCAGGATGGCGTCTGGCCGGCGCGCGGCGAGGGACGCCACGGCATCCTCGCCGGTCGGCGCCATCAGCACCTCGGCGCCGGCGCGCTCGAGCACGACCGAGAGCAGCTGGCGGATGTCCGGCGAGTCGTCGCAGACGAGGATCGCCGGCTTCCAGTCGGCGGCGTGCACCTCGGGCACTCTCGCCGCCGCCGCCGCGGCGGCCCCGGCGCCTCGGCCCTGTCCCGGGCTCAGGGCTGTCTGGGCCGTGGCGGAGACCGCCGCAATCGGCTCGACGACGGCGCCGGCGCTGGCGGGCACGGTCAGGAGGAAGCGCGTGCCGGCCCCCAGCGTGGTGGACGCGAGCACGAGGTCGCCGCTCATCAGGCGAGCGAGGCGGCGCGACACGCTCAGGCCGAGCCCGGAACCACCCGCCCGCGCCGCGGCGGCGCTGCCGAACTCGAATTCCTCGAACACGCGCTCGCACGCCTCCGGCTCGATGCCTGGCCCGGTGTCCTCGACCTCGATCCCGAGGACGCCTGCATGCCAGCCGACGTCGATGCGGATGTGCCCCTGCTCGGTGAACTTGGCGGCGTTGGCCACCAGGTTGAGCACGATCTGGCGCACGCGCAGCTCGTCGATCAGCAGCCGTTCCGGCACGGCGGGATCGACCTGGGTCAGCACCGCGACCCCGGCTCCGCGCGGCAGCCCTTCGATCGTCGCGACGACATCGCGGACGATGTCCCGCACCGAGGCCGGCTGCGGATCGCAGGTAGCGTGTCCGGTGGCGAGGCGGGCGTCGTCCAGCAGGTTGTTGACGAGTCGGAGCAGGTGCGTGCTGTTGCGGACGATGACCTGAGCATACTCCTGGCGGTCGTTCGAAAGCGGGCCTTCCTGACCGATCAACCGGCCGAAGCCGAGGATGGCGGAGAGCGGCGTGCGCAGCTCATGCGCGATGTGGTTGATGAAGCGCGTCTTGAGGTTGTTGGCCCGCTCCGCGGCGATGCGCTCGGCAACCAGGCGCTGGCGCTCGCGACGCAGCCGGATCAGCTCCTGCATCCCGAGCGCGCCGGTGACGCCGAGCGCGGCGACGAGCGGCGTGACCAGGGCAGTGCGCTGATGGAACGCGACCAGGATCGCCACGGAGAGCGCCGCGACCGCGATCCACGCCAGCGGCAGCGCCAGCACCAGCCGCGTCGGCGTCTCGCGGCGGGCGGAGTCGATGGCGAACGGCACCACGAACGCGGTCAGGAACAGCACGACGTCCCACGGCCAGGTCGCCGGCTTCAGCACGCGCTGCTGCGCCAGCAGCACCGCCGACAGCCGCGCGAAGTCGACGCCGGGGATCCGTCCACGCGGTGTCTGGATGCCGTAGTCGAGCATCAGCGCGCTCGATCCGACGAAAATCCGGCGATCGCGCACGAGCGCCGCGAGCTCGGGATCGGCGGCGCTGGTGAGCGCGGCGCGCGCCAGGCGATCGAAGCGAATCGTGGTGAGACCGTCGAGCGTGCGTGGATACCAGAGCTCGGCGCGGCCCTCGGCGTCGACCGGGAAGGCGCGGTCGCCCAGGTGGACGACCCCACCGCCCGTCGCCGGCGTCCACTCGAGGCGCGGGATGGCGGACGTGTCGGCACGGCGGGCCACGGCGGCCAGGCCGATCGCCGGCAGCAGCGTGTCGCCGGCGCGATGCAGCAACGCGATGCGGCGGACCACGCCGTCGTCGTCGGGCTGCACGGTGACGACGGCCACACCCCCTGGGCGCCGCAGCTCCGGGCGCGGCGCGGTGACGTCAGCGCCGACGCTCGCCGGTACGTCGGCTGGCGCGTGCCAGCCGCGGCCGGCCATCGAGGTGACGCCGTCGCGGTCGGCGGTCAGCGCGAAGGGCATGGTGCCCGCTGCGACCACGGTGCCCGGAGCGCGATCGAGCGCCGCGCTCAGCTGCGCGTCGCCGGCGCGCGGCTCGGCGAACAGCATGTCGAGGACGATGCCGCGGGCGTGGTGGACGCGTAGATAGTCGACGACGTGAGCCCACACATTGCGTTCGTACGGCCACGAGCCGGCCAGCGGCGTGAGCTCGACGAGCGCGCGATCATCGACGTCGAAGACGATCGAGCTGTTTGCCGCATCGGCGAGCGCGGGGGCGGCGAGCCCGGCGGAGAGGTCGCCCAGCCACCGATCGAGATGCCGCGCCACCGGTGTGGTGCCCACCGTGGCCGCCACGGCGAGGCCCGCGAAGATCGGGCCGAGACGATCGCGCCACCAGTGAATCGCCATCACATCCCGATCAGCAACCCGACCGCGACCGCGATCGGCTCCAGGACCCACCACCACGAACGGGTCTTGATCGGGGCGATGTCGAAGGACTGCACCGGCCCGAACGGACCCTCGGTCCCTTCCGCGTTGACGATCGACACGCGGACGCCGTAGCGCCCCGGCTCCGGGCGCGGCGTCGCCAGGGCCGGCTCACCAACCACGGTATCGGCGATCGGACTCGTGAACACGGCGTCGCGGGCGAGCTGGACGCGATAGCGATCGCCCGGCAGACCGGCGGCCCAGCGCAGCGCGAGGCTGGTGCGATCGGCGGCGTCAGCGCTGGCGGCCGGGCCCGCCGGCGGCACCGCCTTCAGCGTGAAGTCCAAGGCGTCGTTCCACGGCCCGAGATCGGGGGAGCCATCGGCGCGCGTCGCGCGCGATCGCACGCGCCAGGCGTAGCGGCCGGGAGCGAGCGGCGCGTCGAAGTGCGTGTCGGCAAGCGCCTCACGTGCCGCGGCCACGGCCGACCCGCCGTTCGCGGTCCGCGCCACGAGCTCGATGTCGAAGCCGGTCGCGCCGGCGGGCCGGGTCCAGGCGAACGCGGCGCGATCGCCGAACACGACGGCGTCGAGGGCCGGCGCCTGCGCGATGGGCGGCTCGGGACGGGCGTCGAGCTCGAGCCGGGCCTCGGCGTCCGCACCCTCGAGCCCCTCCGCATCGATGGCGCGGATGACGACACGATAGCGGCCGTCGGCCAGATCGGGCCAGCGGACCTCGGGCGCCGTCACCACGCGTTCGTCGATCAGCGGATCGTCGGCGGCCGCCGCCGGCGCGCCGGCGCGCAGCTCGGCGCGATAGCGCGTGGCGCCGGGCACCGGGCTCCAGCGAAGACGGGCGGGCAGCCGTTGCTGCACAGCGGTCGCCGCGACCTGGGCGGCCGGGAGCAGTGGGCGAGGCGGACCCAGCGGGACGCCCTCACGCGCGATCGCGCCGAAGCCCGCGGCGACGTCGAGGGACTCGGCGGCGCGCGCGACGCCGACGGTCCCGTCCGTGACTTCGGCGACGGCGGCGGTGCCGCTGTCGTCGACGCCGACGCGGAACGTCGTGCCGCGCACCGCCGTCGTGATCACCGGCGTTCGGATCTCGTAGCGCTGTCCCGGCGCGGCCCGTGCCGGGACGGCGTTCTGCAGCCGCCCGCGACGGAGATCGATCCTGGTGCGCGCCGCACCGGCGGCCGGGACGAGGCGCAGCTCGTCGAATGCGACGTCGGCGCCCTCGCCGATCGTGATGGTGGCGCCGGTCGTGAGGCGCAGTCCGATCGCGGCGCCGGCCGCGGTCGTGACCCGGGCGCCCTCGTCGAGGGTGGCGCCGACCAGTGCCACAACGTCGATGCCGTCGGCGCGCCGCACGCGCGCGGAGCCGCGTACCCACAGCACCTCGGCGCTTGCCGGCACGCGTCGCAGCAGGTCGACCGGTATGTCGAGCGTGCGGCCGGGGCGCAGGCGGCGCGGATCGCGTACGCGGTTCACGCGCTGCAGTACGGGCCAGCGGCGCGGATCAGCGAGCAGCGATCGTGAGACCGCGATCAGCGTGTCGCGCGGCGCGATGGTGTGAACGTAGCGGTCGCCCGCGGCAAGGGCCGCCGCGTCAGCGGGCCGGGTCGGCGCGGTCCGTTGCTGGGCGCCGGCCGGCACCCCGCACCCGAACCCGACGAGGAGCGCAGCGATCGGTAACCGCACGGCGGACGGAACCTCCCCGCGCGCCTCGCCGCGCGCGGCACCACAATAGCAGATGGCAGAACGGTCCATACTGGACGGGTGACGCAGGTCCTTGCCGTCGCCGTTGCCCCGTGGACGCGGATCGCGCGGAGCGCCACGCTCGCCGCGGCTGTACTGGCCTCCGGCATCGTTGCGGGCCCGTCTCTTGCCGCCCTCGCTCCACCCGCGCTGGCGCCGACACTGGTGCGCCACCTGCAGGGTGAAGGCTTTACCGCCGCCGATCTCGCGGCGATCGTCGCCGGGCGTGTCATCGCCCGTGGCCTGCCGCGCGCCGAACGTGACGAGGCCGGCGCGATTGGTGTGGTCCGCATCAACCTCGCACCGGACGCGTTCCTCGCCCGCTTCCGCGACATCGTGCGCTTCGAGCGCGGCGGCGGCGTCGACGCCGTCGGCCGCCTCAGCGTGCCGGCGGTCATCGGCGATCTCCAGGGCTATTCGCTGCCGGCCCAGGACGTGCACGATCTCACCGGCTGCGCCCTCGACGATTGCGACGTCAACCTGTCGGCGGCGCAGATTGCGCGCCTGCGCGGCGTCGACCGGCGCGGCCCCGGCGGCCCGGCCCGGCTGACGCACGCCGCCCGCCAAGCCCTCGCCGACTACGTCGCCGACTACCAACGGCGCGGCAACGAGGCGCTCGCGGTCTATCGCGATCGTGAGCCGGCGTTCGCCCTGCGCGAGGCGAGTGCGCGCCTGCTGCGTCAGGCCATCGAGCTGCACCGCGTCGCCCCGGCCATCGTGCATTACTACGATCGCTATCCGGCGTCGCCGCTGCCAGCCGGTGCCGAGGAGTTCTTCTACTGGTCGGTGATGTCGTTCGGGATGAAGCCGATCACGCGCGCCAATCACGTGGTGGTGATGCCGGTCACGATCGACGGCCTGGCCGGCTTCATCGCCGCGTCGCGGACGATCTATGCCTCGCACTACTTTCGCGACGGCCTCGAGGTGAAGTGGGTCGTCCCGGTGTCTGCGGACCGGAGCGGCTTCTACCTGGTCAGCGTCAATCGCTCGCACAGCGAGTCGTTGACGGGTGTGAAGGGCCTTCTCCTCGGCGGCAAGATCCGCAGCTCGGCGCGCAGCGGCGTCGAGCGCCACGTCCTCCACGTGAAGAGTCAGGCCGAGCGCGCAGCCCCATGATCGAGGGTCGGCGGGTCGGCCCTCAATTCAGGTTGATCGATTGGTCAAACCAGCCGTAGCATCAGGGGATGAGTGTTCGCGCGACGCGTCGTGACGTTCTGAAGCTGGGTGGCGCCGCTGCCGCCTCGATGGCGGTGTCGTCCCTGATGGAAGGGGTATCGGCGGCGAGCCCGCTGGCTCCGGCCTGGAAGCCACTCCCGATCGGCACGCAGGCGTGGTGCGTGCGCAAGGAGCTGGCGACGGACATTCCGGGCACGCTGGCCAAGGTCGCCAAGGCCGGCTTCGAGCTGCTCGAGCTCGAGAACAGGTTAGGCAAGAGCGGTCCCGAGTGGAAGGCGGCGCTCGATACGGCCGGGCTCAAGGCGGCCGGCTTCCACCACAATCTGTCCGATCTGTTCCCCGACAAGCTGCCGGCGACGATCGAATTCAACCAGGCGCTGGGCAACCAGAACCTGATCATCCGGTCGCTGCCACCGGCAGTCTACAACTCCGTCGATATGCTGAAGCAGACGGCCGACACGATCAACGGCGTCGCCGAGAAGCTGAAGCCGCACAAGCTGCGCGTCGGGTACCACAACCACACGACCGACTTCAACATGCTGGACGGCGAGTACTGGTGGAATCGCTTCGCCGACGCCACGTCGAAGGACGTCGTGCTGCAGTTCGACACCGGCAACGCCTCGGAGAAGGACGGCGTCGACGTCGTCGCGGTCCTCAAGCGGAACCCGGGGCGCGTCAAGTCGATGCACATCAAGCCGTTCTCGAAGGCGTCGCCCAACGCCTTCCTCGGCGCCGACGAGTTGAAGTGGCCGGCGATCATGACGGCGGCGGAGACCGTCGCCGGCGTCGAGCTCTACATCATCGAGTACGAGAAGGAGACGGGGAAGCCGCCGATCGAGGACCTCACCGCCAACCTCGTCGCCTTCAAGAAGCTGCGCGCGTAGCCAACGGCGCCGCCCGCGTGGGCGCGATCACGGCACCCACGAGCCGTACATCGGGTTCGGAACCACGAAGTAGCGTGATCCGAATTCGCTGAAGGCTGCGTCGCCGGTGCCGCGGATCGCCTGCGACAGCTTCGGGAAGTCGGTGATGTTGTCGCCGACGAAGGCCACGACTTCGAGCGGCGGGAGCGTCGACGGCAGCAGCCCCGACCGCACCGCCTCGAAGCGCGGGTTCTTGTCGGACGGGTCGGTGCGGCACAGCATCAGGTCGTAGACCAGGCCGCGCGCCTCGAACACGGCCTTGGTGTCGGGGCACACCGGTCGCGGCGGTTGGTCACGATCGCGATCTTGCCGCCGAGGGCGCGGACGCGGGTCAGGAACGCCGCTGCGCCGGGCAGCGCCGTCGCCTCTCGTCGCTTTGCCCACGCGTTCCACAGCTCCTCGTCGTGCTTCTTGCCGGCCTGCTCGATCTGGTGGGTCAGGTTGCTGATCACGGTCTCGTCGGCGTACCTGTAGGCGCCTGTGCGGTCGCGCCAGGTGGCGGCGGAGGCGGCGCGGCCACCCGCGGCGGCGGGTCCTTGTGGCAGCCCGCGGCGAGCGTGAAAAGGAGTGCAATCGTGAGCAGCCGCGTCGACATCGTGCCGACAGCATATCCGGCCGCCGATGCAGCGGCGCGACGCGCCGGCCGACGTCCCGCGACGCGCGCGCCGGACGAGAGAGATGAGAAGATGTAGGCCCCCCGATCGTGAGCTACATGCGCCGACTCTTCATTCCGGTCTTCTTGTCCTTGCTGACCTCGCTGCCGGCCTTCGCGCAGACGGCCGAGATCCTGCACACGTTCCACTTCGACGGACCGCCGGCACTCATGTCGGGGCTCGGGCGCGCTCCCGACGGCCGGCTCTATGGCATCAGCACGTCGGGACTTCTGCGGGTCGACCCGGGCGGTGCCGTCACGATCGCCCACGTCTTTTCGCCAGGTGTCCTCTTCTACTTGCCAGCGCCGATGGTCGCCAGCGACGGCACGATCTACGGCCTGACCGATGCCGGTGGCACGCATCGGGCCGGATCGGTGTTCGGGTTCGTGCCATCGACAGGAGCCTTCCGCATCGTCTATTCGTTCGCAAGATCTCCGTCTTCGGCAGGCGAAATTTTTGGCGGCCTCGTCCAGGCGTCGGACGGACTTCTGTATGCGACTGTCCGCGGCCAGGTGTGGCGAATCGATCCCGCCACGGGCTCGGCCAACGCGCTCGCGAAGACCCTAGCGACTGACTGGGTTGCAGTCGGCACCGTGCTGTACGGCACCACGAGTCGCGTGTACTCCACGGCTCAGCAGCTGGTCCGGTTCGACACGGTCACCGCCACGACGACGGTCCTTCATACCCTGGCTGGCGGCCGGCAGTTCGTCGCCCCCGTTCGGGCAACGGACGGGCTGATTTTCGCGCTGGCCGGCGGGGCGCCGACGGCGCACGTCGCGGTCGTGGATCCGTCGACTGATGCCGTCAGCGTCGTCGACGTCGCCGCTTTCACGCCCTTCGTCAACGCTGGCTCCCCCGCGGCACCGGCCGAAGCCGGTGACGGGCACTTTTATGGCTCGGCGGCGTCCAGTGGGGGGATGCGCATGTATCGCCTCAGGCGGTTGGGCGGCGGGGGGGTCTCGTCCGAACTCCTGCCGGTGACGGCGACCACGATTGGCTCGCTCGCGTTGTCGGCCGACGGCTTCCTGTACGGCGTGAACCTGAGCGACGAAGTCTACCGGTTCGATCCGCTCGAACAGGGTGGCGCGGGTGACGAGTTCCAGTTTTCGATTGTGCACGCGATCGACGGCGCGGGGCTCTACGGCCCGTCGACCCCGCTCGCCGGCGCCGACGGGTTCCTGTACGGTCTCGTCACGAGCGACCAGCCGTCGGTCCGCTCACGGGTCGCCTACCGGCTGAATCCGACCACGGCGGCGCTCGAGCTGAAGGGAAGCTTTCCCGACGAAGTCGGAACGAACCTGGCCGAAGGTGATCCCGGCATCCTGTATCGCCTGTCCTCCGTCCTCGTAGCCGGCATGCGGAGAACGCGCGTGTTCCGCCTGGACGGCGCATCGGGCGCAGTGACAACCGTGCTCGATCTCACCGAACCTGCCTCGCAGGGGGACTTCCGGCCTGGCCTCGTCCGGACGCCCGATGGCAGGTTGGTGGGACTGCGGGATGTGGCGTCGTCGACACGATTGGCCGCGGTGCGCTTCGATCCCATCGCTGGCACCTTGACCGAAATTGCTTCGACCGACAATTTCTGGACGTGGTCGGATCCGATCGTCGCCGGCGACGGCCGCATCTACGTCACCGCGATGTCCCTCGGCTTCAACCCGGGCGGGACGAGGGACGTCCAGCTGCAACGTATCCGTGACGATAGCGGCGAGTTCGAACTGGTGCTCCGCTTCGGCATCCACTACAGCAGCAGCCCCGCCCCAATGGCCGGGCCTGGAGCAACCGTGTACGTCCAGGCTTCCAACGTCGGGATTTCTGGGCTGCTGCGGGTGGATCCCACGGTTACGCCGGCGTCGGCCACCACGATTTGCATCGGGTCCGCCGCCAATGTCGTCGGGCCGAACGGACACCTCTACCGAGTGGAACAGGGAGGGCTTAGCGCCTGCGACCCCGCAACCGGACAGGTGACGTCGTCTCCGCTGACGGCACGCATTTTCGGCGGGGCTTATCTGGCCGGGCCTGGGGTCTTCGTCGATGGTCGCCTGTACGGCGCGGTCGGCGCCGCGCTCTTCCGGATCGCAGTCACGGGCGGCCTGGCATTCACGGACACCGACGGCGACGGTCTGTCGAACGAGTGGGAAACGCGCTACGACCTGGACCCCTCCTCGACCAGCGGCGACGACGGCGGAGCAGGCGATCCGGATGGCGACGGCGTCACGAACGTTCAGGAGATGGCGGCCGGGTCGCACCCGCGAGGCGTGGTCACGCGGCTGTTCGCTGAGGGGGCGACTGGAACGTTCTTCCACACCGAGTTCGCGCTCGCGAACCCCACGGGGGCTCCGGCGATGGTGGTCATGCGGTTCCAGACCGATGGCGGCGCGACGATTCCCTTGACCGTCACGGTCTTGCCGTACGCACGGCTCACGATCGATCCGTCGACGATCACCGGGCTCGCGGCCGCCAACTTCTCGACCGTCGTCGAGTCGGACGTGTTCGTCGCCGTCGACCGGAAGATGACGTGGGACGTGACCCGCTACGGCAGCCACTACGAGACCGGCGTGGCGGCGGCGTCGACCACCTGGTATTTCGCCGAGGGCTCGACCTCGGGCGACTTCTTCCTCTACTACCTGCTGCAGAACCCGGGCGACACGACCGTGACGGCGACGATCCGCTACCTGCGGCCGGCCGGTTCGACGCCGGTGGAGCGTACCTACACGCTGCTGCCGCGCAGCCGGCGGACGATCGCCGTGGATCTGGAAGGCCCCGAGCTGGCGAGCACGGACGTCTCCGCGGTGATCACGGCGTCGGCACCGATCATGGCAGAGCGCGCCATGTATCGGAACACCGCGGGGCGGCTTTTCGTCGCCGGCCACGACAGCGCCGGCGTCACGGAACCGGCGCTCGAGTGGTTCCTGGCCGAGGGCGCGTCAGGGCCCTTCTTCGATCTCTTCGTGCTGCTGGCCAACCCGGGCCCGACCGCCGCGAGCGTCACCGTCGACTACCTGCTGCTCGGCGGCGGTGTGCTGAGCAAGACGTATACGGTGGCCGCGTCGTCGCGCCGAACGATCTGGGTGGACGCGGAGGAACTGCCGGCGGGGTCCGGGGAGCATCCGCTCGCCAACGTGTCGGTGTCGGCGGCCATCCGATCGACCAACGGTGTGCCCATCGTCGTCGAGCGGACGATGTGGTGGCCGGGCCCGGAGACGACGTCGAACTTCTGGTACGAAGCCCACAACGCGTTCGGGACGACCGCCACTGCGCCTGCGTGGCTCGTCGCCGGCGCCGAGACCGGCGGCGCCGACGCGGCGGAAACCTACATCCTCATCGCGAACCCGTCGTCGACGGCTGGCACCGTCCGGGTCACGCTGCTGCGGGATACGGGCGGCCCGCCGCCTGCCCCGTTGACCCTGCCGGTGGCGGCCTCGAGCCGCACGAACATTTCGATAGGCAGCAGCTTCACAGGCGTGTCCGGCCGATTCGGCGTGCTCGTGGAGAGCGTGGACACGCCGCCCCTGCCGCTCGTCGTCGAGGTGGCGACTTACGCCAGCCCCGGTGGCGTGACCTGGGCCAGCGGCGGCGCAGCGCTTGCGACTCCAATTCGGTGACGAAGCCGCACGACCAGCTGCGCCTGGCCGCGCTCCGGATGCTGAGGAGCGCGTCCGTCTTGTCGTAGAGTAGGAGTCCCGTCGGCTGACCCCCTGCAGCTCGGTGGACACGTGCCTGCGCGCAGGCCACCCCGGTGCCGTAGGAGTCTGAGCATGCGGAAAATCGTCCGTTCCTGTCTGCTGGCTGCTGTCGCCAGCCTCACATCGAGTATCGCGGTCGCGCAGACGGTGCAGCTGGTGCACCGGTTCACGTCGTCGCCGGCCAACCCGAATGGCGCGCTCGTCCAGGTGCCAGGCGGTGACTTCTATGGCGTCACGACCAGCGGTATTTACCGCCTCACGACTGCCGGCCAGGTTACCGAGGTCGCGCATTTCGAGGACCAGATGCCGGTTGGCGCGCTCGTGCTCGCGTCCGATGGCGGGCTGTACGGGACGACCGTCGCGATGGGGCCGAGTGACGGCACGCGCGGGACGCTCTTCCGCGTGGATCCGGTCACCGGCATGGTCCGGACGGTGCACCGCTTCCGCGGCCCGACCGGCGGGGAGCCAATCGGCGGGCTCGTCGCGGTCGGCGGCTCGCTCTATGGCGTGAAGAACGGTGGCGGCGCGATCTTTCATCTGGTCGTCGCGACCGGCGAGGTGGTGTTCGATCAGCTGAGTGGGACGTTGCCGTTCCTCGGGTTCGTCCGTCCGCTGGTCCTCGGCCCCGATGGCTTGCTCTACGGCACGAGCGGCGGCGGCATCTTCGCATCGCTCTACCGGATCGACTCTGCGACCGGGGTTGCGGCCACCCTCCGCGAATTCTCGGTCGCGGAGGGCGGTTCGCCGACCGAGCTGGTGCTCGGCGCGGACGGCAGCCTCTACGGATCGGCCGCCCGCGGTGGCCTCGAGGACGCCGGCACGATCTTCCGCTACACGCCGGCAACCGGCCTCTTCCAGCGGCTGCACTCGCTCGAGCCGTCGAACGGTTTGGACGGCCGCAGCCCGGGCCCGCTCGTCGCCGGCGGCGACGGTCACTTTTATGGTGTGACCGATCTGCCCAACAACGGAGCGTCGGGCTGGACGATCTTCCGGCTGCGGGCCGGGGCGGGGGGCACGTTCACCTATGAAACGCTCCGTGTCCTCAACGAGGATCAGGCCGGCTCGCCGGATGAAGTGAAGCTGACCCTCGGAGCCGATGGTCTGCTTTACGGCTACGCGCAGTTCGGCGGGCCGACGCTGGCCGGCACGGATTCGGCGCCGGACCCCAGCAATCCGAGGCTGCCGCCGACGACCGGGACCCTGTTCCGCTTCGATCCGGCCGAAGGCGGGCCGCCGTCGAACCCGATTGCGTTCACGGTGCTCCACGTGTTCCCGCTGATCACCACCTGGCGCCCGTCGACGCCGGCGCTCGCGGCGGATGGCTTTCTCTACGGGTTGACCAGCGCCGGCGGCGCCGCCAACCGCGGCGCGGTCTATCGCCTGCAGGCGGCCACCGGTGCGGTGACGATCCTCGGCGACGTGCCCGGTACCGCCGCGGCGCGCGCGCGAAACGGAGCGCTCGTGCCCGGCGTCGATGGCCGG
>JANOIR010000311.1:0-4887 GCA_031407765.1 Vicinamibacteraceae bacterium
CCGCGGTATCGCTCAGCGTGCGGCCGCTGACGCGGACCTGCGCGTCAGCCGTGGCCGCCAGCAGCAGGAGCGACACGGCGCTGAGCCACGAGCGGGCGCGGGCTCCTGGCGTTGGTCTCATCGCGCGACTGTCATCATGCGCGACGGGCGCAGGCAACGTCTACCTTTCGGGTTCGTCGATGCCGCCCATCGCGAGAAAGAGCCGGCCCAGCTCCACCAGCGGGTGAGCGTCGTCGTTCGGCAGGCCGAAGAGCACGTGCAGTCGATACGAACCCGGCTGGACTGCCTCGACGACCAGGGTCGATCCGTCGACGGCCTTGGGTCGCACCCGCACGTCCGGCAGCCAGACCTTCGACCGCTTCACCGTCTCTTCGAGATCGACGACCTCATCCGGGGTGAGCCACCGCTGCTGGTGCTCTCGAATGACGCCGGGCGCGAAGCCGCCGGCGCCACTGAGGACGGTGGTCTGAATCAGCCAGCCGCTCGTTTCCTGCCGCACTTCGACAACCTTGGTTGGCCGGAACGACGGCATGTAAGCCAACCGGTAGGCCGGGGCGCCGCTGAGCGGCCCTTTGCCGGCTGCCGCCAGCTGGCCGCAGAACCAGCGAGCTTCGAACGCGCTTAGTTGTGCCTGGCGTGGGAAACAGGAGGGCCCCGGAGGCCCCTGCGGCTGGCCGAGAGCCGCCACGAGCACCAACGGGAGCAGAATCACGCCGTGCATCTCGGCAACCGCATCCGTTCTTCTCGGCCCGTGGTCAATGGATTGCGGCGCCGTGCTCCATCCACGGTCGCCGGCAGCATCCATGCTGCCGCGGAGCGCATCGGCCATCAGCCCAGAGTTGGGCCTCGTAGCCCACCGTGGCAGCGCTGGTTGTCGTGTTCTTCGTGCTCTTTGCTTTCGCCGATGCGTTCCTAGGCTCAGACCGCGGCTAGCACAGCTCGGCGGACGGCCAACGGCAACTCGATCGGTGCGAAGTAGGTCGCCGGGTAGAGGTACTCATCCCCCGACTCGTCGATGACCCGAAGCTGCCCATGCTTCGCTGCGTCGGCGTCGGGCAGAGACGAGTAGATCTTCCGTCGTTCGAGCGAGACCTCGTAGCCCGTATTCCGCAAGCAAAGAACGAGCTGTCGTCGTGAAGTAGCCATGATGTCACGCTCCACCTACGGGAGCGCTCATTCGCCGTGTTGTTCCTGCCAGCGCATGGTGCCCCTCGACAGGATACCGAGGACCAAGTGGGGCCGTCTAACGATTTGCCGTCAGCCGCCGTGGTTCGCGATGGCGTCGAGGAACTGCTGGCCGAAATCCTCGGCCTTTCGGGCGCCGACGCCAGGGACGTGCAGCAGCGCCGAGAGCGACTGCGGCTTGGCCTTGGCCATCTCGCGCAGCGTGCTGTCGTGGAACACGACGTAGGGCGGCACGCCGCGGCCGCGCGCGATCTCGAGGCGCAGCGCCCGCAGCGCGTCGAACAGGTCGCGGTCGACGCCTTCCCACGACTCGCGCTCGACGCGGCCCATGGCGGCGTCGCTGCGTCCGCCGCGCGAGCGGGCCCGCGTGGACGCCTTGGGCTGCCGGCACAGCACGATGTCGTCAGCAGAGACCTGCCCCTTGAGCATCGCCACGCCGGTCGCGGTGAGCTCGAGCACCGGGTAGTCGCCTGGCGTCCGCTGCAGGAAGCCGCGCGCGACGAGCTGCTCGATGTAGCCCTTGATTTCCGCACTGCTCAAGTCCTTCAGCAGCCCGAAGGTGCTGAGTGCGTCGTGCCCGTTCTGCGCGATCTGCGGCGTGCTCTTGCCTTCGAGGACGGCGGCGACGTGGACGAGGCCGAAGCGCTGCTTGACCCTCGCCACGCACGAGCCGATCTTCTGCGCCAGAATCAGCGGGTCGTCGACCTTCTCGATCTCGCCGAGGCAGACGTCGCAGGCACCGCAATCGGTGCCCTCGTAGGGCTGGCCGAAGTGCTCGACCAGCGTCTTGTGGCGGCACTGGAAGGCGCTGGCGTAGCGCTCCATCTGGCGCAGGTGGGTGACGTCGGCGTCGCTCAATTCGCCGGAGAGCTCCATGATCCGCCGCCACTTGAGGAAGTCGGCGGAGGAGTAGAGGAGCAGGCACTCGGCGGCGAGGCCATCGCGGCCGGCGCGGCCGGCTTCCTGCTGGTAGTGCTCGAGCGACTTGGGCGCGCCTGCGTGCACGACGAAGCGCACGTCGGATCGATCGACGCCCATGCCGAAGGCGACGGTGGCGACGACCACGTCGGCGCGCTCGTCGATGAAGGCATCCTGGTTGCGCGAGCGCTCGTCGTCGGAGAGGCCGGCGTGATACGCGACCGCCTTGTGCCCGGCTGCGGCGAGCGACGCCGCAGTCTGATCGACGTCCTTGCGCGAGATGCAGTAGATGATGCCGGCTTCGCCGCGATGCGAGGCCATCACCGCATCGAGCTGCTGCTCGCGCGACAGGCGCGGCCGCACGCGGTAGATCAGGTTCGGGCGATCGAAGCTGCCGACCAGCACCAGGGCGTCGCGCAGCCCGAGCTGCCGCACGATGTCCTCGCGCACGCGCATCGTCGCCGTTGCGGTGAAGGCGTGCATCGAGGTCTGCGGCCAGCTCGCGCGGAGCGCCCCGAGCTGCCGGTACTCCGGCCGGAAGTCGTGGCCCCAGTGGCTGATGCAGTGCGCCTCGTCGATGGCGACGTAGCGGATGCCACGCCGCGCCACCGTGGCCTGGAAGCTGGCGCCGCCGTCGCCCATCAGCCGCTCGGGTGAGACGTAGAGCAGCTTGAAGCGCCCGTCGCGCAGGCCGTTGAACGTCGCCTGCCGCGCGTCCGACGACATCGTGCTGTCGAGGCGCGCCGCCGGCACGCCGCTCGCAACCAGGCCATCGACCTGGTCCTTCATCAAGGCGATCAGCGGCGAGACGACGAGCGCGATCCCGGCATCGCCGCCGTCGTGGCGATCGATCAGGGCCGGCACCTGGAAGCAGAGCGACTTGCCGCCGCCGGTCGGCAGCACGACGACGCTGTCGCGCCGATCCAGCACCGCGCGGATCGCCGCGCCCTGCAGCGGGCGTAGCGTCTCGAAGCCCCAGTAGCGCTGGAGGATGTCGCCGATCGCCGGCGGCAGCGGCTCGACAGCCGCACTCGCTGTCGTCACCCTACTTGCCCTTGCCGGCTGCGGTCAGCTTCATCGTGCCGAGCTTGGCGCCGGGTACGTCGATCGATCCGTAGAGGAGCGCGCGGATGCGATCCGACATGTCGATGCCGGTCGCCGGCATCAGCTGCGTCATGAACACGACGACCAGCTTCTCCTCGGGATCGACCCAGTATTTGGTGCCGTAGGCGCCGCCCCAGCCGAACTCGCCGACCGAGCCCGGACGCCCGGAGCGCCCGACGTGCTCGGTAATCTCGAAGCCGAGGCCGAAGCCGAAGTTGCCCAGCGCGTACAGCGTGCCGACGTGGTTGCTGGTCATCAGCGCGACCGTCTTCGGGCTGAGCACGCGCACGCCGTCCAGCTCACCGCCGTTCAGCAGCATCTGCAGAAACCGGGCGTAGTCGCTGGCGGTCGAGAGCAGGCCCGCCCCGCCCGAGAAGGACGCACGCGGCCCCTCGACGTAAGCGCCCTGGAAGCGGCCGCGGTCCTCGGCGCGCACGAATGTCCCGTCCGGCCCGGTCGAGTAGTTCACCGCGAAGCGATCGCGCTTCTCGAGCGGCAGGAAGAAGGCCGTGTCGGTCATCTTCAGCGGATCGAAGATTCGCGTCTTGAAGAACTGGTCGAGGGGCAGGCCCGACGCCTTCTCGACGACGTAGCCGAGGATGTCGGTGTTGTAGCCGTAGACGTAGGACTCGCCGGGCTGTGCGTCGAACGGCAGCGTCGCCAGCTTCTCGATCCACACGGCGATCGGCTCGGTCTTGTTGGCGAAGTACCAGTCGTCGAAGCCGGCAGCGAGATAGAGCGGCCGGGTCGCTGCATTGCCGCCGTAGCTGACGCCGGAGGTGTGCGTCATCATGTCGCGGACGGTGATCTGGCGTCGCGTCGCGACGGTCGACACCGGGCTGCCGGGCGCGGCGTTGACCGCCGGCGGCACCATCACGGTGGTGGTACGGAACGCCGGGATGTACTTGCTGACCGGATCGTTCAGCAGCAGCCTGCCTTCGTCGACCAGCATCATCGCGGCGGCGGTGGTGATCGCCTTCGACTGCGAGGCGATGCGGAAGATCGTGTCGGGGCGCATCGGCACGCCCTTCTCGACGTCGGCGCTGCCGAGCGCGGAGACGTAGGCGACCTTGCCGTCGCGCAGAATCAATGTGACCGTGCCGGCGGCGCGCTTGCGATCGACGAAGCCCTGCAGCATCTCGGTGATCCGCGCGAGGCTCTTCGGCGACAGACCGAGCGATTCAGGCGACGCGGTCGGAAATGCGACGGCGGCAGGCGTGGCCGCTGCAGCCGGGCGCCTGGTCGCAGTCGCCGCTGGCGCTCCGGCCGCCGGAGCTGCGGCCGGAGCGGCAACAGGCGGCGCGGCCTGGGCCGCAACCGGAACCGGCGAGTGCAGGACGCCCGCGACGAGCGCGAAGGCTAGCAGCCCGTGGTGGAAGTGCCGCACGGCATCGAGACGGGCGAGGCGCCCGTCGAATGCAGCGGGACTTCCACCACGGGTTGCTAGGGCGAACAGGGGACCGCGTTGGCGCATGCAGGATTCTAACCCGCCGCCCGCGTGCGGACGCCGCGGCGCGCCCAGCGCCGCGAATAGCAGGCCGCACGCCCGAGGGGCGGCCCGCGGCCGCGCGCGAGCGCGGTCGCCGACATACGAGGCCGCAGGCGGCGGCCAACTCGCGCTACTTGGGGCAGGGCGTGTCGGTGAGCGACATCAGCACGACGAGGCCGCTGCGACCCTTG
>JANOIR010000561.1:0-2074 GCA_031407765.1 Vicinamibacteraceae bacterium
GCCGGCGTCCACCCAGTCGAACTTGGGGATGTAGCCGGCGCCGAGCACGCCCTTCTTCTCGCAGATATCGGTGCTCGCCTTGACCATCTTCGCGCGCTCGGCCGGCCCGAAGTTCACCGCCGACGGCGACGCCGCATCGAACTCGACGTAGTTTTGCGGCGGCTTGACGAGCGGCATCAGTTCCGGGTTGTCGGGCTTGCGGCGCGCCAGCGCCTGCACCGCATCGATGGTGCGCTTGAGCGAATCGTCATCGAACTGGTGCGTGGTGGCACTCGCCGTCTTCTGGCCGTAGCGCACCGTGATCGACACTTCCTGATCGTGCTCGATCAGGTTGGCCGTGATGCTGGAGTTGGCAAAGCGAGTTGCCGAGCGCTCGCCGCCGGAAAACCGGACCTCCGCCGCGTCGGCCTTGCACATGTTGAGCACCTTGTCGGTGATCTGCTTGATCTCGTCTCTTGAATACGCCATCGCTATTCCTTCTGCGGAACAGGCGGGTCTAAAGACCCGCCTCTACTTAAATGCTGTGCCGATCATGATCCTGCGCATGAGCAGCGGCGATGAACCGTGGGAGGGCCGGTTTGATTGCACCGGTTGTCCCTTCGCGTCGCCGCCCATGCCGATGTGCCGCCATTCCTCGGCCGGGCCGACCGCGTCGAGGTTGGCCCAGAAGTCGGTGGTGATCGCGTTGTAGGTAAAGTCGGTCACCATCCGCGTCTTCTTGCCGTTCCTGATTTCCCAGAAGCAGTCGCCACCGAACTGGCCGTTGTAGCGCTGCTGGTCAATGCTGAAGCTGCCCTGGCCGTCGACGAGCACGCCGTCCTGAACGTCGGCGATCATCTGCGCGAGCGTCGGCGACCCTTTTGGTCCCGGCTCCATCTGCACGTTCGGCATGCGCAGGAACGGATAGTTGCGCCAGTGATTGGCGGCCGTGCATCCGCGCGAGGTCGTTTCACCCATGTAGTGGGCCGTCTCGCGATTGGTTTGCAGCCCCACCAGGATGCCGTCGCGAATCAACGACCACTTCTGCGCCTCCACCCCGTCATCGTCATAGCCCACGGTGGACGCGCCACCGGGATGTGTGCGATCGGCGGTCATGTTGAGGTGCTTCGAGCCGTACTTCAGCTTGCCGACGTCGCTCAGCTTCACGAAGCTCGTGCCGGCGTAGTTGGCTTCGTAGCCAACGATGCGATCGAGCTCGGTGGGGTGCGCGATGATCTCGTGCATGGTCAGCGCCGTGTGGTTCGGCAGCAGGATCAAGTCCTTCAAACCCGAGCCCACCGGCTTGGCCATGGCGAACTCCACGGCCTCGGCCGCCACCCGCTCAGCGTTGCCCTTGAGATCGTGATCCGTGACGAATTCCCAGCCGCGGGTTTCGGTGCCACAGTCGAAGTTGCGCGTCTTGACGACGCCGTCCTTCCGGGCGGTGGCGCTGATGGCCGCGGCGGTGTAATAGAACACCTGCTCGATGAACGATCCTTCCGAGGTGGCGAGGAACTTCCACTCGTAGTTGAAGTTCACGGCCGCGTTCCCGAACATCACGTCCGGGTTCTTGGTCATCGTCTTCGTCACGTCGACGAGCAGTGCGACCTTGTCTTCGAGGGGGATGCTCCAGGGGTCGACCTTGATTGGCGTCTCCCAGAACGTGTCGTAGGCCTTCACCGGCGCCAGCCGGACGTCGAACTTCTTGGCGGTGGCACTCGCCTTGGCCACTTCGGTGGCGAGGGCGACGACCTTCTTGATCTCGTCCGGCGTGACGATGGGGCTGCTGGAAAAGCCCCAGACGCCGCTGTGAATCACGCGGACGCCGAAGCCGTAGGTGTCTTCATCGCCGAACGATCCGAAGCCGACGTTGCCGCCGCTCTGGATCTCGCCATTGCGAACAGCGACACCGTTCGAGCGGTTGAGCGTGAACCGGATGTCGGCATACGTGCAGCCGAGCCGCCTGGCCTCGCGCAACGCATCCTCGGACCACGTTCGATACTTCGGATTCTTGATCGTTGGGAATGGCGACGACGATTGCCGCGCGAAAATCGTGGGAGCAAGGCTCAGGCCGACGGATCAACCGATCGTCGAG
>JANOIR010000567.1:0-3554 GCA_031407765.1 Vicinamibacteraceae bacterium
GGGCGGTGTCGATTCGCGGCTTCACTCCCGGCCGGTTGGGTTCGCGAACCGAGATCGACGGCGGGCTGTACCGGGTCGGGGCCTTGCGCACCATCGGCGTGCCTGCCGACACGCGCGTGGACGCGCGCATCGAAGTGAAGCTCACGGCCCGCCTGTCGGCGATCGTCGCCGGCCGGAATCTGGCGGACCCCTGGCACACCGAGTTCACGAGCGGGTCGGTCCTCGCGACGCAGATTCCGCGTAGCGCCGACCTCCAGCTGGTCTGGCGGCTCACGACGTGACCGGGATTCGCCAGCGCGCCGGCCGGCATGTTCGGAACCTCGTCGTGATCGCGACGATCGCGTCGTGCCCCGCCACGCCGGGAGTGTCGGCGCAGACGGCGAGCGAGCCGGCGCTGAAGTCGGCGTTCCTCTATAACTTCACCAAGTTCACGGACTGGCCGGCCGAGGCGCTTCCCGCAGGAGACCCGCTGGTGCTGTGCGTGGTGAACGACGCTGTCGTCGCGGGCATGCTCGACACCCTGACGAAGGGCCGCAACGTGGCCGGCCATGCGCTCGTGGTCTCGACCGTGGCGAAGGATTCGGCAGCCCCCGCTCTGTCGGCGTGCCGGGTGTTGTTCCTGGCCGGCCCCGATTACCCTGGGTCGGCCGCGCTGCTGGGGTCCCTGAGCGGCAAGCCGATCCTCACCGTCGGTGAGGGCGAAGGGTTCGCCCGCGCCGGGGGAGTCGTCGGCCTCTTCATCAAAGACGGCACCCTCCAGTTCGCCATCAACACCACCGCGGCGCACAGGGCGGGCCTGCATCTGAGCTCGAAGCTGCTGAGTCTTGCGAAGCTCGTCAAGGAGGACCGGCGTGGCGCTGCGCGATAACGTCGTCGGCCGCTGGTTCCGCGAACTGTCGCTGTCACAAAAGCTGACGGCGATGGGCATTCTTACCAGCGCGACGTCGCTGGCCATCGCGGCGGTCGTGCTCGTCGCCTACGACCGCGTCAACGCCAAAGCGGACATTCTCCGCGACCAGATGCTGCTGGCCGACGTCATCGGCAACAACAGCACCGCGGCACTGGCGTTCGGCGACGCCCATTCGGCCACTGAAACGCTGCGGGTCGCGGGGATCAACACCCACGTCGTGAGCGCGGCGATCCTGGCGGCCGACGGCGGCGTCTTCGCGCACTACGAGCGTCCGGGCGCGCCGGTGGCCGCGGCGATCGACCGGACCACCGCGACGACGCATCGCCCGTGGCACGCCTTCCGCCCCGGCATCCTCGACGTGACGCAGCCGATTCGCCTCAACGGCGAGGACATCGGCACCGTGTTCATCTCCTCCGATCTCGGCGAAGCCCGCTCCCGCGCCCTCGCCTTCGTCCGAATCCTCGGATTGGTCCTGGTCGGCGCCTGCGGCGTGGCGTGGGCGCTGGCCTCGCGGCTGCAGCGCATCATCTCGGTGCCGCTGGTGCACCTCGCCGCAGTCACGCGATCGGTCACCCGCGAACGGCGCTACGACTTGCGTGCGGCGAGCAACGGGAGCGGGGGGGAGATCGGTGAGCTGATCGAGGGATTCAACGAGATGCTCGGCGAAATCCAGGTCCGGGACGTCAGGCTGCTGCACCAGCACGATCTGCTCGAACAGACCGTCGAGGCGCGCACCGCGGAGCTGCGTGCCACCAACGTCGACCTCATTGCGGCGCGCGACAAGGCGATGGAGGCCAGCCGCGCCAAGAGCGAGTTCCTCGCCAACATGAGTCACGAGATCCGCACGCCGATGAACGGGGTGATCGGGATGACCGAGCTGGCGCTGGACAGCTCGCTCACGCCTGAGCAGCGCGACTGCCTGACGACGGTGCAGACCTCGGCGGAATCACTGCTCTCGATCCTCAACGACATTCTCGACTTCTCGAAGATCGAGTCGAGGAAGCTCGAGCTCGAGGCCATCCCGTTCTCGATCGGGCCCCTGGTGCGCGATCTCCTCAAGACGTGGTCCCTGCGCGCCGACCAGAAGGGACTCGAGCTGCTCTCTGACCTCGGCCCGGCGGTCCCGCCTGGCATCGTCGGCGATCCCGTCCGGGTCCGGCAGGTCCTCAACAACCTGATTGCCAACGCCCTCAAGTTCACGGAGGCGGGACACGTCCTGCTCGAGATTCGCGAAGAGTCCCGCACCGAGGGCGTGAGCACGCTGCATTTTCAGGTCAGCGACACCGGTATCGGGATTCCGCCGGAAAAGCACGCCACGATCTTCGACGCGTTCAGCCAGGCGGACGGCTCGACGACCCGGCGCTTCGGTGGAACCGGGCTGGGTCTGACGATCTCTGCCACCCTCGTCACATTGATGGCGGGCCGGATGTGGGTCGAGAGCGCGCCGGGGACCGGCAGCGTGTTCCATTTCACGGTGCCGTTCGCGATCGCGGCGGTGGCGGCCATCGACGCGTCCGGCGGGGCAGCGCCGCTGCCGTCGCTGCCGGTCCTCATCGTCGACGACAATGCCGTGAACCGGCGGATTCTGCAGGAGCAGGTGTTGCGGTGGGGGCTGATCCCGTCGGTCGTATCGAGCGCGACGGCGGCCGTGGAGGCGCTGCTGGAAGCATCGACTGCGGGCCGCCCGTTCGGGCTCGTCCTGCTCGATGCGAACATGCCCGACCGGGACGGTTTCTGGGTCGCCGAGCAAATCGCGCTCCGTCCCGAACTGGCCGGCGCGACGATCATGATGCTGACCTCCTCGGGCCAGTACGGCGACGCCACGCGCTGCCGTGAGCTCCGGATCGGCGCCTACCTCACGAAGCCGGTCAGCGCCGCCGATCTCCGCATCGCGGTGGGGCAGCTTCTGTGCCCGGTGACCGCGTCGCCCGAGCCGGCCCCGCCGCTGGCGTCCGTCCCTGCGCCCCTGGCGCCGCTCGTCCAGACCGCCGTCTCCGTGCCCGGAGCGATCGTGCCCGTGGCGGCGGGCCGTGGCGTGAAGGTGCTGCTGGCGGAGGACAACATCGTCAACCAGCGAGTGGCGTTCAAGCTGCTCACCCGGCGCGGGCACCAGGTGACCGTCGACAACAACGGCCGCGAGGCGCTGGCCGCGCTCGAGCGCGAGGCGTTCGCTCTCATCCTGATGGACGTCCAGATGCCCGAGATGAGCGGGCTCGAGGCCACGGCGGCGATCCGCCTCGGTGAGCGGAGCTCCGGGACCCGCCAGCGCATCGTCGCCATGACGGCCCATGCGATGTCCGGCGATCGCGAACGCTGCCTGGCCGCCGGCATGGACGGCTATCTCTCGAAGCCGATCGATCCCCGCCTGTTGTTTTCGCTCGTCGAGGACAGTGTCCTTCAGAGCACGGAGCCATGAACACGATGTCTGACCAGTCCGCCAATATCCTGATCGTCGACGACGAGGCATCAGTCCGCAGCTACGTCGATCGTATCCTCACCCTCGGCGGATATCGCACGCGGGTCGCTCTCGACTGCGCCGACGCCATCGCCGTCGGATCGCTCGAGCGGTTCGACCTCCTGCTGACCGACGTCGTCATGCCGGAGATGAGCGGGGCGGAACTGGCCGCGCGCCTGCGTCAGGCCG
>JANOIR010000570.1:0-2883 GCA_031407765.1 Vicinamibacteraceae bacterium
CCAAGCCGGAGACGATCAACTACCGGACCTTCAAGCCGGAGCGTGACGGCCTGTTCTGCGCCAAGATCTTCGGCCCGGTCACCGACTGGGAGTGCCTCTGCGGCAAGTACAAGCGCATGAAGCACCGCGGCGTGATCTGCGACAAGTGCGGCGTCGAGGTCACCCAGGCCAAGGTGCGGCGCGAGCGGCTCGGCCATATCACGCTGGCCACGCCGGTCAGCCACGTGTGGTTCTTCAAGGGGCTGCCGAGCCGTATCGGCCACCTCCTCGACATCTCGCTGCGCGATCTCGAGCGCATCCTGTATTTCGAGGCCTACGTGGTCGTCGAGCCGGGCGGCACCGAGCTCAAGCCGAACGAGCTGCTGAACGAGGACCAGTACCGCAAGGCGCGTGAGGAATACGGCGCCGCCGCGTTCCGCGCCCAGATGGGCGCCGAGGCGATCAAGGAGCTGCTCAAGCGGGTCGCGATCGAGGACCTGTCGGTCGATCTGCGCGAGCGGATGAAGACGGAGCAGTCGGCCCAGAAGCGGCAGAAGTTCGCCAAGCGCCTGAAGGTCGTGCAGGCCTTCAAGAAGTCGAGCAACCGGCCGGAATGGATGATCCTCGACGTCATCCCGGTCATCCCGCCGGAGCTGCGCCCGCTCGTCCCGCTCGACGGCGGCCGCTTCGCCACCTCCGACCTGAACGACCTCTATCGCCGCGTCATCAACCGCAACAACCGGTTGAAGAAGCTGATGGAGCTGAAGGCGCCCGACGTCATCATCCGCAACGAGAAGCGGATGCTGCAGGAAGCCGTCGACGCGCTGTTCGACAACGGCCGCCGCGGCCGCGTCCTGCGCGGGGCCAACAACCGCCCGCTCAAGTCGCTGTCGGACACGCTCAAGGGCAAGCAGGGCCGCTTCCGCCAGAACCTCCTCGGCAAGCGCGTGGACTACTCGGGCCGCTCGGTCATCGTCGTCGGCCCCGAGTTGCGGCTGCACCAGTGCGGTCTGCCGAAGAAGATGGCGCTCGAGCTGTTCAAGCCGTTCATCTACAACAAGCTCGAGGAGCGCCAGCTCGTCGCGACCATCAAGCAGGCCAAGGAGATGGTCGAGCAGCAGCGTCCCGAGGTGTGGGACGTGCTCGAAGAGGTCATCCGCGAGCATCCGGTGCTGCTCAACCGCGCCCCGACACTGCACCGCCTGGGCATCCAGGCGTTCGAGCCGGTGCTGGTGGAAGGCAAGGCCATCCGCATCCATCCGCTGGTCTGCACGGCGTTCAACGCCGACTTCGACGGCGACCAGATGGCGGTGCACGTGCCGCTCTCGCCCGAGGCCCAGATCGAGGCCTCGGTGCTGATGATGTCGTCGAACAACATCCTGTCGCCGGCGAGCGGCTCGCCGATCGCCGTGCCGTCGCAGGACATCGTGCTCGGCTGCTACTACCTGACCAAGTCCAAGTCGGGGGCGATCGGCGAAGGCCGTGTCTTCGGCAACATGGACGACGTCATCGTCGCGCTCGAGAACCACGAGCTCGAGACGCTGTCGCCGATCCGCCTGCGCTTCACCGGCGAGCTGGTCGACCTGACCGTGCAGCGTGACGACCAGGACGTCATCCACGCCGAGCCGGTGATGGTCGATCACCGGATCATCAACACCACCGTCGGCCGCGTGATCTTCAACCAGGCGCTGCCGTCGGAGATGCCGTTCATCAACGGCCTGCTGAAGAAGAAGGGCCTGCAGCAGACGGTCCAGTACTGCTACCTGCGCTTCGGCATCCCGAAGACGGTGGAGATGCTCGACTCGCTCAAGACGCTGGGCTTCACCTACGCGACGCGCTCGGGGCTGTCGATCGGCATCGACGACCTGATCATTCCCGCCAGCAAGCCGATGCAGGTGCAGCAGGCGCGCGACGAGGTCATCAAGGTCGAGCAGCAGTACCTCGAGGGCGCGATCACCAACGGCGAGCGCTACAACAAGGTCATCGCCGTGTGGTCGGAGGTGACCGAGAAGATCGCCAACGACATGTTCGGGGAGATGGAGAAGCTCGACAAGACCGGCCGCTCCTTCAACCCGGTCTACATCATGGCCGACTCCGGCGCCCGCGGATCGAAGCAGCAGATCCGCCAGCTCGCCGGCATGCGCGGCCTGATGGCCAAGCCGTCGGGCGAGATCATCGAGACGCCGATCCGGGCCAACTTCCGCGAAGGCCTGTCGGTGTCCGAGTACTTCATCTCGACGCACGGCGCGCGCAAGGGCCTGGCCGACACCGCGCTGAAGACCGCGGACTCCGGCTACCTGACGCGTCGACTCGTCGACGTGGCGCAGGACGTCATCATCCACGAGATCGACTGCGGCACGATGGACGGCATCGAGGCCCGGGCGATCGTCGAGAGCGGCGAGATCATCGAGCCGCTGCGGGACCGCATCGTCGGCCGCGTCACCCAGGAGCAGCTCGACGATCCGTTCTCGAAGGAGCTGGTGCTCGAGAAGAACGGCGAGATCTCCGAGGAGCTGGCGTCGGCGATCCAGGACGCCGGCATCGAGAAGGTCAAGATCCGCTCGGTGCTGACCTGCGCCTCGCGGCGCGGCGTCTGCGCCAAGTGCTACGGACGCGATCTGGCGACCGGCCGGCTGGTCGAGCGCGGCCTCGCGGTCGGGGTCATCGCGGCGCAGTCGATCGGCGAGCCCGGCACGCAGCTGACGATGCGCACGTTCCACATCGGCGGCACTGCGTCGCGGATCTCGGAGCAGTCGGGTCAGGAATCGCGGCACGCCGGCATCGCCCGCTACGAAGGGATCAACGCGGTCCCGACGCCGACCGGCGACATGGTGGTGATGAACCGCACCGGCAGCATCGTGATCCAGGACCCGCAGGGTCGGGATCGCGAGCGCTACGAGGTGG
>JANOIR010000585.1:0-2261 GCA_031407765.1 Vicinamibacteraceae bacterium
GTGAGCCCGATGGCGCCGACGAAGAACACCGCCGCCGCCTTGACGAAGTAGGCGGCGATCGCGGCGACGCCGGCGGCCACGCCCCACGCCGGCCGCTCCTGCGCCTTGGCGAAGGCCCACCAGCTCACGACGATGAAGGCCGCCATCGGGCCTTCCATGATCGCGGCGCGGTCGTACATCGCGCCGACGTAGTTGGTGGCGAGCAGGATCGCGGCAGCGAGGCCGGCACGCCGGCCGCCGATCCGCGCCACGCCACAGCCGAGCGCGACGACCGCGATCACGCCGAGCGTCATCGGCACGATCCGCGCCTGCCAGGTGCCGACGCCGAACGTCGCGAACGCGGCGTACTCGAGCCCGGTGAAGACCGGCGCGACGTAGAGCGGGTTCCAGTTGTCGGTGCGCCAGGTGCCCCACAACGCGCGGTTGCGGGCGTTGTGCGTCCACGCGCCTTCGTCGTGCCAGACGACGCCGACGGTGGCGCGCCAGGGCGGATCGGCGGTGGGGTAGAGGCCGCGGAGCAGTGCGGCGAGAACGGCGATGGCCAGCCACGCGACCCAGCGGCGCGAGGGCGATTGGCGCCCTGGCGCGGTGGCTGCGGGCTCGGCGGTCACGGCGCCAAGTATAAGTGGGGCTATAGTTTTGCGCGTGCGGCTCTCCATCGTTGTCCCGACCTACAACGAGCGCACGCGTCTTGGTGAGCTGGTCGAGGCGGTCTTCCAGGTGTTCGCCGCGCACGGCATCGACGGCGAGCTGGTGATCGTCGACGACGGATCCCCGGACGGCACCGGCGCCCTGGCCGACGAACTGGCCACCCGGCACCGCATCCAGGTGGTGCATCGACCCGGGAAGCTGGGGTTGGGCACCGCCGTCATCGACGGGTTCGCGGTCGCGCGCGGCGGCGTGCTCGGCGTGATGGATGCGGATCTGAGCCACCCGTCCGAGGCGCTCCCGCGCCTGCTCGCAGCCCTCGAGTGCGCCGGGCCCGCTGGGGAAGGCGCGGACATGGCGATCGGCTCGCGCTACGTGCCCGGCGGCGGGGTGGAGAACTGGCCCTTCATCCGCCGGGCGATGTCGCGACTCGCCTGCCTGCTGGCGCGGCCGATCACGCCAGTGCGGGATGCGACCTCCGGCTACTTCCTGGTGCGGCGCCACGCCGTCGAGGGCGTGCAGATCGCCGCCGGCGGCTTCAAGATCTGCCTGGAGCTGCTGGTCCGCGGCCGCGTCGAATCGATCGTCGAAGTGCCCTACACATTCAGCGATCGCGCCGCCGGCGAGAGCAAGATGTCCTGGCGCGAAGCCACCGGGTATCTCTGGCAGCTTCGCGATCTGATGCGGTATCGGCAGCCGCGCTCGGCGCCGCAGCGTTACCTGCGGGTCGAGCGCCGCAGCGCGACTGCCGAGGCTGCGGTCAGCAAGGACGCGCTGCGCTGACGCTTCGGGCGAACAGTCGCACGGTCGAGGGCGTCACTTCGTCGTGGCCGGCGCCAGCTTCGCCGCGAGCTGACGCAAGGTGTCGTCGGACGGAGCGCCCCTGTCGAGGGCGGGCACCCACGTCTCGTAGGCCGCGGTCCGATACCGGGCCCACGCGGGAATCCGATCGTAGAGGCCGGCTCGTTCCGCGAAGGGCCGAAAGCCCGCACGCTCGCGCTCGGGGAGCAGCGGGCGCAGCAGCTCCGACGCCGTGACGAACTGCAGCACGTGAGGAAGATCGTTCGGGATCGCGCCTGGTCTGCCGAAGGCCGACGCCAGGCGGCGGGCCAGCGGCTGTTCGAAGAAGCTCGCGTGTGAGACCTCGTGGAAGAGCACGTCGACGGCGGTCCATGCCCCATGTAACCGGTGCGTGCTGGAGATGGTGACCAGGTCCGGCCCGTTCGTGGTGTAGGCGCCGGTCCACGCGGCGTACGCCGACGCGTCCACCCGCACGCGCTCGCTCGGCCACTGTCCCCCGTAGGCCCCCGCGAGCCGTGAGGCGAGGACCGACTCGATGCCTTCGAGACGGCGCACGGTCTCCTCGGCCCACGCGACGTTCGCGGCGTGATGCCGCGGCCACCAGTGGCGCCGGTAGACGGGCATCGCGGCGTCGAGCGCGGCACGTACCTCCTGCCAGGGCTCGGTCGGCGCTGGCGTCGCGGCCGGGCAGTCGACCTGGACGAGCGCGCCGCGCAAGGCGATCAGCGGCTGGTCCCAGAGGAGATCGGAGGCGACCAGGCGTTCGCCGTAGATGCGGAGCGCGTTCGTCCACGCCGCGCGCGCCGCGTCGT
>JANOIR010000318.1:0-1652 GCA_031407765.1 Vicinamibacteraceae bacterium
CTAGTCCGTCCAACTATCACTTCACCAGCGAGCAGCCAACAACCACAGGAGGTGTCCTCAGCGGATAACTTCCGCTGATCATCCGGTAATGGCGGACCCGTATGGCGTGATAACGGCGGCGAGACTCCGACCAGACAGCTCCGTTGTGATTACAGATAACAGCAGACCTGGATAACTTGCTAATGGCAGCGGTCCGGCTCAGTCGATGGGGCTCCGTACCCCAAATGGGCCGCGATTGAGCACGTGGGTGTAGATCATCGTCGTCGCCACATCGCTATGACCAAGGAGCTCCTGTATCGTTCGGATGTCGTAGCCGGCTTCGATCAATGCGATGGCAAAGCTGTGCCGAAGAATGGCACGTAGCAGGCTTGGTCAGCTTTGCCGCCTGGACAGCGAGTCGGAAGGCCTTCTGGAGCACGTTTCGTGAAGATGGAGCCGATACAGCAGCCCAAGACTCTCGTGGACATATTGCCGGGTCGCGGGAAAGCCCAATGCCAAGGCCACGCCCGCGACGCGTTCGGATACTTCAGTGCGAGCGCCCCGGGGATCCCGATCCTTTTCAATTCCGATGGCTGAACTCCACCGGTGTCAGCCGATCGTTGTTGACGTGCAGCCGAAAGATGTCCGGTCGCGAATAGTGACCGACGATATCCAGGCTGCGTCGCGCGAGGCCGACAGCCTCGAGGTCGAGCTCCGCATACAGGACTCCCAGCTCGTCGTGCAGCGGGCCGGCGACGATGTTGCCCCCGGGCGCGACGATCACCGAATCGCCAGAGTTCACCCAGGCGTCTGCGTTCGGATACAGCTCGGCCTTCCCGGGAACGGCATCCGGCAGGTGTCGCCCCTGAAACGCACAGCCGCTCCCGATGACCCAGCAGCCGCCCTCTCGTGCGATGTGCTGCATCGTCGCGAGCCAGCGCGGGCCACTATCATAGGTCGGCGCGATGTACACGTCCACGCCCTGCGCGTAGAGGGCGCAGCGCGCGAGGGGCATATAGTTTTCCCAGCAGATGAGGGCTCCGACCCGCCCGCACGGAGTATCGATCACCCGTAGCCCCGTCGCGTCTCCGAAGCCCCAGACCATGCGCTCGGGATTGGTCGGCATGAGCTTACGGTGGACGTTGAGGATCGTGCCATTCGGCCCGATGACGACGACGCTGTTGTACAGGGTGGTTCGGCTGAGCTCGGTGTCTCGCTCGTCGAGGCCGCACACGACGGTAACCTCATTCTCCCGCGCGGCGTCGCACAAAGGTCCGAGGTCGCCTGCGCCGATGCGCACGGATTCGGCGAGCAACCGCGAGTGCAGGCGTTCCGACAGGTCCATGTCGGCGCCCGGACGCAGCCGCCAGATCCAGGCGGGGTAGCCCGGAATGAAGGCCTCGGGGAAGACGATCAGTCGCGCGCCCGCGCCCGCCGCCTCGCGGACGCTGCTCACGGCCGCGCCGACCGTCTCGGCCTTGTTCAGGAACACTGGAGGGCGTTGAATCACTGCGACGCGGGACATTCTTCACCTCGAGGGGTCAGGGTTGACTCGGTACTTTGGAAAGTTGAGGCTTCCCGGCAATGTCAGAATCATCAGCTGTCGACCCGTTCATGAAGTGCGCGGCAAGTGTAATCCGGGGGCCACGTCTCGATCTAGTGGTGGTCTCAGG
>JANOIR010000634.1:0-28309 GCA_031407765.1 Vicinamibacteraceae bacterium
ATCCGAATGGTCCCGGTCACGGATTCGTCGTCGCCTACGACGTGCGCGGGCTCAACCGCGAAGCCGGCTTCACGCCGACACCTGCGGTGTGGAACGTGACGCCGGGGGGAGGGGCCGGGGGCATCTGGATGTCTGGTTCCGGGCCGGCGATCGAGGGCTCCGATATCTATCTCGCGACCGGCAACGGCATGGATCCAGCGAAGATGCCGGGCAACTTTGGCGAGAGCTTCGTGAAGCTGCGCTATACGCCCGGCACGGCAGGCGTGAACGACGGCAAGCCGAAGCTCGAGGTCGCCGACTTCTGGGGGGCGTTCAGCGACTTCGAGCGCGCAGACGTCGATCAGGATCTGGGCTCGGCCGGTATCTTCATCATCCCCGAGCATGGCAATCTCATTGGCGGAGGGAAGGACGGCATCCTCTACAACCTGAACAAGGACAACCTCGGAAAGAACACGTGGGATCCCCAGTTCAATTTGCCGTTCGTGGCCACCTACGCGCCCAATCTGCCGAACGGCGCCGCCGGCCTGCCGACGACGACTCCGGCGAACCCGAATTGGCCGATCGTAAAACTCGATCGCAGCCTGCCGGCGCAGACGCCGTCGCAGAAGAGTCACCATATCCACGGCACACCGGTGTACTTGGGGCGCGCCACCACCGGGATCGTCTATCTGTGGGGCGAGAACGAACGACTCAAGGCGTACAACTTCAACTTCGGCACCAAGCGCATCACCGGCTTCCGGGGTGAGGGGACACAGTTCGCGTCGGGCGCCATGGCCGCGCCAGGCGGCATGCCCGGAGGACGGCTCCTCGTCTCGTCGAACGGGACGACACCGAACAGCGGTGTCATCTGGGGTGTCTATCCCACGCAGGGAAACGCGAACGCCGAGATCGTGCCCGGCGCGCTCGTCGCCTACGATGCAACCGTGGTGACCAACGGCAAGATGAAGCAGCTGTTTCACAGCGACGCCAATCCGGCGAACAACCTCGGCAACTTCGCCAAGTACGCCACGCCGGTCGTGGCCAACGGGAAGGTGTACGTCGCGACGTTCAGCAACAAGGTCGTCCAGTACGGCCTGTAAGGAGCCGTCCGTGAAGAGGCTTGCTCTCGCTACAGCATTCGCATTCGCCCTGGGTGGCGCTACCTTCGCGCAGAGCGCAGCCGCGCCCGCCGGCACCACGCCGGAGCAGCCTGCACCAGGCTCCGATCCGGCAGTGCCTGCCGGCTTGGGCGATCTCGAGAAGACGACGTTCGCATGCCCGAAAGCGGCCCTGAACGCCGCCGCGCGCGAAGTCGCGACGTATCCGTCGCAGGGGACCTACCAGTTCTCGTACTTCAACATCGTGAGTGCTTCGCATCACGCGGCCTACGAAGTGCACTTCACGAGCAACTACGCCGCTGAACCGGTGCTGAAGTTCTGCGTGGCGATTTACTGCCAGCAGGGGTTCGACCCGGCGAGCACGACGAGCGTGGCGCTCATGGGCACGAACGCAGCCCCACACGCGGCCGGCACCGGACACGCGGCTAACGCCTGCGGCCAGACACGCGCACGGGCAAGGCGGCGGACGGCGGGCTGACGCGCAACCGCCTCTCGAACGAAGGTGGGAGCTTCGGGGCCTGTGCGCTTTGCCCAAGGCATGCGTTAAGGCCCAAAGAGGGTATCCCGTGGCGGATCCGACTGAGCAGTCCGACGCTGTCGCGAGCCGGATCGTCGAACACCTGGCGCTAGCTCGTCTGATTGGGCGGGAACCTGTGTTCACGGCGACCGTGACCAAGATCCCCGCCGTGGCGCGGGCGACCAGCCCGGTGCTGATTCTGGGCGAGACGGGCACGGGCAAGGAGTTGTGCGCGCGGGCCGTCCACCATCTCAGTGCACGACGGCAGGCGCCGTTCATCCCGGTCGATTGCGCCGCGCTGCCCGATCAGCTGTGTGAGAACGAGCTGTTCGGCCACGTGCGCGGCGCCTACACCGACGCGCACAGCAGCCAGCGCGGCCTGGTGGCGATGGCGGGTGGCGGAACCCTGTTCCTCGACGAGATCGACTCGCTGACGCTCTCGGCGCAGGCCAAGCTGCTGCGGCTGCTCCAGGAAGGCACCTACAAGCCGCTGGGTGCGGACCGCTTCCATCTCGCCGACGTGCGGATCATTGCCGCCAGCAATCTCAATCTGGGGCAGTTGGTGCAGCTCAAGATCTTCCGGGCCGACCTCTACTTCCGCCTGAACGTGCTGCAGCTCGACATGCCGCCGTTGCGCGCGCGTCGCGGCGACATTCCACTGCTCGCGGAGCACTTCGTACGCGTGCTCTGTGACGAAGCTGGCATTCAGCGCAAGACGCTGGCGCCGGAGGCGATCGAAGGGCTGGCGGCCGCGGACTGGCCGGGCAACGTGCGCGAGCTGTTCAACGTTCTGCAGCGCGCCGTGGTGTTTGCCGAGGGCGCGAGGCTTTCACTCGAGCACCTGGCTCTCCAGGACGATGCGCCTCCGCCGCCACCGGTCCACCTCCCTCGCGTCGAGCCGCGCGAGGAGGTCGCCGACGGATTCCGTGAAGCGCGGGCACGCGCCGTCGAAGCGTTCGAGCGCACCTATGTCGAGACTCTGCTCCGCAAGCACAACGGCAACGTCACCCGCTCGGCGCGCGAAGCCAAGAAGGATCGTCGCGCCTTCGGGCGTCTGATGAAGCGCTATCGCATCGATCGCGACACGCGCTGACGCGAAGTGGGTCGCGGCGGTCCCACCCCCGCGACGCGCCGGTCCCACGCGTCGATCCCACATCGCGCCCCATCCCCCGCTTTGCTGGCGATTCACACGATCGCACGCGCACGCGACGTTGGCCTGCGGCTTGCTGTGTCGTCCGCCGACGCAGGTCATGTCCGTGACCGACACCGACTCCGATCCGCCCGTGCGTGCACGCGAGATCTTGCGGCACTACGTCGAGCATCCCGGCAGCGCCGACAGTCTCGAAGGCATTGCCGAATGGCTGTTGCTGGAAGAACTGGTGCAACGTCGCGTCGAGGAGACGCGGCAGGCGCTGCAGTGGCTCGTAGCGCACGGTCTCCTGCGGCGGACGACCGGGGCGGTCTCGACGCCCCCGCTGTATCGGCTGAACGACGACAAGCTCGCCGACGCGGCGCGGCTGCTCGCCCCTTGATGTGAGGAGATCGCACAATGCCCGTTGCTGTCTCGTACCCCGGCGTCTACATCGAAGAGATTCCCAGTGGCGTGCGGACGATCGTGGGCGTCTCCACCTCGATCGGCGCGTTCGTCGACTTCTTCGCGCAAGGCCCGATGAACGACGCCACCCGCGTCTTGAGCTTTGCCGACTTCGAGCGGACCTTCGGCGGCCTGGACGCGCGCAGCGAAGGCAGCTACGCGATCCAGCAGTTCTTCCTGAACGGCGGCAGCCAGGCCTACGTGGTCCGCACGACATCGGGGACGGGCGCCAATGCCGCTGGCGGCGCGGCGGTCGGCCTGCAGGATGCCGCGACCGGCGGGTCCACCGTGCTCACCGCCACCGCCAGGAGCGCCGGCGCGTGGGGCAACAACCTCCGGCTCGAAGTGGACTTCGCCACCAACGATCCTGCCAAACAGTTCAACCTGATCGTCAGCCAGCTGGGCGTCGTGCAGGGCCAGACGAAAGTGGTGAAGACGGAAACGTTCCGCAATCTGGTGCTGGATCCGACGCAGCCCAACGACGCGACCAAGATCGTCAACGCCTCCTCCCAGCTGGTCACGCTGGACGCTGCGACCGGCAGCGCGGGCAAGCGTCCGGCGATGACGGGGACGCTCACCAAGGGCAAACCGGACTACAAAGCGCCGGCCGCGGCCGACACGGCCGACGTGGCGCTTTCGGGCGGTGCGAAGCTCGGCACGATCACGCTGCCGGCGGTGGCGACGAGCCTCGCCCACCTCGCATCCACCCTGCAGACGCTGATTCGCGGCGTCGATCCGTCGCTGGCCAATGCGACGGTTTCGGTGCTCGGCAGCGCGTCGAGTGTGACGTGGCTGGTTGCCAGACCGGGGACGAGCAATCCGGCCGACTTTCTCGTGCTCACCGGCGCGATCGCCACCAAGCTGACGTTCGAGGCGAACAAGCAGAACGTCCAGCAGTATGCCCTCGGAGGCGCCGCGGCGCAGGGACAGGCCCTGCCCGGCAATCCGGCGGCGCAGCAGCCGGGCAGCGACGGCACGTGGGATCCGGTTGGCGATGCAACGGGTGTGACGAGCGGAGTGATCGGCACTCCGGCGCAGAAAACCGGCATCTACGCGCTGCTCGACGTCGATCTGTTCAACATCCTCTGCCTGCCGGTCACCATCAATCTGCCCGACGCCAACGCGCAGGCGATATCGGCGGCGGCGGAACAGCTCTGCGTCGATCGGCGGGCGATGTACGTCATCGACGCGCCGCAGCAGGCTGGCGATCGCGACACCCTGGACGGCGTCATGAACTGGCTCGACGCCAGCGCCTCGCTGCGCAGCCGCAACGCCGCGCTGTATTTCCCACGCGTCGACGTCGCCGATCCGCTGAACGACTTCCGCCCGCGTCCCTCCGCGCCGAGCGGCACGATTGCCGGACTCTACGCGCGCACCGACGGTTTGCGCGGGGTCTGGAAGGCACCGGCCGGCACCGAAGCCAGCCTCGCCGGCGCGCAGAGCCTCGAATACAAGCTCACCGACGGCGAGAACGGGGTGCTGAATCCGCTGGCGATCAACTGTCTGCGCGTCTTCCCGGTCTACGGTCCGGTGTGCTGGGGCGCGCGCACGCTCGCCGGCGCCGATCAGATGGCCGACGACTACAAGTACGTTCCGGTCCGGCGGCTCGCTCTCTTCATCGAGGAGAGCCTCTATCGCGGCACGCAGTGGGTGGTGTTCGAGCCGAACGACGAGCCGCTCTGGGCCCAGATCCGGCTGAACGTCGGCGCGTTCATGCACAACCTGTTTCGGCAGGGCGCTTTCCAGGGCCAGACGCCGCAGGAAGCCTACTTCGTGAAGTGCGACAAGGACACGACCACGCAGAATGACGTCAACCTCGGCATCGTCAACGTCGTGGTGGGCTTCGCGCCGCTGAAGCCGGCCGAGTTCGTCATCATCCAGATCCAGCAGATCGCCGGTCAGATCGTGACCTAGCGGTTCGTGCGAGGTGAGCCATGGGCCAATTCACGGTCAACGCGCAGCGGTTCGATCCGTACAAGAACTTCAAGTTCCGCGTGAAGTGGGACGGGCGCTACGTTGCCGGCATCAGCAAGGTCGGGACGCTCAAGCGGACGACGGAAGTGGTCAAGCACCGCGAGGGCGGCGATCCGTCCAGCAGCCGCAAGTCACCGGGGCGGACGGAGTACGACGCCATCACGCTGGAGCGCGGCGTCACGCACGACCTCGAGTTCGAGAGCTGGGCCAGCAAGGTCTGGCAGCTGAACGCGGGGCTCGGCAAGGAAGTGTCGCTGAAGGACTTCCGCAAGGACCTGCTGATCGAGGTCTACAACGAGGCCGGCCAGGTGGCGCTGACCTACAAGGTCTTCCGCTGCTGGGTCTCCGAGTACCAGGCCCTGCCGGACCTCGACGCCAACGCCAACGCGGTGGCGATCCAGCACATCAAGCTCGAAACCGAGGGCTGGGAGCGCGACACCAGCGTACCCGAGCCTACCGAGCCGACGCTGACGGCACCCGTGGGTTAGCGCCATGCGCGTGCTGGCCGCGTCAGACCTGCTGAGCGTGTGGGAGCGCGCCGGGCACACCGGACCGCTGCAGCAGGCCCTGGCCCTGCTGTCGGCCGCGTGCCCCGAGCGCGCACCCGATGTCCTCGCCGACCTGAGCATCGGCGATCGCGATGCCCTGCTGCTCCGTCTGCGCGAGGCGACCTTTGGCCCGCACCTGACCGGCGTCGTCGCCTGCCCGGCCTGCGGCGAGCAGATCGAAATCGCCGTGAACGTGGCGGAACTGCAGGCTGATGCCCGGCACCCGGCAGTATTCGCAGCCGCAGCCGGCGACACCGCAGGAGCCGCCGAGGAAGTGTCGGTGGAAGTGGACGGATACACGCTGTGGCTTCGGCCGCCGAGCAGCCGGGACGTGATGGCGGCGTCGCAGCGGGATGTCGTGAACGCGCCGGCGCTGATCGTGCGGCGATGCCTGGTCTCGGCACATCGCGACGGTGGGCCGGTGGCGGCAGGTGAGGTGCCGGAAGCCGTGCTGGCTGTCGCCGAGCAGCGGCTGGCCGAGGCCGATCCACGCGCGGATGTCCGCCTGCGGCTGGCGTGTCCGGCGTGCGGCCAGGACTCGACGACGATCCTCGACATCGTGTCGTTCTTCTGGCGCGAGATCGATGCCTGGGCGTGCCGGATCCTGCGTGAGGTGCATACGTTGGCGTCGGCGTACGGCTGGACGGAAGAGGCCATCCTCGCGCTCAGTCCGTTCCGGCGTCAGTGCTATCTCGAACTGGTCGGGCCATGAGTGGATTCTTCGCCAACCTGCTGTCGCGCAGCCGTGGGACCGCGGACGTCGTGCGTCCGCGGCTGGCGTCGCTCTTCGAGCCTGGCGCGTGGGGCGTCTCGCCCGCGGACGGCGCCTCGCCAGCGGACGCGCACTCGGATGCGCCCGTGACGACGGCACCTGCTGGACCGGTCCCGATCACCGCGTCACCAGCGCAGGGCCTGGCGCTGTCGCCCGATCCCGGCGTCGGTCGCTCCCCGTCGCATGGACGACACGGGCACGACAGCCCGTCGCACGACGATCGGCGCGTCGCCGACGCGGACAGCGGAAGCGGAACGCACGGGCGCGGTGGCGAGGGCTGGGATGCTCGCGATGAGGCACTCACGTTCGCGGACCGCACGCGGCTGTCGGCGCGCACGAATGGAGGCGGGGCGGACGGCCGACGGACCCGCGGCGAACGCGCCGATCACGCTGATCTCACCGTTGCAGCCGCATCCACGTCAGCCGGCGGGGCGGCGGCATTGCGAGATGTCGCCGACGGCGATGGGACGTCGATGTCGGGCGCCGGCGTGATCTCCGGATCCGCCATGCGTGCGGCGCTGGCGCGCGTGCTGGGCTCGCGCGCTGGAGTGTCGCGCCGATCGGACGGATCGAGTGGAGGGCAGGGCGATGCCGCCGCCGGGGACGCGTCGCTCGCCGCGGACTCGACGCCAACCGCCGCACTCATCGCCGCGGCACGGGTGCCTGCGTCACTCGCGCCGATGCCTGTCCCTTCGTCATCGTCGCGGCTCCGCACCGGCGCGACGGCGTCCCACTCGCGCGCCGAGGGGGACTCAAGGGACCCGATCATCGAAATCAGCATCGGACGCATCGACGTCCGCGCCGCGGTCGAGCGGAGCTCCGACCGCAAGGCGCCGGCCCCACCGTCACCGGTCATGGGCCTCGCGGAGTATCTGCAGACCCGTGCCGGGGCTCGGGGAGGCTCGCGATGAGCAACTCGCTGGCCATCGCCGCCACGACGCAGACGTTGCAGGCCATCCTGCTGGCCAGCCTCACCGCCGATCCAGACCTGAACGACACCACCGTCACCGTGCTGCCCCTGGACAAGGCCCGCGGCAACAACAACAGCAATCAGATCAATCTGTTCCTCTACCAGATCACCCGCAACGCCGCCTGGTCGAACCGCGACATCCCGCAGCACGTGAAGCCCGGCGAGACCGGCAACTCGCCGCTGGCGCTGAATCTGTTCTATCTGCTGACCGCGTACGGGCGCGATGGCGACGCGACGCAGCCGTTCGGACATCAGGTGCTGGGCAAGGCGATGAGCACGCTGCACGATCGCGCCATGCTCAGCCCGGACGATATCCGCAGCGCCACCGCCGCGACGCTGCCGCGAAGCGATCTCGATCGGCAGATCGAGCGGATCCGCGTCACGTTCCAGCCGCTGACGCTGGAGGAGATCTCGAAGCTGTGGACCGGCTTCGCGACGCAGTATCGCCTGTCGGCGGCCTACGAAGTCGCCGTGGCGTTGCTCGAGAGCACGACCCCGGCCCGCACGCCGCTGCCGACGCTGACGCGTGGACAGGCCGATTCCGGGCCGCGAGCGCAGGCGGATCTGACGCCACCGTTCCCGGGACTCGACGGCATCACCTTCGTCCATCAACAGACCAGCGCCCGGCTGGGCGAGACGCTGACGCTCGCCGGTCACGATCTCGATGGCACCAACGTGTCGGTGGTCTTCACGCATCCGCTGTGGACGGCGCCGGTGGACATTCCGATCGCGCCGGGACCGGACGCGACGGCGGCGCAGGTCGTCGTGACGATACCGAATCAGCCGGCAGCCTGGCCGGCGGGGTTCTACACCGCGCAGGTGCACGTGCAGCGGCCGGGCGATTCGGCCCGCCGGTCGAGCAATTCACTGCCGTTCTCGCTGGCACCGACCTTCACGGTCGCGCCCGCCTCGACGCCGGCGGGAAACCTCACCTACACGCTGACCACCAGCCCCGACGTGCGGCCGCAGCAGCGCGCGTCGCTGCTGCTCGGCGGCCTTGAGGTGTTTGCCGATGCGCATGCGGCGCAGACCAACGCGCTGACGTTCCAGGCGGCCGGTGTCGCACCTGGCGAGTATTTCGTGCGGCTGCGCGTCGATGGCGTCGACAGCCTCCTCGTGGACAAGACGGTCACGCCGCCCGTCTTCGATCCGGCGCAGAAGGTGACGGTGACATGATGGAAACCGCGGCCTGGCAGGATCGCAACACCCGGCATCTGACCGCGGCCATGGCCGCGATCCGTGCGCGTCTGCAGGCGATCGCGACGCCGGATCACGTCCCGGGCTCTACGCCGGTTCCAGCGCCGACAGCCGCCCACGCCGAGGACACACGCACCGGCTGGCGTCTGTTCGGCCGCAAGCCGACGCCCACCGTACGCACGCCGCTGCTGCTGCCGGCATCCACGGCGTCGGCCGCGGCGTCGAGCAGCGTTCCGGCCGGCGATGCGGCGGCCGACGATGCCGAGACCGCGCCGCCGGCGCTCGCGCTGCTGGAACAGCGTCTCGCCTTGACGCCGTTCGAGCGCGATCTGTTGCTGCTGTGCGCGTCGCTCGAGCTCGACACGGCGTTCGCGTCGCTGTGCGCGCGGGCCCAGGATCCGGCGCGGCCGTATCCGACGTTCGCGCTCGCGCTCGGCGCGCTGCCCGATCCGGCCTGGGAGGCGCTCTCGCCGGAGCGGCCGCTGCGCTACTGGCGTCTGATCGAAATCACGCAGGCCGGCAGCCAGTCGCTGACCACCAGCGCGCTGCGCGCCGACGAGCGGATCGTCAACTACCTCAAAGGCCTGAACTACCTCGACGATCGCCTGGCGCCGCTGCTCGCGCCGCTCGACGCCGCGGATCCGCGCGATCTCCTCCCCTCGCAGCAGCACCTCGTCGACACGATTGGCGCGCGCCTCGACGCCGCGCCGGGCGATCGGCGTCTTCCGGTCGTCCAGCTGCTCGGCCGCGATACGCCCACCAAGGAGCTGGTGGCGACCGCCGTAGCCGCGCGGCTCGGGCTGCGCGTGTTTCGCCTGCAGGTCGGAGCGCTGCCGGCGCAGCCGGCCGACCTCGAAGCCTTCGCTCGTCTATGGCATCGCGAAAGCCTGCTGCTGCCGGCCGCGCTCTACGTCGAGAGCGAGAGTGGCGATGTCGAAGGGACGCGGACCCAGGCCATCCAGTGCCTGCTCGCGCGGATCAACGCCGTCGTGTTCCTGGATACCCAGGATGTCTGGCAAGGGCTGGGCGCCTCGGCCCTGGCCGTCGAAGTCGCCAAGCCGACGCCCGTCGAACAGGAATCGGCCTGGCGCGAGCTGCTGAAGGAAGGGGCCGGCAACAGCCCCGCTCTGCTGGCCGGGCAGTTCGACCTGAGCGTCCCGGTGATTCGCGAGATCGCGCGGCAGGCGCAGGCCTCCACCGCCACTGCCCTGCACACCTCCCTCTGGCATGGCGCCCTGGCCGCCGCGCGCCCGCGGCTCGATGCGCTGGCCCAGCGGATCGAGCCGAAGGCCACCTGGGACGATCTCGTCCTGCCCGACGCCGACATGGCGCTGCTCCGCCAGCTTGCCGCGCAGGTCGGCTCGCGCAGCACCGTCTACGACACCTGGGGCTTCCGCGACAAGACCAGCCGCGGACTCGGCATCAGTGCGCTGTTCTGCGGCGAGAGCGGCACCGGCAAGACCATGGCTGCGGAAGTGCTGGCCGGCCACCTCGAACTGCACGTCTATCGCATCGATCTCTCCGCGGTCGTCAGCAAGTACATCGGCCAAACGGAAAAGAACCTGCGACGTCTGTTCGACGCCGCGGACGATGGCGGCGCCGTCCTGTTCTTCGATGAAGCCGATGCGCTGTTCGGCAAGCGCAGCGAGGTGAAGGACAGCCACGATCGCTACGCCAACATCGAGGTGAACTACCTGCTGCAGCGGATGGAAGCGTATCGCGGGCTGGCGATCCTCGCGACCAACATGAAGAGCGCGCTCGATGCCGCCTTCCTGCGACGCCTCCGCTTCATCGTCACCTTCCCGTTCCCCGGCATCGCCGAGCGCCGGCTGATGTGGCAGAGGGTATTTCCGGCGAAGACGCCGACCAGCGGCCTCGATTTCGATCGTCTGGCGCGCCTGAACGTCACCGGCGGGCACGTCCACAACATCGCGATGAACGCCGCCTTCCTGGCCGCGCAGGCGGGGACGCCCGTGACCATGCCGATCGTGCTGACGGCGGCCCGCACCGAGTTCCGCAAGCTGGAGAAGCCGATCAACGAGGCGGACTTCCGCTGGCAGGCGCGGCCGGAGGCGGTGGCATGACGATCCGTGTGCGGATCGATCGTGTGGTCCTCGACGGCGTGCCGGTCTCCGCCGCGCAGGCCCCACACGTGCGTGCCGCGATCGAGTCGGAGCTGTCACGCCTGTTCACTGAGCGCGGACTGCCCCGCGGTCCGGCCGGCAGCCCGCTGCGCGCCGCCGCGACGCCCAGCCTGCGTGCGCCGGAGACTCGTATCCAGCCCAGCGAACCGGCCGGCACCGGCAGACGGATTGCCGGCGCCGTGTACCGAAGCCTTGGCACGTTGCGATGAGCACCACCTCCACGGCCACGCGTGCCGCGGCGTCCGCGGCAAAGGGCGCCGCCCCGACGATCACCTCGTCGGTGCGGTCGGCGCTGCTGCAGCGGCAGTGTGACTGCGGTGCGCACGCGGCGGGCGGCGAGTGCGACGACTGCAAGAAGAAGAAGGGCGTGATCTCGCGCCTGGCCACGGGCCCGGCGTCTGCCACGCCATCAGGCCTGGTCGCGGACGCGCTCCGCTCGCCCGGCCGGCCGCTCGACCCGGACACGCGCATGTTCATGGAGTCGCGATTCCAGCGCGACTTCAGCGCCGTCCGCGTGCACACCGACGCGCGTGCCGCCGACTCAGCCCGCGCCCTGCAGGCGCGTGCCTGGGCCTGGGGCTCCGATCTCGCCTTCGCCAATGGCGCGTACGCCCCGAGCACCCCCGGCGGCCGCCGCCTGCTCGCGCACGAGCTGACGCACGTCGTGCAACAGGAACAGGCCCCGGCATCCGTGCCGGCCGCGGACGCCGATCTCGACGTCAGCGAGCCTGGCGACGCCGCCGAGCGCGAGGCCGATCGCGTCGCGGATCACGTCGCCGACAGCGCGCCGCTGGTCGTGCGCTCCCAGGCCACGCCCGAGGTAATCCATCGCGACTGGGACGACCTCAGCGGATGGTCGAAGGCCGGCATCATTGGCGGCGGCGTGGCTGTGGCTGGTCTCATCGGCTACCTGATCTGGCGCGGCACGCGGAAGGGCCCCGAAGACATCGACAACGAACCGGAGTGCGGCCCGCGCCAGAACGAGAAGATCGTCCCCGCCATTACCACCGCGCGGCAGTGGGTCACCAAGGCGCTGGGCCTGCTGCGCGCCTACAAGGCGCGGCCGCGCGATCCCGCCAACCAGGCGGTCGACGCCGCGTTGAAGCGTCGCTTCCGTTCCACCGACGCGGCCGTGATCGAGAAGGTCGAACGCGTCATCACGCAGACGAGCAACGTCATCGCCACCATGAAGACGTTCTGTCACACGAAGAAACACCCGACCTGCGACGTCGGCGCGGCCTTCGCGCAGCCCGGGAAGAACGAGATCCACTTCTGCCAGTCGTTCTTCCGCTCCAGGACGGTCTTCCAGATCGGCGCCATCATCCACGAGGTGACGCACAGCCTCTCGGGCGGTGCGGCCATCAATGATCGCGGCTACGAGGGCGAGCGGCGCTTCGGGGGGCCAACCGAGCCGAACCGTCTGAGCACCGAGGAGAACCTCACCAACGCCGAGTCGTACAACGAATTCGTCGGCGATCTCGCGACGGGCACGGTCGTCGGCCTCGCGCCGCCGGTCGACGTCATCGACGGTCCGGTCGACTGGAAGGAGCCCGTCAAGGACACGCTGTCGCTGGTGCAGCGGCTCAACACCAATCTCGGGACCTTTCTCTCGCAGGTCGATCCACCGCCGGCACAGCGGCTGCTCACCGCGTGGAGGGGACAGAACGTGCCTGGGGATGCGCCGACCCTGGAGGTCGTCAAGGCGGCCATCGCCGCGGTCTCGGCGCAACTCAGTGGCCCGGTTCACATCATCTGCAAGGCCGACCCGCGCGCGCACTGCGCTCGAGGCGACGTGGACTGGAACGGGAGCTCCATCACGTTGTGCGCCAGCTGGAAGGCCAAGGGCCCGGACGCGCGCTCGCTGAGCATGCTGGCCGGGTTCTATGGGTGGATCGCGAAGATGGACGACGCCGCGTGGCGGACGGCGCTGGCGCAGATCGCCGCAGACACCCTCAAGGACCCGCTGTTCGCACCGGCCTCGCACGAGGATGTGTTCGGCCACGCCGGCTGGACGCCGGATCTGCTGCGGGTCTTTTACCAGGCCATCATTCCGGCGGGCCAGCTGGGTACGTACGAGGAGAGCGGCACCACCCATCGGCGGCTGTCGAATGACACGCCCACCTACACGCAGCAGGATTGCAAGAACTCGAAGCTGCCGCTGGTATTCAGGCCGGCTTTCATGGTCGACACGCTGACCGCGCGGCGCCCGGGACCATACGCCCGCCCTCACGTGTCGATGCGGTACACGCACCCGAAAGCGGACGGCACGCGCGCGGACGTCACGCGCGAGCAGGATGCAGTACCCGGAGAGCAGTCGGAGAAGGCCCTCCGGACGACCGTGGACACGACCTACAACGTCATCCTCGACGCCAATGGCCAGTTCGTCGTCGACCTGGTGCTGGACGATCCGGACAGCAAGACGACGCGCACGTACCACGACGAAATCACGGTGGAGCCGGTGAAGCCGTGCCCGGCCGCACCCACGCCGGTCCAGCCCGCGGGTCAGCAGGCGCCTGCGCCGCCTGGGGCGCCGGCGGGCCCGCCCGCTGGCGGGCATACGCCTCCGCCGAACCCGTACCCAATCCAGACGCCGCGTGAGTCCGATGACCACTCCGGTCGCGAGGAGCGTGCGCGATGAGAGCGCGAGACCGACGCTGGTCACCGACCGGCTCGTTGCGGGCCATATCCTCGGCCCTGCGGCTGCAGCCCCGCGCCGCCGGTGGATCTCACGCCGACGCCGTGCCCGGCAGCGTCCACGAGACACTCGACACGCCGGGCCGGCCGCTCGAGCCGGCGACGCGCTCGTTCATGGAGCCGCGCTTCGGCCAGGACTTCAGCAGCGTGCGCGTGCACACCGGCGACGATGCCGGCCGGTCCGCCCGCGACGTGAACGCGCGGGCCTTCACTGCGGGCCAGAACATCGTCTTTGCTCCGGGTCAGTACGCACCCGACACCGGCCGCGGCCAGCATCTGCTCGCGCACGAGCTGGCGCACGTCGTGCAACAGCGCCACGCGCCCGCCCCGGACAAGGACACCGTCAGCCGGCCCGGGGATCGCGATGAAGTCGCGGCCGATCGCGCCAGCGCCGCGGCTCTCGCCGGCCAGTCACCGGAACCGCAACACGGCGGCGGCGCGCACGCGCTCCAGCGTCAGCCGATGGGGCCGCCCGCTGGTGGCGCCGTTGATCCGATGGCCGGTCCGGCCAAGCTGCCGGAGAAGCCCAAGGGCGAAGACGAAGCCTTCGCCGCGGCTGCCGCAAAGGCAGTCGACGACTTCACCAAGACGCCGCTGGGGAAGGAACTGAAAGAGCGCGCCAAGTCCTACATCCTCAGCGTCAAGGGCATTCCCTTCGACATCTTCGTCGTCGCCAACATCGTGACGTTCGTCGCCGCGAACGATCCGAAGCTGCCCAACCTCCCCGAGTTCGAGCTCGGCAAGGGGGTCAAAGTGAAGATCGAGTACTCGGGCCGCGTCTCGGATCTGCCGCCGCTGATGAAGCAGATGTTCACGGGGCAGCAGGATCCGAACCGTCCAGTCGAACGCGATGCGCAAGGCAACGCGACGAACGAGACCAAGCTGGCCGTCAGCGTCGAGTTCACCTGGGATGCCTTCGCCGACTTCGTCGCGGGCGTGGGGCGGTTCTTCGCCAAGGCGGCCGTGTGGTTCGCCAAGGGCCTCGTGAAGATCGGGACCGTGATCGGCAAGGGCATCGCCGCCGCGAAGCATGAGCTGATCGGCGCGGCGCTGGGCGGCGCGCTGGGCGCGGCGATTGGCGGCCTGGCGGGTGGCGGGATGGGGGCGCTCATCGGCCTGGGGATCGGCGCCGCCGTCGGCGTGGGCTTCGGCGCGATCGCGCACGGGCTGGACAACAAGAGGAAGAAGCCGTGAGCGCGTTCCCTGGATCGCCGAAGGTGCTCAAGGGCGGAATCGTGCTGCTCGATCCCGACACGTTCACCGTGCTGCCCAACGGCATCATCGTGCTCCAGTACAACCCGGACACGCTGACCCGCAGCCTGAAGATCAAGGGCGCCGACGAAGGCGGCGACCGATCGGAGGCGCTGCGGCTGACGGGACCGCCCGTCGAGACCTTCAAGCTGGACGCCGAGATCGATGCGACCGATCAGCTCGAAGTCGCGGATGCCAACACACTGCAGTACGGCATCTTCCCGCAGTTGTCGGCGCTGGAGACGCTGGTGTATCCGACGAGCCAGACCTTGCAGCGTAATTTCGGCCTGGCACAGCAGGGAACGCTGGAGATCATGCCGATGCTGGCGCCGTTGACGCTGTTCGTCTGGAGCGCCAGCCGGATCGTCCCGGTGCGGCTGACAGAGTTCAGCATCACCGAGGAAGCGTTCGATCCGTCGCTCAATCCGCTGCGCGCGAAGGTCAGCCTGGGCATGCGCGTGCTGTCCATCGACGATCTGGACTTCAACGACAAGAGCGGAAGCCTCTACCTGACCTATCAGCAGCAGAAGGAAACACTCGCGCGCCTCAATCAGGCCGGCACCTTCGGCGCGCTCGGCATCCGGGGGATTCCATGACGTCGCTGCTCGATCTCGATCCCGTGCAGGCCATGCTGGCGCAGACCGCGCTCAGGCGCACGCTGTTTGCCTCCACCAGCCGCTACTACGGCCTGGACACCACCACGCTCGAACGGGCCGGCCGTCCGCCGATCGTCTACGTCCTGCGGCGGTTTCTCCCTTCGCCGGCGCGATTTCAAACCATCCAGGAGCACGCGGTGATCCAGGGCGAACGGCTGGACAACATCACCGCGCAGCATCTCGCGGATGCGACGCTGTTCTGGCGCCTGTGCGATGCCAACCGCGCCATGCGTCCCGGGGAGCTGACGGAAACGATCGGACGACGGATTCGCATCACCCTGCCGGAAGGCGTGACCGGCAGCGCGTTGTAGACGATATGAACCGCGGCTTCTACGTGACGCTGATGATGGGCTCGTTCAGGGCGAGCCCCGTACCCCAGCCGGTGATCGACGCGATCACCGAGCTGCAGGTGACGTCTGCCGTCGGCGCGCAGGCCGGCTTCCAGCTGAAGCTGCGGTTGGGCAAGCACTCCCCGGTCCAGCAGCTGCTGCACTCCGGCTTTTTCGATCCGCGTCAGCGCGTGATCATCGCCGTCACCGTCAACGGCCAGACCGACGTGCTGATGGACGGGATCGTCACGAAGCACGACGTCACCTCGAGCAACGACGCCGGCAAGAGCACGCTGACCGTCACCGGCCTCGACCTGACGGCGTTGATGGACTTCATCGACTTCACGGGCATTCCGTATCCCGCGCTGCCGATGTTCCTGATCGTCGAGATCATCCTGGCGAAGTATGCGGTGCTGGGCGTCATCCCGCTGGCGATTCCGCCGATCCTGCCGCTGATCCAGAACCCGATCGAGCGGTTCCTGAAGCAGGAGGGCACCGACTTCGCCTACGTCTCGAAGCTGGCGCAGGACTCGGGAGCCGTGTTCTATCTCGATCCCGGGCCGAAGCCGGGCATGAGCCTGGCCTATTGGGGGCCCGATCTCAGCAAGATGTTCGGCGGCCCGCAGCCGGCGGGCAGCATCAACTTCGACGCGATGTCCAGCTGGGACGCCTTCAGCGCCTCCTACGACGGGACGCTGGCGACGCAGTACTTCGTCACCATCATCGAGCCGAACACGAAGATCCCGATTCCCATTCCGGTCCCGAACCTGGACATCCTCAAGGCGTCGCTCGCCAAGCATGCGCCGACGCCGCTCAAGAGCGCGCAGCTGAAACCGACCGCGAACGAAAGTCCGGTCGGCGCGGCGCTGGCGGGCCTGGCGGCGCTGTTCAAGTCGGCGGATGCGATCAACGCCAGCGGACAGCTCGACGTGCTGCGCTACGGTCACGTCTTCAAGGCGCGCCAGCTGGCGGCCGTGCGCGGCGCGGGCGACTACTACGACGGCACCTACTACGTGAAGAGCGTGACGCACAACATCAAGCGCGGGGAATACAAGCAGAGCTTCACGCTGGCGCGTGGTGGCGTGGGGTCGTCGGTCGCGACGGTGAACGCGTGAGACGAGTATGAGCGGGGCAACCTACTACGGAATCTATCGCGCCACGGTCGTGAACAACATCGACCCGATGCAGATCGGCCGCATCATGGTGCTCGTCCCCGATGTCGGCGGCATCACGCCGTCGACCTGGGCGATGCCCGCGGTGCCGATTGCCGGGAAGCAGATGGGCACGTTCATGGTGCCGCAGGTCGGCGCCGGCGTCTGGGTCCAGTTCGAGGCCGGCGATCCCGATCGACCGGTCTGGACCGGCGGCTGGTGGGGCATCGCCGCGGAAGTGCCCGTGCTGGCGCTGGCCGGCGTGCCCGGCAATCCCAACATCGTGCTGCAGACGACACTGCAGAACTCGATCGTGCTCAGCGATCTGCCCGGCCCCACGGGCGGGATCATGCTGAAGAGCACCACCGGCGCCACCATCATCGTCAACGACACCGGCATCTACATCCAGAACGGCAAGGGCGCCAGCATCGTCATGACCGGCCCCACCGTCGCCATCAACACGGGCGCACTGGTGATCACGTAGGGCGGAGCTGCGAGCATGCCAGGATTTCTTCTTCATGTCGGGGCCACCGTGATGTGCGCGCACGGCGGACAGGCGCAGCCCACGGTGCCGAACCCGCGTGTCGTCGTGATGGGCCAGCCCACCGTCGCGATGACCAGTCCCTACGTCGTCGCCGGCTGCGCATTCGTGCCGCCCGGTGGCAACGGACCGTGCGTGACCGCGCAGTGGATGACCGGCGCGGCACGCGTCACGTCGAACGGGCAGCCGTTGCTGCTGCTCGACAGCCAGGCGATCTGTGCGCCGACCGGCACGCCGCTGCTGATCACCGTGACGCAGACGCGCGTCACCGGGATGTGAGCGAAGGATGCGCGCATGAACATCGACTTCCCTTTCCACGTCGACAGCCGCGGCCGCACCGCGACCACCGATGACAGCGATCACATCCGCGACATGGTGGAGCAGCTGCTCTTCACCAGTCCGAACGAGCGCGTCAACCGGCCCGACTTCGGCAGTGGCCTGCTGCAGATGGTGTTCGCCCCCAACAGCACCGATCTCGCCGCGGCGCTGCAGTTCACGACCCAGGCGGCGCTGCAGCGCTATCTCGGCGACGTGATCGATCTGCAGCAGGTCCAAGTGACCGCGCAGGACAACATCTTGACCGCGACCGTGCGCTACGTGGTGCGCGAGACGCAGGAGGGGCGGACGGATTCGTTCGTTCGCCAGATCGCGTGAAGACGCTCACGGACACGAGCGGCGACCGGCCCCTTTTCTGCAGCGACGAGCGGCGCCGCAAGGACGTGCGCAGCGCTCCGTTGTTCGGCCTCGACTTCGTCGAGGTGACAGGGCACGACCAGCGCGGGCTCGAGGTCTTCTTCCTGGGCCGCGCGCCGCACGATCTGGCGATGGCCAACGTCCGGATCAGCGGCGGCCGGCGCATCCCCGACGTGCGCGTGGTGCACGTACGGGTGCATCGGCACAAGGACCTGACGCTGGATGACTACCTCGAGGTCGACGTCTCGAAGGCGGGCGACGCCTCGGAGTACGTGCTGAGCCTTGTCGCGCTCGATGAGCACGGGCGTCAGACCGACACGCCGATGGACGGGTTCGATCCGCACTTCGCCTCGGTCCGGTTCACCTTCAAGGCGGGCTGTCCCACCGATCTCGACTGCAGGACACCGGCAATCTGCTCGCGCCCGCCGCAGCCGGCGCCCGACATCAACTATCTCGCGAAGGACTACGCCAGCTTCCGGCAGCTGCTACTCGATCGCCTCGCCCTGACGATGCCGCAGTGGCAGGAGCGGCATGTGCCGGACATCGGCATCATGCTCCTCGAGATCCTCGCCTACGTCGGCGATGCCCTCAGCTACTACCAGGATGCCGTCGCGACCGAGGCCTACCTGGGCACCGCCCGCCTGCGCATTTCGGTGCGTCGCCACGCGCGTCTCGTCGGCTACCAGATGCACGAGGGATCGAACGCGCGCGCCTGGGTGACGATCGCGACGGATCAGGATGGGCCGCTCGATCCGCGCACGATCTACTTCACCACGCCGCTGCCCGCGCGACAGGATCAGCACGTCGCGCAGGCGGCGGAGCTTGAACGCATCCCGGCGTCGAGCTATCACGTGTTCGAACCGCTGGTGCGCGATCGCGACGTGCCGCTCCAGCTGCGCACGGCGCACAGCGAGATCCATTTCTACACCTGGGGCGACTGCGCCTGCTGCCTGCCGGCCGGCGCGACGGGCGCGACGCTGGTGGACGCGTGGGTGCCTGCGCCAGGATCCGCGGCCAAGGCCAGCACGGGCGATGGACCGCCAGGCACGCAGCGTGCGCTGAATCTCAGCGTCGATGACGTGCTGATCCTCGAGGAGGTGGTGGGACCGACGACCGGCAATCCCGCCGATGCGGATCCACGGCATCGGCAGGCCGTGCGGCTGACGAAGGTGACGCGCGGCATCGATCCGCTGTATCACGCCCCCGGCGAGCCGTACGGCCAGCCGGTAGTGGACATCGAGTGGTGCGCGGAGGATGCGCTCACGTTTCCGCTCTGTCTCTCGGCGAGGATGCCGCCTCCCGAGTGCGACTGCCGCGTGCACATCAGCGTCGCCCGCGGCAACGTCATCCTGGTCGACCATGGCGCGACCACCAGCGAGACGATCGGGACGGTGCCGGTCGGGTCCACGTCGGATCATTGCGCCTGCGGCTGCGAGCCACCGCACACCGACGTCACCCCGGCGCCATTCTGCCCCGAACTGCGCGGCCGACCGCTGACGCACGCGCAGCCGCTGCCGCCGTGTGCCTGCGCGGGCCCGGTGCTGGCGCAGGATCCGCGACGTGCGCTCCCGGCGATCTCGCTGACCGGCACGCAGCACACGCCCAACGGCGACGTCCTCACGGCCTGGACCGCGGTGCCCGACTTGCTCGGCAGCGGGCCCACCGATCCGCATTTCGTCGTCGAGACCGATGACGACGGCCGGGCCCATCTGCGCTTCGGAGACGGCGATTTGGGCCTGCGGCCGGCGGCGGAGACGACGTTCGAGGCGACCTACCGCATCGGGAACGGATCGGCGGGGCAGCTTGGTGCCGACGCGATCACGACGATCGTGTTCCGCGAGGTCACCGGCAATGCCGGCGCGCAGAAACCGCGCAATCCGCTGCCCACGGTGGGCGGGATCGATCCAGAGCCGGTGGCAGAGGTCAAGGCCTTCGCGCCGTACGCCTTCCGCACGCAGCTCGCGCGCGCCATCATCGCCGAGGACTACGCCACGCTCGCGGCGGACAACGACCGCCGCCTGGCGGAGCGTCCGGCGTGCGGCGGCTCGTTTCAACGCCTCCAAGGTGCCAAGGCGACGCTGCGCTGGACCGGTGCCGGGTACCAGGTGTTCGCCGCGATCGATCCCTTGGGCACGGAACACACCAGCCCCGCGCTGCTCGCAGAGATCGAAGCCTATCTCGCGCGGTATCGGCGCATCGGTCATGACGTGGCCGTGAAGCCGGCGCGCTACGTCGGCCTCGACGTCGCGCTCCGCGTCTGCGTGCGGCCGGAGTATCTGCGCGGCCACGTGAAAGCGGCGCTGATCGACGTCCTCGGCAATCGCACCTTGCCCGATGGGACGCGCGGGCTGTTTCATCCCGACAGCCTGACGTTCGAGGACGGCATCTACGCCAGTCGTCTGATCGCTGCCGCGCAGGCGGTGACCGGCGTGCAATCCGTCGAGCTGACGCGGCTGGCGCGCTTCGACATCGACGCGCCACCGCCGGGCGGCTTCAGCAACAGTGCGTTCGGATCCGATGTGCCGGTACCTGGCGTCCTGCCGCTCGGACCATTCGAGATTGCCCGGCTCGACAACGACCCGGACGCGCCGGAAAACGGCCGGCTGACGCTGGACGTGGGAGGCGGACGATGAGCCGGAGCACGAAGACGCCGTGCGGTTGCTGCGGCGGCGCGTCGGCCACGCGCGCACTGGCGGATGCGGAATACAACCGCCCCGGCTTGCCGGCCTTGACCTATCGCGCTGGCACCTACGCGACGTTTCGCGAGCGGATGCTGGAGCGCGTATCGAGCCTCGGTCCGCTCACGACGCGCCAGCCGGGCGACGCGTCGATGGCGCTGATCGACGCCTGGGCGGTGCTCGCCGACGTCCTGACGTTCTACCAGGAGCGCATCGCCAACGAAGGCTACCTGATCACCGCGACCGAGCGACGATCGGTGCTGGAGCTGGCCAGGTTGACTGGCTACACACCGCGGCCCGGCGTCGCTGCGAGCGTGTTCCTGGCGTTCACGGTGAACGACGCCTTCGATGGCGAGATCCCCGCCGGCACGCGCGCGCAGAGTATCCCCGGCACGGGCGAGACGGCCCAGTACTTCGAAACCAGCGGCGCCTTTCGCGCGCGCGACGTGTGGAACGCGCTGGAGCCGCGCCTGACGCGTCCACAGGTGATTTCACCGCCACCAGATCCCGATCTGCGGATCGACAATCACCTCGGCACCAACGCCGACATCGTCGATACCGTGTTCGCGCGGGGCGTAACGACGAATCTCAAGGCCGGCGATGCGCTGCTGCTCGTGCTCAGCGACGAGCCGCAGCAGCAGTTCCTGCGCATCGCCGAGCGTGTCGATGCGCAGAATGACGACGACCGGACGCGCATCTCCTTGCGCGAAGCGCCGCTCGCGCCGACGGGTACGGTCCAGGAGGTGGTGGGGGGGTTCGTCGCGCGTTTCATCGACGATGCGCCGAACCAGTTCCCCGGTTCCGATCTGGCCGCGCAGGCTGCGGCGCTGCTGGCGCAGGTGCGCGATGCGGCCTCGTCCGGCCCGATTGGCGTGGCCGGCCCGGCCGCTTTGAACGCGGTGCGGGCGATGGCCGCGCCGATGCAGACGCTGCACGACCTCGCCGTCCGGCGCCAGTTCACGCGCCTCGACGTCTGGCTGCGGCACATCGTCGACATGCAGCCGGCGCTGAACGCCGCGCTGGGCGAGTTCACCAGCGAGGGCGCCGAGCCCATCGCTCCGACGCCCAGCCGCGCCGCGTCGAGTCTGGAACGGCTGACCGCGCTCGTGCCGGCCATCTCGCGCCGCGTGTCCGTGCAGCCCGCGAATCCCCTCCGACTCGCGCGATCCACGGCATCCTCGTTCGCCGCCCATGCCGACACCATGCCGCGCCTGATCGCCGCGCTCAATCCTGTGGCGGCGCCGTTCGTCTACGCCGCCTGGGTCAAGGTCGAACCGGAGCACATCGATCTACGCGTCTACGCCGTCCGCGCCAGGGCCGGGCTCTTCGCGAGCAACTTCCCCGGCAAGTCGTCGTTCGATACCCAGACGCAGGTCGCGTCGTTCACGCCGGCCTCGATTGCCAATACCTGGGGCGATCTGCTGGCGCGAGGCGCGACTGCCCTCTCCGTCATCGCCCTCGACGCGGTCTACGACAAGGTCGTCATCGACTCCTGGATCGCCGTCAGCCAGCCGGACTTCAGCGCGGATGCCGATACGGCGGTGGATCGCCGAACCTCATATCACAAGGTGACCAACGTCCAGACCATCGCCTTGGACACGACCACCGGCTACACCGCGAAGGTCACCGTGCTGACACTGGCGACGCCGTGGCTCACCGCGCCGAACAACAAGCCAGCGGAGTTCAAGCGCTTGCTCGCCGTGCCGTTCTTGTTGCGGGCGACCGTCGTCTACGCGCAGGCCGAGCCGCTGGCCCTGTCCGACGTGCCGCTCGATCGCGACGTCGCCGGGGACAGCATCGAGCTGGACACGCTCTACAACGGCCTCGAACCGGGCAAGTGGATCGTCGTGTCCGGCGAGCGGACCGACATCCCCAGTGTCAGCGGCGTGAAGGTCAGCGAACTGGCGATGATCGCCAACGTGACCCAAGGCGCCGGCAAGGACTCGTGCCTCGCGCTGCTGCCGAAGATCATTCCATTCGACAGCCTGTTCTACATCAGCGACGCCAATGCCGACGGCGATCGGCTGGTGGTCGGCGTGCCGGCAACCGACTTGCACGCGAGCCTCGCGACGTTCCCGCTGCCGGGCGAGCCGAACGAGCAGTTCTGCGAGCGCGTGCAGCTGTGTCCTGGCGTCTACGCCGACGCCTACGTGCCGACCGCCGAAGAGCGTCAGGGCGGCTTCGCGACGTTCGCCACGCTACTGATCGATCCGGCGACCGTGGATCCCACGCATCCGCCTACCGCGTTCCCCGGCGGCGTGATTCCCGCGAATCGTCTCGATCAGGTCTTCGCCTGGCGCATCCGTCACCTGATCAGCGGATCGGAGACGGTGCACACGACCATCCAGCTGGCCAACGCTCTCAGCTACACCTACGACAGCGCCAAGGTGACGATCTACGCCAACGTCGTCAAGGCGACCCATGGGCAGACGACCGGCGAAGTGCTGGGTGATGGCGACGCCGCGCAGACCTTCCAGACGCTGGCTTTGCACCAGAAGCCGCTGACGTTCGTCCCGGCCGCCACACCTTCCGGCGCCGAGAACACGCTGGTGGTGCGCGTCAACGAGATTGCCTGGCACGAGACCGGGGCGCTGGTCGCGCGGGAGCCGACGGACCGCGTCTACGTGACGGCGACCGACGACGACGATCGGACCACCGTCCTGTTCGGCAACGGCGAGCATGGCGCCCGCGTGCCCACGGGGTCGTCGAACATCAAGGCGACCTATCGGTATGGCATCGGCCGCGGCGGCAACGTCAAAGCCTGGCAGATCAGCCAGCTGGCGACGCATCCGCTCGGTCTGCAGGGTGTGGTGAATCCGCTGCCGGCGACGGGCGGCGCGGACCGCGATTCGCTCGCCCAGGCGCGTCGCAACGCGCCGTTGGCGGTGACCGCGCTCGATCGTCTGGTTTCCGTCCAGGACTACGCCGACTTCGCGCGGACCTACGCCGGCATCGGCAAGGCCAACGCCGTGCGCCTGTCCGACGGCCGCACGCAGCTGGTGCATCTGACCGTCGCCGGCACCGGCGACGACTCGGACGATCTCGAGGTCGATCCGAGCTCGGACGTGTATCAGAACCTCGTCATCGCCTTGCAGACGTATGGCGATCCCTTCCAGCCGGTGCAGGTCTGTTCGTGCCGGGTGAAGCTGCTGGTGATCAATGCCGGCGTGCGCCTCGCTCCCGACTACACGTTCGAATCGGTGGAACCGCAGATCCGCGCCGCGCTGCTGGCCGGCTTCAACGTCGAGGCGCGTGACCTCGGGCAGCCGGCGTTTCTCAGCGAAGCGATCGCCATGATGCAGGCGGTCCCCGGCGTCGCCTCGGTCGATCCGGTGGTCTTCGATGCGGTGGCGGACGACACCACCGCCGAGCAGCTGCAGCAGCTCGCCGCGACGCTGACGGTGCGGCGATTCGTGGCGGCCGCCGTCGCGCACCGCGATCCGACGGCGCCACCCGACGCCGACGCCTGCACACGCCTGCGACCCGCCGATCTGGTGTTCCTGACGCCTGGCATTCCGGCGACGTTGATTCTCACGGAGATCGGAGCCTGACGTGCCGTGTCTGACACACGATCCCGATCGTCTCTACGAGCTGGTTCCCGTCGTCTATCGGCTGCGCGACGCCGATCAGGGCTATCCGCTGAAGGCCCTTCTACGCGTCATCGCCGAGCAGGTCGACGTCGTCGAGCAGGATATCGCCACGCTCTACGAGAACTGGTTCATCGAGACCTGCGCCGATTGGGTGGTCCCCTACATCGGCAACTTGATCAGCTACCAGGCCGTGCACGACGCCGGCGAGCCTGCGGCGGGCGGCGCGTTGGCCGCCACGGTGCGCAACCGCATCCTGTTTCCGCGTCGCGAAGTGGCCAACACCGTGCGTTTGCGCCAGCGCAAGGGCACGCTGGCAGCGCTCCAGGAGGTCGCGACGGCGACGTCGGGCTGGCCGGTGCGCGTGGTGGAGATCGCACCGCAGCTGGGCGTCACGCAGAACGTGAGCTATCCCTATCCGACCCGCGGCCGCAGCATCGATCTGCGCGAGGCCAACGCCCTCGATGCGCTGGTGCCGGCCTTCACGGCGTTCAATACCGCCGCACATACGATCGATGTCCGGACCGGCGGGTGGACGGCCGCGGACGTGCGTGCGTATGTGTGGCGTCTGCGTTCCTACTCGATCACCACCACGCCGGCGTATTGCTATGAAGAGGCCAGCCCGAACAGTTTCCTGTTCAACCCGCTGGGCATCGATACGCCGCTGTTCGTGCGCCCGCTGCCCGTTTCCGGTGGCGCGACGCCGGACCTGCTCAACCTGCCGACACCCATCACCCGTCGCGATCTCGAACAGGACGTCGACGCGTACTACGGTGAGGGCAAGAGCTTCCAGCTCTGGCAGGGGTCGGCCTCGAAGCTCGTTCCCGTCCCGGCAGATCAGATCATCGCCGCCGATCTGACGGACTGGACGTATCGTCCCGCGCCCGGCCAGGTCGCCGTCGATCCCGAGCTGGGGCGGATTGCCTTTCCGCCCATCGCGTCGCGCAAGCTGGGCGTCTGGGTGTCGTACCACTACGCCTTCAGCGCCGACATGGGCGGCGGCGAATATATCCGGCTGCTGCCGCAGCCCGCCAAGACGGTCGTCTATCGCGTTGCCCAGGGTGGTGGCCCGCCCGGGACGTTCTCCCGCATCACCGACGCGCTGACCCGGTGGCAGACGGACAAGCCGCCCGCGGCCGCCATCGAGCTCACCGACAGCGCGGTGTACGTCGAGCCGATCCGCATCTCGCTCGCGGCCGATCAGCAGCTGATCGTGCGTGGCGCCAGCGGCACGCGTCCGGTCATCCGCCTGCTCGATTGGCAGAACGCGCTGCCCGACAGTCTCTCGGTCCACGGCGAGGCCGGCAGCTGGTTCACCCTGGACGGGATCGTCGTGATCGGTCGCGGCCTGCAGCTGGACGGCGACCTGGCCGGCGGGGTCGTCCGCCATTCGACGCTCGTGCCCGGCTGGTCGATGCAGGGCAACTGTGAACCCAAGCGCCCGACGGAACCGAGCATCGAGGTCAACGGCAGCGTCGGCTGCCTGACGATCGACCACACCATCACCGGGACCATCGAGGTCACTCGCGATCAGGCGCGCACCGATCCGCTGGGCATCCGCATCTACGACAGCATCGTTGACGCGACCAGCACCGAGCGCACTGCCCTCATCGGCCCCGGCAGCCTCTGCGCGCATGCGGTGCTCACGGTCGTGCGCAGCACGGTCATCGGATCGATCGAGGTCCGCGCCATCGCCCTGGGCGAGAACAGCATCCTCCTGGGATCGGTCCGCGTCTGCCGCCGCCAGCACGGCTGTCTCCGCTTCTGCTACGTGCCGCCGGGATCGCGCACGTCGCGCCGCTACGCCTGCCAGCCGGATCTGGTGGAAAGAGCGGTCGTCGACGCCTTCACGCGCGGCAACATCACCGCAGCGGTGCGCGACATCGTGATCGAGCGCGAGCGTCTGCGCGTGGAGCCCGAATTCAACAGCCTGCGCTACGGCGATCCGACGTATGCGCAGCTGACCGACAGCTGCGCGCCGGAGATCACCCGCGGCGCGGAAGACCAGGCGGAGATGGGCGCCTTTCACGATCTCTATCAGCCGCAGCGCGCCGCCAACCTGCGGGCGCGGCTGGCCGAGTTCTCGCCCGCGGGCATCGAGACCGTCGTGGTGTTCGCGACATAGCTTCGAGAGAGACAAAGGGAGCCGATCATGAAGGCCGACCTGACACGCACGACCTTCCGTCCAGCCAGGCATTTCGCACGCGTGATCCAGCAGCAGGGCCGCGTGCAGCTCGACGCGGACGGCAACGAGCAGACCGCCATCCTCCTGCACTACCTGCGGACGCTGGCCGCCGACATCCTCGGCGACCACGGGGGCCCCGCCGCCGACTGCGGCTTCGTCATCTCACCGGTGACCGTGGCCAAGCCCGTGTTGAACGACTTTCGCATCAGCACCGGCCGCTACTACGTGGATGGCGTGCTGTGCGAGCTGGACGCGGTCCCGATCGTCGTCACACGCGGATCGGAGACGCAGCCCAAACAGATCGTCGTGTCGGCCTGGACCGTCGACGGCGTCGAGTTCGACAAGAACCAGTACATCGAGCTGTCGAACGCGAACAAGCCGCCGGACGTCGTGACGGCACAGGTCGTCGATGTCGATCGCGCCACCAACACCCTGTCGCTCGACACCGACATCGGCGCGCTCAATCCGTCGCAGCTACGGCGCGTGGTGAGCTACCTCTCGCAGCCTGACTTCGCCGCGATCACCGGCGGCGCCGCGCCGCTGCCGTCCGGGAGTTATCTCGTCTACCTGGACGCCTGGGAACGCACCATCACCTACGCCGAAGACGACGCGATCCGCGAGGTTGCCCTGAACGGCGCCGAGACCGCGGCACGCTCGAAGGTCGTCTGCCAGGTGAAGGTGATGCCGCCCAACCCTGATCTGCCGGATCCGACGACGACCATCGATCCGCCCAATCGCGGCTTCATGCGCGCGCGTTCGACCAGGAGCGCCGCTTCGACGGACCCCTGCATCACGTCGCCCAACGCGAGGTATAGCGGCCCCGAGAATCAGCTGTATCGCGTCGAGATTCACACCGGTAGCCTCGATGCGGCCGGCAATCCGACGACGCCGACGTTCAAGTGGTCACGCGAGAACGGCTCGGTGGCCCTCGCGATCGCTCGTGCGTCGGGCGCCAATGGCTTCGTGCTGGAGAGCCTCGGCCGCGACGATCGCTTTGGCCTGAGCGAAGGCGACTGGGTGGAAATCCAGGATGACGATTCGGTCCTGCAGAACCGCGCCGAACGCCTGGTGCAGGTGCAGTCCATCGATCGCCCGAGTCTCACGGTGCGCCTGTCTCCGGCGCCCAGCTCGAACGCCGGGAAGGATCCAGCCCGGCACCCGGTGTTGCGCCGCTGGGATCAGAGAGCCGGCGATCCCACCGAAGGTGGCCTCGAACTGGGATCGGACAACGCGGCGTTGGTCGTCGAAGGCGACCGCTGGCTCGATCTGGAGAATGGCGTCCAGATCCAGTTCCCCAGCGCGGTTGCGAGCGAAGTAGCCGCGATCTATCGCACCAGCGACTACTGGACGGTTCCCGCACGCGTCGCGACCGGCGATGTGGAGTGGCCCAGGGAGTCGCCCGTCGATACGCAGGGCACGCCCACCCCATCACCTGTCGCCTTGCCACCCGGGGGTGTGACGCACCATTACGCGCCGCTGGCTGAGGTGACGATCAATGGCACGGCCGTGACGATCACGCAGCCACTGACCAGACTGTTCTCGCCGCTGCCGTAGCAGTTCGTGGTAACGCCAGTTCTGCAGCCAGCCCGTAGGCTTCCCGTCATGCGCGACTCGCGTTCTACATGTTGACTGCCTAGCGTCGCCGAGGCAGCTGAGCAGTTCCTCAACGACGCTTCCGCTATCGAGTTCGTGGCTCGGCGCACAGAACTCGTACGCGATCGGATCTTTGGG
>JANOIR010000643.1:0-6711 GCA_031407765.1 Vicinamibacteraceae bacterium
TTCGTCTTCAAGGGAGGTGGACAGTTCTACGAGGCGGTCGCTGTGCTGTTGGTATTCATTCTGCTCGGCCACTGGCTGGAAATGCGTGCTCGCGCGGGTGCCTCGTCTGCCATTACGGCGTTGATGAAGCTGACTCCGGCCACGGCCTCGGTGATTCGCGACGGAGCCGAGACGGAAGTGCCGACGGCCGAGGTGCTGGCAGGCGAGATTGTCGTGATCCGCCCAGGTAACAAGATTCCGGTCGACGGCACGGTGGAGTCCGGCGAATCGCTTGTCGACGAGTCCATGCTCACCGGCGAGTCGATGCCGGTGCAGAAGGCTCCTGGCGCTACGGTGATCGGCGCGACCATCAACAAGAGCGGCAGCTTTCGCTACAAGGCGACGAAGGTCGGGGCCGACACCGCGCTGGCCCAAATCGTGAAACTGGTCCAGCAGGCGCAGAACTCCAAAGCACCGGCGCAACTGCTGGCGGACAGGGCCGCGCAGTGGCTGGTGATCACTGCGATCGTCGTGGGTCTCACGACGTTTGCCGTGTGGTTCTGGTGGGTCGGTCAGACACTGCTGTTCGCCGTCACACTGGCCATCACGGTCTTCGTGATCGCCTGCCCGGATGCGTTGGGACTGGCGACGCCGATGGCGGTAATGGTGGGAACGGGCCTTGGTGCGACGCACGGGATCCTGTTCAAGAATGCGTCGGCGCTCGAAGACGCCACCAAGCTCGACGTGATTGTGTTCGACAAGACCGGGACGCTGACCATTGGTCAGCCGGAGGTGGTGGAGATCATCACGGCTGACGGAATCACCGAGGACGTGGTGCTGACCGCCGCCGCCGCCGTCGAGCAGGGGTCCGACCATCCGCTGGCTCAGGCCATCATCCGCCGTTCGGCCACGCTCACCGTCGCGGCGCCGACCGGATTCGAAAGCCTCGATGGCATGGGCGCGCGCGCCGAGACCGCTGGCGGAACGGTGTTCCTCGGCAACCGACGGCTGATGGATACCCAGAAGCTCTCGCTAGGCCCGCTGGAGGCCGAGGCTACTCGCCTCCAGGCAGACGGCCGCACCGTGGTCCATGTGTCTCAGGCGGCTCGCGTCATTGGCCTCATCGCCATCGCCGACGCGATCAGGCCGACCTCCAAGGCGGCGGTGGCCAAGCTTCGCGCACGCAAGATTGATGTCGTGATGCTGACCGGCGACAACCTGGCCACGGCCACACGCATCGCCGCCGATCTGGGCATCGACACCGTCCTGGCTGACGTGCTGCCGGCCCAGAAAGCCGAGAAGGTCAAGGCGCTGCAGGCCACTGGCAAAAGGGTCGGCATGGTGGGGGATGGGGTCAACGACGCGCCAGCGCTCACCCAGGCGAACGTCGGCTTTGCGATAGGTGCTGGCACCGACGTGGCGATGGAGAGCGCCGATGTCGTGCTGATGAAGAGCGACCCGAATGACATCGTCGCGGCCATCGAGCTGTCGAGGGCCACCTTGCGCAAGATGCACCAGAACCTGTGGTGGGCCGTTGGCTACAACGTGATCGCGTTCCCGCTCGCCGCGGGCGTCTTGTACCCATTTGTGCTGAGCCCGGAGGTCGCCGCGCTGTCCATGTCGGGCAGTACCCTCGTGGTGGCGGTCAATGCGCTATTGCTCAAGAGCACCAAGCTGGCAGGCACTGAGGCGGGAAATGTCTGAGAACAACAAGATTAGGGTCGCCATCAACGGCTACGGCGTGATCGGCAAACGTGTGGCCGACGCCGTGGTGCGTCAGGAGGACATGTTGCTGGCCGGCGTGGCGGACGTCGTGGCGGACTGGCGCGTGCGTACCGCGACCACGCATGGTTTTCGTCTGTTCGGCGCCACCGGCGACCACGCGGACAGAATGCGGGCGGTCGGACTGGACGTCGCTGGCACGTCGGACGATCTCCTGGATCGGGCTGACGTGGTCGTGGACTGTACGCCGAAGCATGTCGCCGCAAAGAACATCGACGGCTATCGGCGCCGCCGATTGAAGTTCATCGTCCAGGGTGGCGAGAAGCACGAGACGACCGGTCACTCCTTTGTCGCCGAGTCGAATTACGTCAGCGCGATCAACCGTGAGGCGACCCGCGTCGTGTCCTGCAATACCACGTCAATCGTGCGGACTCTATCCGCCCTCAAGCGCGCAGGGCTGCTTCAGCGGGCCCGGGGCACGCTGCTGCGGCGCGCGACCGATCCGTGGGAGAGCCACGACGGCGGGATCATGAACACGCTGGTGCCGGAGCCCGAGATTCCAAGCCACCAGGGTCCTGACGCGCAGAGCGTCGACCCGGAACTCGACGTGATCACGATGGCGGTCAAGGTGCCGGAGACCCTGGCGCACCTACACTACTGGGCAGTGCAGATGACGCGCAACGCCACCAAGGACGAGGTGCTCGACGCCTTTCGCGGGTCGTCAAGAATCGCCCTAATCCACATCAGCGATGGCTTGGTTGCGCTCAACACGGTAAAAGAGCTGATGGCCGACCGCGGCCGACCGCACGACAACCTCTACGAGGTGGCGTTGTGGGCCGACATGCTCCGTGTTCAGGGCGACGAACTGTTCTACGCGTACATGGTCGACAATCAGGCCATCGTCGTTCCGGAGACGATCGATGCCATTCGCGCGTTGACCGGCCGGGTGAGGGACGCGCGCGAGTCGATCGCTAGAACCAATGCGGCGCTCGGCATCGGGCCCACGCTCTTTGAGTGAGGACCAAGCGGCCTCGAACCCCCGTCGCCGGGCGCCGAGAGTACACCGCTTCGGGTTCCAACCATCGACCGGAGGAGCCCTCGTGGCCCGCGGTCGAGCTGAGTTGACACGTCCGAGCCGCGGGATCACCCAGTTCCTGCGCCACCAGAAGGGGTGGTCCAGGGTGGCGCCGCACGGAACGCCGCGCCTCAGGTGGCCAAGATCACCGTCACGAAGGACGGCTTCAGTCCAGCGAAGGTGTGAGTGCGGGTACGCCTCTGCGCCTGACCTTCCTTCGGACGACGGAGGACACGTGCGCGACGGAAGTCGTGGTGCCCTCGCTGAAGGTCAAGCGCGCCCTGCCGCTCAACAAGCCGGTCGAGGTTGAATTCACCCCAGAGAAGGCCGGAACGATCGACTTCGCGTGTGGCATGGCCATGTTGAAGGGGGCCATCGTCGTTGAGTAAGGACTGCATGCGTGCCACCGCCTGAGGCGCACCATCCGTCGAGCCAGGGTGTAATGCGGAGCGGGGGCCTGCGTCATAAGAGTAGGAGGCAACATGGAAAAAGATGTCGTCTGTGGCATGACCATCGACCCGGCCAAGGCGGCCGGCACTTCGGAGTACCAGGGGCGGACGTACTACTTCTGCTCCAAGGGCTGCAAGGCGAAGTTCGACGCGAAACCGCAGGAATACGCGAAGTAGTTCAGCGCTCTACGTGGGTGCGGCCGAAGGGCCGCGCCCACCCCGCGCGAGGCCCTATGTCAACATCGGTTCCGGACAGCCCCACTCACGCCAGCCACGAGCACCCGCACCAGCCCCCCGGGCTCGTAACCGACCCCATTTGTGGCATGGAGATCGACCCAGCGGTTGCCGTTGGCCACATCGAGCGGAGTGGCCAGACCTACCACTTCTGCAGCGACGTGTGCCTCGAGCGGTTCCGAGCCGAGGCGTCAGGGGCTCCGCCTGCTGCGGCCGCCGCCGCGAGCGGCCCGGATACGCGCGAGTACACCTGCCCGATGGATCCGGAGGTCCGGCAGGTCGGGCCCGGCAGCTGCCCGATCTGCGGCATGGCGCTCGAGCCTCGTATGGTCACCATCGAGGAGCGCAACCCTGAACTCGAGGAGATGACCCGGCGGTTCTGGGGCTCGCTCGCGCTCACCGTGCCGATTCTCGCCTTCATGGTGTCGGAGTTCCTGCCGGGGCAGCCGCTCCAGCACTGGCTTCCACCGGCGGCCATGGTGTGGACGCAGTTCGCGTTCGCCTCGCCGGTCGTCCTGTGGGGCGGGTGGCCCTTCTTCGTGAGGGGCTGGGCATCCGTCGTCAACCGGCACCTGAACATGTTCACGCTGATCGCCCTTGGCGTCGGCGCCGCCTACCTGTTCAGCGTCGTGGCCTCACTGGCGCCAGGCGCTTTCCCTGAATCCTTCCGGACGCACGGCGACCAGGTGGCCGTCTACTACGAACCGGCCGCGTTGATCGTGGTCCTGGTGCTGCTCGGCCAGGTCTTGGAGCTGCGGGCGCGCAGCCAGACCAGTGCCGCCATCAAGACCTTGCTCGGGCTGACGCCGACGACGGCACGGACGATCGACGCATCCGGCGCCGAGGCCGACGTGCCTCTGGCGCAGGTGACGGTCGGAAATCGGCTCCGCGTACGGCCCGGCGAGCGCGTTCCCGTGGATGGCATCGTCGTCGACGGTCATACCAGCATTGACGAGTCGATGGTCACCGGCGAGCCAATCCCGGTCGAGAAGACGGCGAGCAGTGCCGTGACGGGCGGCACCGTCAACGGCACGGGGACGTTCGTCATGGAGGCGCAGCGGGTCGGTGCGGACACGCTGCTCTCGCGCATCGTGAAGCTGGTGAGCGAGGCGCAGCGTTCGCGTGCCCCCATTCAGCGCCTGGCTGACACCGTGTCGGGCTGGTTCGTGCCAATCGTCATCGCGGTCTCGGTGGTGACGTTCATTGTGTGGGCGATCTTCGGCCCAGAGCCGCGCCTCGCCCACGCGCTCGTGAACGCCGTCGCGGTCCTGATCATCGCGTGCCCATGCGCACTCGGCCTGGCGACGCCGATGTCGATCATGGTCGGCACGGGGCGTGGCGCCGAACTCGGTGTGCTGCTGCGGAACGCCGAAGCCCTCGAGATCATGGAGAAGGTTGACACCGTTGTCGTCGACAAGACGGGAACGCTGACCGAAGGTAAGCCGGCTTTGACCAGCGTCACGCCGCAGCCCGGATTCGGCGAGTCGGAGCTACTCCGGCTGGTCGCGAGTCTCGAGCGCGTCAGTGAGCATCCACTGGCATCGGCCATCGTGCGGGGGGCGGAGGAACGAAACGTCGCGCTCGTGGACGTGTCGAACTTCGAGTCGATCACCGGCAAGGGCGTAACGGGTGTCGTGGACGGCCGTCGAGTTGCGGTCGGCAATACTGCGCTCCTGGAGGCGCTCGGGATTGCCGCATCATCGCTGAATGAGGCGGCGGAGATGGCGCGGGGACGGGGCGAAACCGTGATGTTCGTCGCCGTCGACGGGCGTCCTGCTGGTCTCATCGGTGTGGCCGACCGCATCAAGGCGACCACGAAGCACGCCGTCGAGAGCCTGCAGGCGGCGGGCCTGAAGGTGGTGATGCTGACAGGCGACAACCGGGTCACGGCGGAAGCCGTCGCTCGGGCTGTGGGCATCAGCGACGTCGAAGCCGATGTCCTGCCCGAGCGCAAGGCCGCGGTCGTCGCTGAGCTCCAGGCCAAGGGTCGGCGGGTCGCCATGGCCGGTGACGGCATCAACGACGCACCGGCTCTTGCAAAGGCGGATGTCGGCATTGCCATGGGCACCGGAACGGACGTCGCGATGGAAAGCGCCGGCGGGACGCTCGTCAAGGGCGACCTGACGGGAATCCTGAAGGCACGACGCCTGAGTCGGGCCACCATGCAGAACATCCGGCAGAATCTGTTCTTCGCGTTCATTTACAACGTGCTCGGGGTTCCGGTCGCAGCTGGGGTGCTCTACCCGGCGTTCGGCCTGCTGCTCAGCCCGATCTTGGCGAGCGCGGCCATGACGTTCAGCTCGGTCTCCGTGATCCTCAATGCCCTCCGTCTCCGGCGAGCTGACGTGTGACGCTGGCGAAGAAGGCGTCCATGACCGCGTGCTATCCTCGGGACATGAAGGGGCGGGTGCACCGTCTGGCTTGTGTCGCGTTGATCGCGGTGTTGAGTGGGACGCCCGGCTTCGCTGCTGTCTGCGCGGAGCTGTGCGGACTGAAAGCGGCACCGGCTTCGACGTCGGCACACTGCTCGACGCACGGCGCGACGCGCACGGCTGACACAGCGCAGCTGTCCGCGTCAGCCCACCATGCGACGCCGGCAGCATCGCACCATCGATTGGATCGCGGCGCGGTGCCCGAGGGCCACGACAAACCTTTGGCCGTCTCCCTGAGCCATGGGCCGGATTGCTGTGGCCGCTTGACCCTGGCCGTGGCGGTGGCGACGAAGGTGTCGCGGACCGACGGCACCTTGAATCCCGTTGTGGTGCCATCGGGCCGCTACGTGTCGGTTCCCATCGCACGTGCTGAGGTGCGGCTGCTCCAGCCGGGCTCGTCCGGGCCCCCTGCGCTCTCCCGAGCGCCACGCATCCTGCGGATCTGATACCTCGCCGGCGAAGCCGCTCCGGCTCGCTGTTCCTTCTCCCTTCGTAGTCTCACCTTGGTTGATTCCAGGCCCGCGCGGCCGGGGATCGCGCGGGAGGCACGCCCATGCGAGGCGTCGTCCGTACCTTGTTGCTCGTGTTCGTGGTTCTGGGCGCACTTACAGGTGCCCTCGTCTACACGGTCGCCAGTCGCGGGCTGAGCACGCGTGTTCAGCCCAGTTGGATCGAGGAGCGAGCCGCCCTCGGGATGCGGCAGTTGGCTACGTCGTCCGCCGTGCGGGACATGAGCAACCCGGTCACCGGGACGCCGGCTGTGTTCGAAGACGGCCTCGCGCATTTTGCAGACCACTGCGCCAGCTGTCACGGCAACGAC
>JANOIR010000663.1:0-4766 GCA_031407765.1 Vicinamibacteraceae bacterium
CCTCAAGCCGGCCCTCTCGCGCGGCGAGATCCGCTGCATCGGCGCGACCTCGCCGGCCGAGTACCGCAAATACATCGAGAAGGATCGCTCGCTCGAGCGCCGCTTTCAGGCGATCAAGGTCGACCCGCCCTCCGAGAAGGAGACGATCGAAATCCTGCGCGGTGTGAAGGATCGCTACGAGGCCTTCCATCACGTCGAGTTCACGCAGGAAGCGCTCGAGGCGGCGGTCTACCAGTCGAGCCGCTACATCACCGACCGCTTCCTGCCCGACAAGGCCATCGACCTCGTCGACGAGGCCGGCGCCCGCGCCAAGCTGCGTGAGGCCGGCTACAGCGAGGAATTCGGCGAGATCAACAAGACGATCCGCGTCGCCGTCGAGCAGATGGAGAGCGCGGTATCGGCCAAGGACTTCGAGCGGGCCAACTTCTACCGCCAGCAGGAAGAAGCGGCGCGCGAGAACCTGATGTCGGTGCGCGAGCGCTTCGACGTCAAGTCGTCGGCGCGGCGCGTCGTCGTCAACAAGCAGGAGATCGACGAGGTCGTCGCCAAGTGGACCGGTGTCCCGATGACGGCGATCAACGAGGATGAGAGCTCCAAGCTGCTGCGGATGGAGGACGAGCTCCACCGCCGCGTGATCAGCCAGGAGAAGGCGATCTCGGCGCTGTCACGGGCCATCCGCCGATCGCGGGCCGGTCTCAAATCGATCACGCGTCCGGTCGGCAGCTTCGTGTTCCTCGGTCCGACCGGCGTCGGCAAGACAGAGCTGGCGCGCGCGCTCGCGCACTTCCTCTTCGGCTCGGAGGCCGCCCTGATTCGCTTCGACATGTCCGAGTACATGGAGAAGCACTCCGTCTCGAAGCTGATTGGATCGCCTCCGGGCTACGTCGGCCACGAAGAGGGCGGGCAGCTCACCGAGAAGGTGAAGCGGAACCCCTACTCGGTGGTCCTGCTCGACGAGATCGAGAAGGCGCACCCGGATCTGTTCAACATCCTGCTGCAGGTGTTCGAGGACGGCCACCTGACCGACGGCTTGGGGAATCGTGTCAACTTCAAGAACACGATCATCATCATGACGTCGAACATCGGGGCCCGCTACATCCAGAAGAAGGCCTCGCTCGGGTTCCAGTCGTCCGATGCCAAGGAGATCGCACGCAGCGTCTCCGACATGGTCCTGGGCGAGGTGCGGCGGACGTTCAACCCCGAGTTCATCAACCGCATCGACGAGATCATCGTGTTCGAGGCGCTGTCGGACGACGACCTGCGCCGGATCACGACGCTGCTGGTGGGGCAGCTGAACGCCAACCTGACCGATCGCCGCCTCAAGATCAGCCTGACGACCGAGGCCGTCGACTGGATCATCGATCTCACCTGCAAAGATCGCTCGTACGGGGCGCGTCCGCTGCGCCGCGCCATCCAGCGCTACATCGAGGATCCGCTCGCCGAGGAGCTGATCCGGGGCGATCTGAAGGGCGGCGAGTTCGAGGTCTACGTCGAGGCCGGGGCCCTGGCCTACCGGGCGCTCGACGCCGACGGCTCTGCCGCCTCGCCCGGCCGGCGTCTGGCCTCGAGCGTCTGAGTTCCTGTAAACTGGCCCGCTTGGGGTCCACGGACCGGCCCGGCAGGGGCGGTGTTCCTGCGGGTTTGGCCGGTCGGAGGAGTCCGTGCACGCGCGCGCGACATCCGGCGCATTTTCCGGGGATCGATGACGCGTGGCACGCATAACTGACGCATGGTGAGCTCTCGAACAGTCCTGACGGCCCTGGTAGTGGTCTGGCTGGCCGTACCGGCGGGTGCGCAGACGCCCCCCGGCAACGCGCCGCCGCCCCCGGCGCCCTCGAACATCCCCGGCCCGACCCAGCCGGCGCCGACCAATCCCGCCAACCCGGCGCCCACTCCGGCTCCCACCCAGGACCGCTCGGTGGTCCCGGCCGCTCCGGCGCCTGCGCCGACCCAGACGCCCACCCCGCCGCCGCCCGCCGTCCAGACACCGGCCCCGGCCACGACGCCACTGCCGACGCCGCCGGCCGCGGCCGGTCAGGCCACGCTGTGCGGGCAGCCGGTGCCGACGCCGGCGCGCCTGCCGCCGGCCGGGTCGCCACCGGTCATCCTGATGATTGCGCCGTGCTTCGAGAAGCAGGGCGGCACCTCCGCCGTCGAGGCGGCGACCTACCTCTATTACATCCAGACCCGGCCGAGCCTGCCGTCGCAGAACCAGTGGGTGCCCTACGATGCCGCCGCCGAGGATCGGCTGCGCAGCGACTTCAAAACGCTGTGGGCGACCAACTTCCTCGACGACCTCGTCATCGAGGTCACCGACTACACGTTCAGCAACGGCGTCATCGGCAAGCTGATCAAGTACGACCTCGAGGAGCGTCAGCGCATCAAGATCGTCGACTACTCGGGCAGCAAGCAGCTCGAGTCGACCAAGATCGACGAGAAGCTGAAGGAAGAAAGCGTCACCATCCGCCTCGACTCGTTCGTCGACGACGCGCTGATCCGCCGGGTCAAGGGGATCGTCAAGGGCATGCTGTCCGAGAAGGGCTTCCTCGACAGTACGGTGACCCACGCGATCACGCCGGTGACCGGCGGCACCAAGACCGTCAACCTCACGTTCACCATCACGGAAGGCCCGAAGTACAAGATCCGCAAGATCGACTTCGTCGGCAACAAGGACGTCAGCGACCGCAAGCTGCGCGGCAAGATGAAGGACACGAAGGCCATGGCCATGTGGTCCTTCATTACCCAGCGGGGCACCTACAAGGAAGACAAGTACGCGGAGGATGCCGAGAAGGTCGTCGGCTACTACCGCGACAACGGCTACCTGCGCGTCCGCGTCGACAACCCCGAAGTGAAGACGCTGCTGGACACCAAGGACGGCAAGACGCGCTACGTCGAGCTGCGCATCCCGGTCACCGAGGGCCCGCGCTACAAGGTCGGCGAAATCAAGGTCGCCGACAACAAAGTGGTCAAGTCCGAACCGCTGGTCCAGATCTTCAACCTCACGCCGGGCAAGTACTACTCCGAGAAGCGCGTCAAGAAGGGCATGGAAAAGGCCCGCGAGATCTACGGCTCGATCGGGTACTTCGAGTTCACCGCCTTCCCCGACTTCTCGTTCCGCGACCTGCCCAAGGACGCCCAGCCCCGCAACATGGAGGAGGCGCAGCGCGCCACCGCCGAGCCCGCCGCCAAGCCCGGACCGGCCATCGTCGACGTGACGATGCACATGCAGGAGGGCGAGCAGTACTTCGTCAACCGCATCACCTTCCTCGGCAACACCACGACGCACGACAACGTCATCCGGCGCGAGATGCAGCTGGTCGAGAGCGGCGTCTTCAACACCGAGGCGCTCAAGAGCAGCGTCAAGCACCTCAATCAGCTCGGCTACTTCAAGTCGCTCGAGGGCAATGAGAACGTCCAGGTCGACAAGACCCCGGGCGAGAAGAACAAGGTCGACATCGCGCTGAAGCTGGAAGAGCAGAACCGCAACCAGCTGACGTTCGGCGCCGGCGTGTCGCAGTTCGAGGGCGCCTTCGCCCAGTTCGCGTTCCAGACCTCGAACTTCCTCGGCAAGGGCGAGACGCTGTCGCTGTCGGTCCTGACGGGCAAGCGCTACAAGGACTACCAGCTCTCGTTCAGCGAGCCGTATTTGTTCGACCGCCCGATCACCGGCGGCATCAACGTCTTCAACCGGACCATCAACTACATCGGGGCCTTCACCCAGGAGTCGTCGGGCGGCAACCTGATGGCCGGGTTCCGGCTGGCGAGTTTTTCGCGCGCCTTCATGTCTTACAGCTACGAGCGGGTCGGGATCAGCAACCTGAACTCCGCCTACGAGGATCCCGAGCTCGCCAGGAACAACCCGTTCCTGGCCGACGCGCTGCTCCTGGGTACCGACGGCAAGCGGATCATCAGCAAGGTCTCGCCGAGCTTCGTCCACAATACCGTGGACAATCCCATCTTCCCGAGCTCGGGGCGCCGGCTCACGGCCAGCTTCGACCTTGCCGGGCTCGGCGGCAACACCAGCTTCTACAAGCCTCGCCTCGAGGCGATCCAGTACTGGCAGCAGACGCGCAAGCTCTCGGCGGGCTTCCGGGCCCAGTTCGAGTTCGTGGCGCCGTACCGCGGCACGGTCAATTTGCCGATCTTCGAGCGGCTGGTCCAGGGCGGCGAGTACTCGATCCGCGGCTACGACATCCGCACCGTCGGGCCGCGTGACGACGTCACGGGCCTGGTCGTCGGCGGCAACAAGAGCCTGCTGTTCAACGGCGAGTACGTCTACCAGATCGCCGGCCCGGTGCGCATCCTGGCGTTCTTCGACGCCGGGCAGGTCCGTGACAACGGCGAAAGGTTCCGCTCAGATGCCTTCGTCGCCTCGACCGGCGGCGAGGTCCGGTTCTTCATGCCGGTGCTCAACGTGCCCTTCCGCCTGATCTTCGCCCGCAACATCAACCGCGAAGGCATCCTGGACAACAACTACCAGCCCGAGAAGAAGTGGCGCTTCCGCTTTGCCGTCGGTTCGACCTTCTAGGCGGCCTGGGGTAAGCTGAAGGTTTGAAACCTGGCTCCGGACCCCGTTCCTGGGAGCGCATGAGGAACCTGTCGACCATGAGATCAAGCCTCGTCATCGTGGCCATCGGCATCGCGCTGATGGCTGGCCCCGTGAATGCCGCTCAGGCCCCGGCCACGCAGAAGCCGGCTCCGGCCCCGACCACGCAGAAGCCGGCGCCGGCCCCCGCCGCGCCGGCCGCCACAAGATTCCGACCGTC
>JANOIR010000680.1:0-10527 GCA_031407765.1 Vicinamibacteraceae bacterium
GTCATCGCGGTGATCCTCGGCGCGGCATTCAGGACCGGCGTGGGCGTCGGCGTAGGTGTCGGGGTTGGGGTTGGCGTTGGGGTCGGCGTGGCGGGGTTCTTGTCGCTGCCGCACGCACTGAGAGCCACGGCGAGGGCGCACGCGGCCACGGCCGCGGCACCGCGGCGGGTCGGAAATGTCACAGGCAGGTGTCCTTTGGTTGAGCCGATTCAGATCGAGCTATCTCAACCATAAACGTCGGATAGTGCCCGAGCGCACAGCCGTCCGCTTCGCTGAAGCCGGAACAGTGCCTGGCTGTGCACTACTAGCGACGACGGAAAGTCACGACGATCGACCCGTCGCTCAGGCCGCTGATCCGGGCCCGGATTCGGTCACCACTCGAGTCGAGGCGGCCTGCGATCAGCACTGACTCGGTTGAACGACCGAGAGTGAGGTCGATCGAACCGGAAGCGTCCACGCGGGCCGGCGACGCCGGGTCGCTCGCCAGCACGCGATCGCCGGCAGCAAGCGTGCCGGAGACGGTGTCGCCAGTCTGACGGAGCGTCAACACGAAGACTTCGAGCCGAACGGCAGTCACGTCGACGGCCTCCCACGTGCCGGTCAGGCTGCGGATCGTGACCTCGACGCGCGGCCGGGGCCGGGCGATCGCCCGGGCGACGCGTCCCGCGGGTAGGCCGCAGGCGCCGAGGACGGCGAAGAGCGCGGCTCCGGCGGCGAGCCCCTGACAGCAGCGGACGGTGGTCATCGGTCGGTCTCTCCCGACCGCAACTGCGAAAAATCCGGTGTCCAAGGCTCTATACGAGGACGGTCCAGGCGCCGGGCGCCCCATCTGGTGCGACCTCGGCCATGTGTCGATACACGGCCCGGACCCCACCCTCGCGAGGACACATGCTCACCCGGACCGCGGCAGCCGCCTGCCTCCTGCTCTCGCTCGTCGTAACAAATTGGTCAGAAGCCCAAGCAAATCTGACAGTGGTCAACGCCAGGCCCGCAGGCGAGACCTCGGACCTCGGCGAGTCGCGCGAGATCACGATCGTCTTCTCCGAGCCAATGGTATCGCTCGGTCGAATACCCAATCCGGTTACCGCTCCCTTCTTCAAGATTCAGCCGGCGCTGGCCGGGACCTTCCGCTGGTCGGGCACTGCCATCCTGATCTTCACGCCCGACCCGAAGGTCGCACTCCCCTTCTCGACCCGCTACACGGTCACCATCGACGCCTCGGCGACGGCCGTCGGCGGCCGCAAGCTAGCGGCACCGCACACGTTCGCCTTCACAACGCCGACCGTGAAGCTGCTGGCGACCAACTGGTACCGCCGCGGCGACCGCTTCGATGGCCCGATCGTGCTCGGTCTGCGCTTCAACCAGCCGGTCCGGGCCGCCGACCTCCTGCAGCGCCTGTCGCTGGCCTACAAGCTGCACGACTGGACGCCACCGGAGATGTCCGCGCCGGCGCGGACGCGCCTCCAGTCGACCGATCCGGCCGGCCTGCGGGCGTTCGAAGCGAAGATCGCCGCCGCCAACGCCGCCGCCACGTCGACGGCGCGGGTCGTGGTGTCGTCGACGGCGACCTGGGACCAGAAGCGGCTGGGCCAGCCCGACCCCACGCTGGTCGTGCTCCAGACCACCTCCGTACCGCCGACCGAGAGCTGGATCGAAGTCACCGTCCCGGCCGGGATGCGCGGGATCCAGGGCAACGCGGCGACGCCGCGGCCGCAGACGTACACGATGGAGCTCGAGCCGACCCTCTTCGTCGACGAGCTCCGTTGCAACGCGAGCTGCGATCCCGACAGCTGGAATCCGCTGAAGCTGCGCCGCGAGGCGCTGACCGTGAACGTCCGCAAGGCGTTCTCGGCGACCGATGTCACGACGGCGACGGGACGGCCGGTTGTCCGCAAGAGCGGCGACTCGCCCGACGGCAACTCGGATCGCAGCACCCACTTCACGCTCGAGGACCTCGGCTACGACCCGCAGAAACCGGCCAGCACCTACGCGTTTCGGCTGGATCCGACCCTCGAGGCGCTCGACGGGCAGCGTCTCGGCTATCCCTGGATCGGCGTCGTCGAGAACTGGCACGCGCGCGCCTTCACCAGCTTCGGTGACGGCCACGGCGTCTGGGAGTCGACCGGCGGCACCGTGCTGCCGTTCTACGCCCGCAACTTCACGACCGTGCGGCAGTGGATTGCCGCAGTGTCGCCGCTCGAGCTGATGCCGACCATCCTGGCACTCCAGGGCAACTCGTTCTCGACGACACCGGAGGCGCCGCCCACCAACCGCCGGCTGGCGCCGCAGGCCGATCGCATCCAGTCCTACGGCATCGACCTGGCGCGCGCGCTGACCGGCGGCCACGGCCTCGTCTGGGCGGCCGTCGAAGTGGGCCAGCCGATCGCCCGCGCCCACACCTACGGCCAGCGCACGCGGGCCACAGTGGTCCAGGTCACAAACCTCGGGCTGACGGTCAAGGACAGCCCGCAGAACACGCTTGTGTTCGTCACCCGCCTCGACAACGCGCTCCCGGTCGACGGGGCCAAGGTCTCGATCGTGACGCTCGAGAACAAGGTGGCGTGGACCGGCACCACCAACGCGGACGGCGTCGCCATCGCGCCCGCCCTGCCGCTGCGGCAGCCGCAGCGCTGGTACGAGACCCGGTTCGAGTTCCTCGTCCTCGCCGAAAAGGATGGCGACACCGCCTACCTCGGCGCGGATTGGACCGAAGGCCTCGAGCCGTGGGAGTTCGGCTCGGACTACGACACCGCCGAGCAGCACTCGCTCCTGCGCGGCACCGTGTTCGCCGATCGCGGCGTCTACCGCCTCGGCGAAGAGGTGCACTACAAGGCGATCCTCCGCCACGACACGGCCGCCGGGATCAAAGTGCCCGACCCCGGCACGCCGGTCTACGTCAGCGTGCGCGACAGCCAGGACCGCGAGATCGATCAGCGCGAGGTGAAGCTGTCGGCGTGGGGATCGGTCGAGTGGACGCACACGCTGCCCGCGGAGGGCGCCCTCGGCCACTACTCGGTGCTGATGCGGCTGCGTCCCTTCGTCACCACCACGGCCAAGCCGTCGGCGGAGCTGGTGCGCGAGCTGCGGGTTCAGGACGAGGTCGAGGGCGAATCGGATCGGCTCGAGCCGCGCGACTCGATCAGCGGCGGCTTCCTCGTCGCCGCCTACCGCCGGCCCGACTTCCGGGTCGACGCCACGCTGACCGGCACGACGCCGTACGCCGGGACGGCGCTCGCCGCCACCGTGACCGCGCGCTACCTGTTCGGCGCCCCGATGAAGACGGCGCCGGTGCGCTGGACGTTCTCGCGCACGGCCGCCTACGGCGCCCCGTCGTCGCTGCTCCGCAACTTCCCGCTCGAGGGCTTCGACTTCGGCGTGCGGCCGTCCTTCTACAGTCGCGTCGAGCTGAAGGCCGACGAGGACACCACCGACGCCGAGGGTGGCTTCGAGGTCGCGCTCGAGACCACCAAGAGCGACGGCATCCGCTACGAGTACCAGATCGAGGGCGAGGTCACCGACGTCTCGCGGCAGCGCATCGCCAACCGCGCGTCGATCAGCGTGCATTCGGCCGCGGTCTACGTCGGCGTCAAGCTGCCCTACTTCGTCGATCAGCCGTCGGGGGTCAGCGCCCAGCTGGTCGCCCTGACGCCGGACGGTGCGCCGGTCCCCGGTGTCGACATCACCGTCACCGTGCAGCACGTGCAGTGGATCAGCACGCGCCGCGCCGAGGGCAGCGGCTTCTACACGTGGGACACGCAGGAGAAGGTGACCGACGTCGGCACCTGGCACGCGACGTCGGGCCGCGAGCCGGTGACGCTGCCGCTGCCGCTCAAGGAAGGCGGCTATTTCAAGCTGCGCGCCGAGGCCAAGGATGCCGACGGCCGCCGGGCCGCGACCGACGCGACGTTCTACGCGCTCGGCCCCGGCTACACGGCGTGGACGCGCTTCGACCACAACCGCATCGAGCTGGTGCCCGAGCGCAAGTCTTACAAGCCGGGCGACTCGGCCCGGATCATGATCAAGTCGCCGTGGGAGCAGGCGACGGCGCTGGTCACGACCGAGCGGGAAGGCATCCGTACACACAAGCGCTTCGCGCTGACCTCGTCCCAGCAGGCGATCACCGTCGCCATCACAGACGCGGACATCCCCAACGTCTATGTGTCGGTGCTACTGGTCAAGGGCCGCAGCACCGGCGCCACACCCGACGACGGCAGCGATCCGGGCAAGCCGTCGTTCCGCCTCGGTTACGTGCAGCTCGAGGTCGAGGACGCCAGCAAGCGCCTCACCGTCACCGCCAAGGCCGACAAGGACGAGTTCCGGCCGGCCAACAAAGCCAAAGTCTCGGTGACCGTCAAGGACGTCGCCGGCAAGCCGGCGATGAGCGAGGTGACGCTGTGGGCGGTCGACTACGGCGTGCTGTCGCTGACCGCGTTCCAGACGCCGGACATCCTCAAGTCGGTCTACGTGAAGAAGGCCCTCCAGGTGCTGACCACCGACAGCCGGCAGCGCATCGTGAGCCGGCGCGTGCTCACGCCGAAGGGCGGCGACGAGGGCGGCGGCGGCGGTGAGGAGCCGGGCGCCGGCACGATGCGGAAGGACTTCCGCGTGCTCGCCTTCTGGGTCGGCTCGGTCGTGACCGACGCCAACGGCCAGGCCAGCATCGACGTGACGCTGCCGGAGTCGCTGACCACCTACCGCATCATGGCCGTCGCCGCCGACAAGGCGTCGCGGTTCGGATCGGCCGACAGCGAGATTCGCGTCAACAAGCCGCTGACGATGAAGCCGGCGTTCCCGCGCTTCCTCGCCCGCGGTGACACGGCGTCGTTCGGCGCGGTCGTCACCAGCCAGCTCAAGGCGAAGGGCTCGGCGACGGTCACCATCAAGAGCCTCGATCCGGCGATCCTCGCCATCACCGGCGAGGCCAAGCGCAGCACGCCGATTGGGCCCGGTGGCGCGGTGGAGGTCAGGTTCGACGCCGTCGCCAAGGCGATCGGCAAGGCGCGCATCCAGATGACGGCGCGGATGAACGGCGAGAGCGACGCCTTCGAGGACGTCATCCCGGTCGAGGTCCTGGTCTCACCCGAGACGGTCGCCGCCTACGGCGACACGACGGCGGAGGCACGCGAGCGCGTGATTCTGCCGGCCGGCGTCGTCGCCGGCTTCGGCGGCCTGTCGCTCGAGCTCGCGTCGACGGCGATGGTCGGCCTGGGCGAGGGCGCCCGCTATCTGATCGAGTACCCGTACGGCTGCGCCGAGCAGCGATCGTCGCGCGCGCTGGCGCTGCTGCTGGCGGCGGACCTCGGCGACGCCTTCTCGCTGCCCGGCATCAACCCGAAGGAAGCGCGGACGATCTCGCAGGCGCAGATCACCCAGCTCGAACAGTACCAGTGCGGCAACGGCGGCTTCGCCTACTGGCCGGGCAGATGCGCCTCGGTGTCGCCGTATCTCACCGCTTACGTCCTGCACGTGTTCCAGGTCGCCGGCTCGCTCAAATACAAGGTGAATGCCGAGGTGATGGACCGCGCCTACGGCTACCTCGAAAAGTCGCTGGCCGAGACGCCGCCTGAGAACGAAGGCTGGATGCCGGCCTACACCGCGTGGCAGGCGTTCGCCGTGAAAGTGCTGGTCGAAGGCGGCCGCAGCCAGGACTCGAACATCACACGCCTCTACGGCCACGTCGATCGGATGCCGGTGTTCGGCCTCACCTATCTCGCCGACGCGCTGGTCGCCAAAGGCGAGAGCGGGCCGCGGCTGGCGGAGCTGCGGCGGCGGATGAAGAACGCGGTGCTGCCCGAGGCCGGCAGCGCGCACGTCGAAGAGCTGAACGATCCTTACCTGCTGTGGTTCTGGAACTCGAACGTCCGCTCGACGGCGATCGTGCTCGGCCACCAGGCGCGCCAGTCGACGCCGGACCTCGATCTGCGGGCGATGGTCCGCTGGATGCTGGCGGCGCGCAAGAACGGCCGTTGGGGCAACACCCAGGAGAACGCCCTGGCCATGGAGGCGCTGGTCACCTATTACCGCGTGCACGAGGCGGAGGTGCCGGACTTCAGCGCCGTGGTCGGCTTCGGCGGCGACAAGCCGCTGCAGCAGCAGGCGTTCAAGGGCCGATCGGCAACCGCGGCGACCAAGACCGTGCCGATGCAGACGCTGCTCGCCAGCGGCCCGGCCGGCTCGTCGCGCGACCTGACGTTCGCCAAGACCGGGACCGGACGCCTGTTCTACGTGGCGCGGCTGCGCTACGCCGTCGACACGCCGCGCCAGGACGGCCTCGACAGCGGCTTCGCGATCACCCGGACGTACGAGCCCACCGACGCCACCGGCAAGGGCGCCACCGGGCCGGCGACGACCAGCTACAAGGCCGGCGATCTCGTTCGCGTCACGCTGAAGTTCGACCTGACCAAGGAGCGGCGGTACGTCGCCGTCGTCGACCCGCTGCCCGCCGGCTTCGAGCCGGTCGAATCGTGGTTTGCGACCACGGCCCGCGATCTGGCCGGCGAGAACGACGACCAGAACGAGCCGAGCGACTGGTGGCTGCTTTGGGAGAAGGGCGGCTTCGACCACGTCGAGAAGCTCGACGACCAGGTGCGCCTGTTCGCGACGCGCCTGAGCGAGGGCCACCACGAGTTCTCGTACATCGTCCGCGCCACGACCGCCGGCCGCTACTCGGCCGCGCCGGCGCACGCGGAGGAGATGTACGAGCCGGAGGTGTTCGGTCGGACCGCGACGGCGGCGATCGACGTAAAGAAGTGACGACCCTGATCGCGCGGGCTGCCGGCGTGGCACGCCGGTGGCTCGCGCTGCTCCGGCGTCTTGTCGGCAGGCGGGCCAAGGCCTGTGTCGCCGTCGCCGCGGTCGCGGTGGTGGCCGGGGCCGCATGGATCCGCCTCGGTCCGCTCCCGGCGGGCCTGCTCGATGAGGCCGACGCCGTGCGATCGACGACCGTCCTCGATCGCCACGGCGAGATCCTCTACGAGGCGCGCTCCGATCTCGGAACGCGCGAGTCGCGCCTGCGCCCGGATCGGCTGCCACCGGCGCTGGTCGCGGCGACGCTCGCCGCGGAGGATCATCGTTTTCATTGGCATCTGGGCGTCGATCCGATCGCGCTGGGACGCGCCACCTGGCGCAACATGGCCGCCCTCGATCGCGTCGAAGGCGGCTCGACGCTGACGCAACAGGTCGCCAAGCTGCTGCTCGATCGGCGGTCGCAGCTCGGTGCCGGGGCGCCGCGGCGGCGCGGGTGGGGCGCCAAGATCGACGAAGCGATCGTCGCGCTGCGCCTCGAGCATCGGCTGTCGAAAGCCGAGATCCTCGCGCTCTACCTGAACCTCGCACCGTACGGCAACCAGATCGCCGGCGCCGAACGCGCCAGCCACGCCTACTTCGGCACCGCGAGCTCGATGCTGACGCCGGCGCAGGCGGCCTTCCTGGCGGCGCTGCCGCAGCGGCCGTCGCGCTTCAACCCGTGGCGCAGCCTGCCACAGGCGACGGCTCGCCAGCGCGTGGTGCTCGCGCGCATGGAGCGCCGCGGCTTCCTGACCGGCGCCGCGGTGACCGAGGCGCGCGGCGAGCGTCTCAGACTGATCGACGAAGACGCGCGCTTCCTGGCTCCCCACTTCGTCGGCATGGTGCTCGCGGATCTGCCCGATCCGAAGCCGACGCGGGTGGTGACGACGCTCGACGCCGACCTGCAGCGTCGCATCGAGGGCATCGTGCGCAGCCAGCGGCCGCTGCTCGAGCGGCATGGCGCCAGGAACGTGGCCATCGTCGTGCTCGACAACACCACGTCGCAGTGGCTGGCGTGGGAAGGCTCCGGCAACCATGGCAGCGACCGCGGTGGCTCGATCAACGGCCCGACCGCGCTACGCCAGCCTGGATCGGCGCTCAAGCCGTTCACCTATGCGCTCGCCTTCGAATCGGGGGAGTCGCCGGCGACGGTGCTGCCCGACGTGCCCGCGAACTTCCCCACCGCCGAGGACGGCGTCATCTACACGCCGCGCAACTACGACGGGCGCTTTCGTGGACCGCTGCTGGCGCGGGTGGCGCTCGCCGGCTCGATCAACGTACCGGCGGTCGCCTTGGCGTCCGACCTCGGCGTGCCGAACGTGCTGCGCTTCCTGCGCCGCGCCGGCTTCACGACGTTCGACAAGACCGCCGCGCACTACGGTCTTGGGCTGACGCTGGGCAACGCCGAGGTCCGCCTCGACGAGCTGACTGCGGCCTACGCGGCCTTCGCCAGGGGCGGCGAGTGGCGCGCGCCGCGAGCCCGCCTCGAGCCGGAGCCGCCGCTGGTCGATCCGGTGCAACTCGTATCGCCGCGCACCGCCTACTGGATCTCGGACATCCTCGCCGACGACGAGGCCCGCGCGTTCATCTTCGGCCGCGGCAGCCAGCTCGAGTTCCCGTTTGCGGTCGCGGTGAAGACCGGCACGTCGCAGGCGTATCACGACAACTGGACGATCGGCTCGTCGCGCCACGTCACCGTCGGCGTCTGGGTCGGCAACTTCGACCGCGCGCCGCTGATCGGCTCCTCCGGCGTCACCGGCGCCGGGCCGCTGTTCCATGCGGTGATGCTGGCGGCACAGGCGCGGGTCGCCGGCGCAATCACCCCGACCGACGGCGCCATCGTCGAGCCACCGGCCGGCCTGGTCGAGACTACGATCTGCGCCCGCTCCGGCATGCGCGCGCACGACGCCTGCCCGGTGCGGCGGCGCGAGCGCCTGGCGTCCGACGCGGCGCAGGTCAGCGGCGGGCCGTGCACGTGGCACCGCGCGATTGACGGTGAGCTGGTGACGATCTGGCCGGATCGCTATCGCGCCTGGGCAGACGCCAACGGCCTGCGGTCCGCGGCGGAGCGGCGGGCCGAGGTACGGCTGGCGCGGCACGTCGCGGCTGGGTCAGCGGGGACGACTGGGCCAGTTGGGACGGCGGGGTCGGCCGGATCGGCCGGGCCGCGACCGGCGACGCGCCCGTCGAGCCTGCAGGTCACTCATCCGGCCGAAGGCACCGTCTTCCTGATCGATCCGACGCTGCGCGCCGAGTTCCAGGCAGTGCCGCTGCGCGCCGTCGGCGCCGGCGGCGGCCAGGTATCGTGGACGGTGAACGGCCGCGCCATCGGATCCGCGGGCGCGGACGAGGCGCTCCCGTGGCCCCTCGAGCGCGGCGCCCACCGCGCCGTTGTTCGCGACGCCACCGGCCGCACGGCCAACGTCAGCTTCGTCGTGAAATGACCACCGCTTCGTCCCGGAGGCCGTCCCGGACAGGCTCCCGGAGGCCGTCCCGGACCCGCTCCCGGACGCCGTCCGGGAGACGTTGCAGAATCAGCGACCCTTGTCGGCGATCGCGAACAGGCTCGTCGACGAGCGGACGAACATCGTGTCGTTGGACAAGGCCGGTGTTGCCATCAGCAGCTCGCCCATCGAGTTGGTCGCCAGAAGCTTGAACGTCCGGCCTGCTTGGACGACCAGGATCTCGCCGTCCTCGTTCGACAGGTAGATCTTGCCGTCGGCGGCGACAGGTGACGCGCTGAAGCCGCTGCCTTCGACGGGCAGGCGCTGCCGATAGATCTCCTCGCCGGTCGCGATGTCGTAGGCGTCGAAGACGCCGTTGTTGGCTAGCACGTAGAGGATGCCCTGGTATGCCAGCGGCGTCGGCATGTAGGAGCCGCGGCCGGTCTTGCTCCAGGCGACCGCAGGGCTGCTGGTCTGGCCATCGCCGAGGGTGACATCACCGCGCGCGCCGGCCTTCACCACGAAGATCGGCCGCTCCGGGGCGCGGCCGCTGGCCACGATCAACAGGTCGCCGGCGGCGATCGGCGTTGGCGCCGTGATCTTCGAGCTGCGGCCGAGGCGCCACAGCTCCTTGCCGGTGCGGGGATCGTAGCCGCGCACGAAGTTCGACGCGTTGGTGACGAGCTCGGGCCCCTTCGACGTCGCGGCCACCGTCGGCGTCCCCCATGACGGCAGCTCGTCGCGCTCGGTCTTCCACACGACCGCACCGGTCGCGCTGTCGAGCGCCACCAGGAACGAATCCGCCTGCGTGTCGCACTGCAGGATCACCAGGTCGTTCCAGATGATCGGCGAGCTGGCAGTGCCCCACTCGAACGTCGGGATGTCGTAGGCGCCGACGTCGAGGCGGCCGAGATCCGCCTTCCACAGCTGTGTGCCCTTGAGGTCGTAGGCGTAGACGCCCTGCGAGCCGAACGACGCGACGACGAGGCGACCGTCGGTCGCCGGCGTGGCGCTGGCGTAGGTCGACTTGATGTGGCGCAGCTCGCGCGGCGGCCCTTGGAAGGCGACGCGCTCCCAGGCGATGGCGCCCGTCCTGGTGTCGAGCGCGTAGAGCATCCAGCGCTGCGGCGAACGATCCGCCGATGCATCGCCGTCGCCATACAGCCCAGGCCGGAACGTCGCCTTGGCGTCGGCACTGACCGCGCTCGTCACGAACACGCGATCGCCCCAAACGATCGGGCTCGAGTGGGCGAGCCCGGGGATCGGCGTGCGCCAGCGGACGTGTTCGCCGGTCTTC
>JANOIR010000682.1:0-6364 GCA_031407765.1 Vicinamibacteraceae bacterium
CCCGCGCGCCGCTGCATTCGACGGGCGATGCATCCCGGCGCTCGGCGTTCCTCCTCGCTCAGATAGTCCCGCTATCTTCGCTCGTCGCGCCTTGATCGCCGGGCGCCTCGCCCGTCTCGGTGCGACGCGTCACACGGGCCACGGACGGCCGCGGCGGTCTCAGGGCTGGCCGCTCCGAACGGTGGCCACGATCTCACGGACGGCGCCAATGACGGCGTCCGGGGCTTCCTCGGGAATGCCGTGTCCGCTGTTGGGGACCAGCACCTGACGTCCGCGCCGCGAGCGCTCCGCAAATCGTCGGTGGAGCTCCGCCCACCCTCGTAGTACGCCCGGCGCCGCGGAACTGGGACTGGAGATGTTGGCTTGGGTCAACACGATGAGCGGCATCTCCTCCAGCCCACCGGCGGAGCGCACGAGATCATCGGTCGCATGACCGGGCCCCACTTTCGCGTCGGCAAGCAGGACCTTTCGCTGCCGGCGCAGACGGGCCAGCGTGTCCCACTCCTCTGGGGTCCAGTGTGTCGGCGGTGGCCCTGGGTCGGACGCGAGGAAGCGCATCATGCCCAGCCGGCCAAGGACGATCGAGAGACCACCAATCACCGAGCGTGGAATCGGCGGCCGATCACGATGGGGCATGCCGTGAATCGTGCCGGCCTCCTCATCCGCGGGATCCGCGAACACCATGCCCGACACCTCGCCCGGGTAGGTGTGGTGATACAGGCGGATGACGTATCCGCCGAATGAGTGTCCAACGAGGACGAGCGGGCGGTGGAGTCCGGCGTTCCGCACCAGCAGATGCAGATCCCGCGCGGCGGCATCGCCCCACGCCGGGTCAGGTCCGGCATCGCTCCAACCGAGGTCAGCGCGGTCGTACCAGCACGCGCGGGTGAAGGCCGAGACGCCGCGCTGTGTCGGCGTCCAGACGTATCCCGGGGCAGTACGGCCGGTCACGAACACGACCGTCGGGCTGCCGTCGCCGGTGCAGTGGATGTTCAATCGGCGGCCGCCGATGTCGATGGAGCGCCCGATCTGCGTCAGGACACGACCGTCGCGCCAGGCGCCGACGTGTTCGTAGACGAGGAGCCCCGTCAGGACGACGGCGGCCATGATGGCGACCGCTCTGATGGCGACGCGCAGCACACGATAGGCGCGGCGCCAGAAGCCTCGGTCAGGCACAGCGATCAGCAGCTGCCGAGAGCGATCAGCAGCCGCAGTCCAGACCGAGCTGCCACAGCACGAAGCTGTAGTCGAAGGCGACTTCCTTCAGCCGATCGTAGCGTCCCGACGAGCCGCCGTGACCGGCGGCCATGTTGATCCTGAAGACCAGGGGACGCGTGTCGGTGCGCAGCGTGCGCATGCGCGCGACATACTTGGCCGGCTCCCAGTACATCACCTGGCTGTCGTTCAGCGACGTCTTCACCAGCATCGCCGGGTACGCCTGCGCCTTGAGGTTGCGGTACGGGTCGTAGCCCTTGATGTAGTCGTACTCGGCGCGGTTCGCCGCCGGGTTGCCCCACTCCTCGAACTCGCCGACCGTCAGCGGCAGCGTCGTGTCGGTCATCGTGTTGATGACGTCGACGAACGGCACCTGGGCGATCACGGCCCGGAACAGGTCGGGGCGCATGTTGGTGACGGCCCCCATCAGCAGCCCGCCGGCGCTGCCGCCCTCGATCGCCAGGCTGTGCGCGGCGCCGTACTTCTGCGCGATCAGGTACTCGGCAGAAGCGATGAAGTCGGTGAAGGTGTTCTTCTTCTGCAGCATCCGGCCCTGATCGTGCCAGGGCTTGCCGAGATCGCCGCCGCCGCGGATGTGCGCCACGGCGTAGACGACGCCGCGATCGACCAGGCTGAAGCGGTTCGACGAGAAGGTGACGTTGCTCGGCAATCCGTAGGAACCGTAGGCGGTCAGGTAGATCGGGTTGTTGCCGTCCTTGACCAGCGTCTTCAGGTAGACGAGCGAGATCGGGACCTTGGTGCCGTCGGGCGCGGTCGCGTTGACGCGCTCGGTCGTGTACTTGGTGCGGTCGTAGCCGCCGAGCACTTCCGTCTCCTTCTGCAGCGTGGCCTGCCCGGAGGCGAAGTCATAGTCGAAGACCGACAGCGGCGTCGTGAACGACTGATAGGTGTAGCGGAAGGTCGGCGTCTTGAACTCGGGGTTGGCGCTCGGCGACACCGTGTAGGCGGGCTCGGGGAACGGCAGCGCCGTCCATGCGTCGCCGGCTTCGGCGCCGGCCTTGGCGACGCGGAAGCGCGGCAGCCCATTGGCCCGCTCGAACAGTACCGTCTGGCCGTCGAAGACCAGTGTGCCCTGCAGCATCACGTCGGGGCGGTGCGGCACGATCGTCTTCCACTGCGCCGGCGACGGATCGCTCACCGGCGCCACCGCCAGCGCGAAGTTGCGGCCGCCCTGGTTGGTCCGCACGAAGAACTGATCGCCGCGGTGATCGACGTCGTACTCGTGGTTGTCCTGCCGCGGCGCGACGATCTTCCAGGCCCCGGCCGGCTGATCGGCCGGCAGGTAATGCACCTCGGACGCCGTCAAGCTGCCGATCTCGAGGAACAGGTAGGCGCGGCTGCGCGACCGGCCCACACCGACGCTGAAGCGCTCGTCCTTTTCCTCGTAGAGCATCGCACCGCCGCCGTCGGCGCCGCCACCGTCGGCGCCGATGCGGTGCCTGTAGAGCCGATACGGCCGCTTCGCGGCGTCGGTCGTGGTGTAGAAGAGCGTCTTGTTGTCCGCGGCCCAGTCGACCGACGTCACCTTCTCGGCCGGCTGCTCGAGGAGCTCGCCCGTGCGCAGGTCGCGCACGTAGAGCTTGTACTCGCGAAAACCGGTGGTGTCGGTCGTGTAGGCGAGGAGGTTGCCGTCGTCGCTCACGCTCAGGGCCCCGATGGCCATGAATTTCTCGCCCTTGGCGAGCGCGTTGACGTCGAGATACGCCTCCTCCGGCGCCTCGAGGCTCCCCTTCTTGCGGCAGAAAATCGTGTACTGCTGCCCCTGCTCGGTGCGCGTGTAGTAGAAGTAGGCGCCGTCCTTGACCGGAACGGTCAGGTCGGTTTCCTTGATCCGGCCGAGCATCTCCTTGTAGAGCGTGTCCTGAAGCCCCTTGTAGGGCGCCATGATCTTCTCGGCGTACGCGTTCTCGGCCTCCAGGTAGGCCGTGACCTCGGGGTCGCCCTTCTCGCGCAGCCAGAAGTAATCGTCGATGAACTTGTCGCCGTGCAGCTCACGGACCGTGGGACGTCTCTTGGCGACGGGCACGGCTTGATCGGCAGCGAGCGCGCTCGGCACCATCGGCGGCAGCGCGACGAGCGCCGCGGTCAGCAGCGCCCGGCTGCGTCGATTCGAATGGCGCGTACGGCTCATCGCGCGTCCTCCTGACGGGGTTCCCTGGTGATGCCGACCGCTTCCCAGCCACCCGCCGTGCGACGGAATGAAAAGGTCACCGGATACGCGTGCCAGCCCGCGTGGGCCGGATGCTCACCGCTCACGGTCACCCCAATGTACTCGCCCACTCCGCGGCTGGCGAGCGCGACCGGCAACGGCAGAGTCAGATTCGCCGAACCAGCCAGCTCGACCAGGCCACCGACCGGCTGGCGCGTGCCCGCCGTGTTGTTCCAGCCGAACCAATGCGCGGTGTAGCGCCGCGGCGGGTCCGCGACACCCGCGGCGACGGCGGCGTTGGTCGCGCGCAGGACGCCGTCGGTGACGACCGGGTCGACCAGCGGCGTGACGGCGTTCAGCCACGTCTCGAGGACCTTGCGGCGCCGCTCGACGAGGACCTTGGTGACGTAGGCCGTCGCCTGGGGATCCGAGTAGTCGCCTTTGGCGACGATCGCCGCGATGTCCTCGGGTGAGAAGCGCGCCACCAGGCGGGCGCCCCAGAAGGCGTCCTCCGGGCGCATGTTCCCGAAGGCCGGGTTCGGATACTCCGGCTTCCAGGCCTCGGCCTTGAAGCGCGTGCTCTCGAAGCGGCCGACGGACAGCGGCACGTGCGGATAGCGGAACGTGATCCAGGGCTTGAAGTAGAGCCCGAGGGTCAGGCCGGTGAGGAGGCCCGGCTTGCCCTCGAAGATGTATTCGTTGCCGGCGCGTGGCCGCTGCGCCGTGATGGTGCCGCTGCCCATGATCGACCCGAAGTCGAACATGTAGTGCTTGACCCACGATTTGCCGCCGGCGCGCTCCAGCATGTCGAGGCTGTTCAGGCCGCGCGAATCGTCGTGGTTCAGCCACGCCGCGAAGACGCGGTTGGCGCGCAGCTCCCGACGGTGCTCGTGCGGGAAGACGTCGTTCGGATCGTCCGGCCGCTGGCCGTCGTAGCGGAAGCTGCCGAGCGGCGAGCCATCGGCGAAGCGGCTGGCGAGCACGCGGACGTGGCCGTCGGGGCGGCGCGCGGCGCGCGCCAACACGGCGTCGAGATCGGCGCGGACGAACGACCGCACGCCGGTCGGTAACGCTGCCGCCCGCACCCGGGCGTTGGAGGCGATCTGGATCTTCGCGGGGTCGATGTCGGCGACGTAGACCTCGACGACGTGATAGCCGAGCGCGTGGTAGAAGGCCGTCCCGATCACCTCGGCGGCGGAGGCCATCTCCGGGTACGCCGGCGGGTCGAACTCGATCTGCCAGAGATGGTTGTCGGGATCCTGGACGCGGTAGCCGGGCTGCTTGCCCTCGGCCTTACCGGCGACGATCGGCCAGGAGCCGATGTCCGGCCGCGTCAGGCGATCCGGCCCGCGCACCAGCGCGTCGCGCGACAACGCCTGGCGGCCGATGCGGTTGGTGAACCAGCTCGAATCGGGGACCTCGTCGAGCGTGTTCACGTTCAGCGCCGGCCGGTCGACGCGATCGACCGGCGGGAGGAAGGTGTGCTCGACGAAGTCGTAGATGTCGCCCGTCGCCGTGGCCAACGCGCCCGAGGCGTCGAAGGCGCGATCGTCGTCGACCCAGACCGGATCGTCCGGGTAAAACTGCGGCCCCGACGCTTCCTGGAACCAGGCCGCCAGGCCAGCCGGCGCCCCGCCAGGGGCGCCGACGAACGCGGCGGCGAGGGCGAGTCCTAGGACAGCGGGAGTCGGTAGCAGCGTCTTCGTCCGGCCCATGCGTTCGTAATATATGCTGCCCGGCGGGCATGCAGGCACACTACGACGTCGTCATCCTCGGCGGGGGGCTGGCCGGCCTCACGCTCGCCCGGCAACTGCGTCAGGAACGGCCCAGTCTCAGCGTGCTGGTGCTCGAGAAGCGCACCCACCCGGCGCCCGAAGCGGCGCACAAAGTGGGCGAATCGAGCGTCGAAATCGGCGCCCACTACTTCGGCCAGGTGCTCGGGCTCGACCCCTACATGGCCGACCAGCAGCTGCCGAAGTTCGGCATCCGCTACTTCTTCGACGACGGCGTGAACAAGGACCTGCGCGGCCGCTACGAGCTGGGCCCGCGCCGCTTCCCGCGCGTCCCGAGCTACCAGCTCGACCGCGGCCGCCTCGAGAACTTCCTGTTCGAGGAGGACCAGCGGCAGGGCTGCGACGTCCTCGACCAGGCCATCACCACCGACGTCACGATCGGCGATCCGAGCCACACCGTCCACTTCACGCAGGCGGGCGCACCGCACCGCGTCACCTGCCGCTGGGTGGTCGACGCCACCGGCCGACGCGGCTTCCTCAAAGGCAAGTTCGGCCTGCGGCGTTCCAGCCCCCACAAGGCCAACGCCACGTGGTGGCGGGTCAACAAGGCCCTGAAGCTGGACGACTGGACCACCGACCACGACTGGCAGGCGCGCGTGGCGACGGGAAACCGTTGGCTCAGCACGAACCATCTGATGGGCCCGGGCTATTGGGTGTGGTTCATTCCGCTCGGATCGGGGATGACCAGCGTCGGCATCGTCGTCGACGCCGAGATGCATCCGTACCCGACCATCAATCGGCTGGAGAAGTCGTATGCCTGGCTCGACGAGCACGAGCCGCAGGCCGCCGAAATCTGTCGCGACCACGACAACCTGGTCGAGGACTTCCTCGGCCTGAACCACTATCCGCACGGCTGCGCGCGGGTGTTCTCGAGCGAGCGCTGGGCGCTGACCGGCGAGGCCGGCGTCTTCACCGATCCGTTCTACTCCCCCGGCTCGGACTTCATCGGCGTCGGCAACGACCTGATCACCGAGATGATCCTGCGCGACGGGGACGGCGTCGACATCCGCCGGCACGCCGCCGCCTTCAATGTGATCTACCTGCGGCTGTTCGAGGCGTTCACCAAGGTCTACGAGAACCAGTACCAGATCTTCGGCCACGCCCGGGTGATGACCGCCAAGGTGGCCTGGGACAACGCGTGTTACTGGGCCGTGTCGGCGCTGCTCTTCTTCCAGCGCAAGTACCG
>JANOIR010000015.1:0-2316 GCA_031407765.1 Vicinamibacteraceae bacterium
CCGCTGCACTTCCAGGCCGGCGCGATCTGGTGGGAGCTCGAGGCGTGGCGGGCAATGGGGGTATCGCACCGCGAAGCGCTGATCGCCGCCACCGAGCACGCCGCGCGCGTGCTCGGTGCCACCGACATCGGCCGCCTCGCCATCGGTAGCCGCGCCGACTTCGTGCTCTATCGCGGCAATGTCGAGGTCGGGGCCTTCGCGCTCGGTCGCGTGCTGGCCGTCGGCAAGGGAGGCGTGCTCCATGTCGCCGACGGCCGCTGGGTCGGTCCGCCGCGTTGAACGTCTATGTGCAGCGATCAGTTGCAGCCGGGGCGCGCGCAGATGAACAGCCGGGCCTGGACGCCGGTGTTGAGCGTGCCCAGAAAGCCGTTCACCGCCTCCTCGGCGACGCCCGTGAATGTCAGCGTCTCCGGCAGGTTGAACGCCCGGCAATCGTTGGGCGCCCGCGTATAGGTCAGCGTGATGCCACGCTGCGGCTGCACGCTGCCCGACACGGCGAACCGGCAGTTGAGGCGCGTGTCGTCGCCGGTGATCGCCGTCACGTTCTGGCTGAGCGCGGTGCTTTGCATCAGCAGCGTACCGCTGGCGTCCTGCAGCCCCCACCGTCCGTCGACGGTGGTCGCGGCGACGTCGCGCAGCGTAGCCGTGGCCGACGTGCCGGACGCGAGCGCGGCCGAGACCGTCACCGTGAACAGGCCGGCCCCCGGATACACGTGCGTCACGGAGGCACCGCCCGTCTGGCGGACGCCGTCGCCGAAGTCCCAGGTGTAGGTCAGGGCGCCGCTATTGCTCGCGGTGAAGCCCTCGGCCGTGAAGGCGAAGGTCGTCGCCAGCACCAGGCCGATGCCCGCCGGCGACTGGACGATGCGCCCGGCCGTCACCGTCGGTGTCGGGGTCGGGGTCGGCGTCGGGGTGGGTGTCGTCGGCGGCGGGTCGTCGCTGCCGCACGCGCTCGACACCGCGAGCAGGGCAGCAAGGCAGAGCCACGTCAGCCGTAAATGGGACGGTGTTCGCGATGGGTTCGACATGTACGCGTAAACGTCGACGCCGGCCCGGGCGCACAGGCGTGTCCCGCCGGCTCAGCGGCCCGTCACTCCTTGGTACCAGCCGCGCACGCGAACCTCGATGCCGGTGCCCGCCAGCGCCCGGACGAACGTCCCGACGTCGGACTCGAACGAGTGATACGGGTAGACGATCGTCGGCTTGAAGGCCTTCGCGCAGGCGGCGGCGTCCTCAGGCGACATCGTGTAGGGCAGGTTCATCGGCAGGAAGGCGACGTCGATGTCGCGCAGCGCCTGCACCTCCGGGGTGCAGGCCGTGTCGCCGGCCACGTAGATACGCTTGCCGCCGAGAGTCACGACATAGCCGTTGCCGCGGCCCCGTGCATGGAACGGCTCGGTGAATCCCGGTTCCGGCCGCAGGTTGTACATGGGGATGGCCTCGATCCGCACCCCGGCGACGGTCCGCGTGTCCCCGTTGGCCATCGTGATCGCGTCCGGCGCCCGTGCCGCGATCACTGCCGGACCGACGATGACCGTCGCGGGCGTCCGCAGCGCGGCGATAGCCGGCGCGTCGAAATGGTCGTCGTGGTCGTCGGTCACCAGCACCAGGGTCGGCGCCGCCAGACCGTCGAAGCGCGCCAGCTGTCCGGGTCCGATCGGCCACATCGAGATCGGATCGCGCGGCGTGAGGCCAGGGGGCAGCACCGGACGCTCACCCGTCTTGAACGGCAGCGGCGCGCCGGGCGTGAAGCGGGCCGGATCGACGAGGATGACGCTCGAGCCGTAGCGGATCTGCAGCGTCGCGTGCGCGATCGGCAGGATCGAGATCTCGCCGCCCGCCGCGGCGACGACGTCCGGGGCCGGACGCTGGGCGCCGGTGCCGGCCGCGGCGATCGCCAGGCCCAGGATGGCCGCCAGCGTGGCTCGCGTCATCGCGTCACCTCCTCGCGCGGCGCTACTTCATGAAGCCGCTCGTCACCGTGACCGCCGCGCTGACTTCGTCGTTCAAAGGGTCGTCGATGGCCAGGATCGCGCGCAGCTCCGGCGTCAGCGCCGCCTGCACGTCCGCATCGAGCAGCTGCTTCTGGTACTGCTGCTGCGGCTTGTCGCGGCGGCAGTAGAAGCCGTGCATCGCCAACCGCGGCGCCGAGGTGCGGTTCGCCGTGCCGCCGTGCCACAGGTGCGAGTTCATCACCGCGATGCTGCCGGCCTTGCCGATCAGCAGGATCTCGTCGGGATGCGGCGCCATCGGATCGACAAGCACGTCCTGCGGCCGCTGGCCCCAGCGGTGCGATCCGGGGACCATTCGCGTCGC
>JANOIR010000330.1:0-22143 GCA_031407765.1 Vicinamibacteraceae bacterium
GTGGACCAGCGGCGGATCTGCGACAGGATCTCCGACGTGACCGCGGCCTCGCCGCAGGCCACTGATTCGGTCAGCGAGCCCGGCGGCGACTGCCAAGACCCGGCGCCGTTCAGGGCCGGGCGCACGTAGACGATCGGCTGGTCGTCCGTGGTCGGCGTCGCGATCCGGCGGCAGTCGGAGACGATCAGGTGGGTGGCGCCGAGCCGCGCGCGCGCGAACTGCGTCGGCAGCGCGTCGCTCAGGCCGCCGTCCACCAGGTGCACGATCCGGTCGCCCCACTGCACCTTTCGCGTCGGAATCAGCCCGGGGACCGCCGCGCTCGCCTTGACGACGTCGCTCAGGCGCGCCCCGAACGACTCGACCGTCGAGAAGTAGACCGGCCGGTTGGTGATGCGATCGTGGCAGACGACGCCGAGCCCGCTGATGCCGTGATGGAGCGGCGTGAACCGGCCGGCATCGAGCTGCTGCAGGCGCCGCGGGATGATGCCGCAGAAGGGCCGCATCAGCGGCCGGACCACGCGCGGCGCGCGCAGGGTGAGGCCATGCATCAGGACGTGACGGCCGCGAAAGTGCGGCGCGTCGCCGATCATGTCGTCGATGCTCAGGCCGACGCCGGCGTAGTAGCCGGCGATGATCGCGCCGGCGCTGACGCCGACCAGGACGTCGATCGGCACGCCCGCGGCGAGCAGGCGCCGCATCACGCCGAGATGCGCGACGCCACGCAGTCCGCCGGCGCTCAGGACGACGCCGATGCGGACCCGGACCGCTGGATCGTGGGTCACCACGGAAAACGAAGCTGCTATGTTCGGAACCGCCCGGAAGGACGGCGCAGTCTAGCGTGGGTCCGCGCCGAGCGTCAACGCGACGCCTCGGGGCGCCTGCCACGCCTGCCCGGCGAGCGGGATCGCTGTGCTATCATCCGCGCCGGTTCGCGGCGCGTCGTGGCCTGCGCGGCAGCCGACACCACGGAGGCTTACATGCCGGACGTCGCTCCCGCCTCGCCCGCGTCTGCGGGATCCGCCCACAAGACCGGCAGCGAGTCGCCGCTGCCCCTGATCGTCGACCTCGGCAAGCACCCGCGGAAGGAGATCAAGCGGCTCCGGGAAGGGCGGGGCAAGCTGCTTCCCGAGATCTCGGCCTGCCTCGACGAACTGAAGGGCGCCGGCAAGCTGCCGGCCGGCACCCAGCCGGTGGTCATACTGGTGCGCGAGAAGCGGCGCAAGACGGGCCTCTGGCCGCTCGCCTGATCGGGGCCCGCGGGCCGCGGGCGCCGGGCCGGGCCAGCCCCGCGGCGTGCCCAGGGCTTCGTGCCGGATGATTCCCCTGCCTCCTCCCGACGACGGGCCGCGCCTGCTCCTGCTCGACGGCCCGTCCCCGCGCGTGATCGGGCTGGGCGCCGGTCCGATCTGGACGCTCGGCCGCTCGGCCGAGAACGGGATCGTCATCGACGACACGTCGATCTCCCGCAAGCACGCCATGCTCCAGCGCCTCGGCGGCCGCGACATCTTCCTCGTCGATCTCGGCAGCGCCAACGGGACCTTCGTCAACGGCCGCCGCGTCAGCGTCCCGATTGCCCTCCGCTCCGGCGACCGCGTCACCTTCGGCTCCACGCGGTGCGAGTTCGTGGTCCCGGTCGCGACGGCCCCGGCGGAGGAGGACGAGTCGCCGCAGGCGCCTGAACCCGCCACGCGGATCATCCAGGTTCGCAGCCTCGTCACCGTGATGGTCGTCGACGTGCGGGGGTTCACCGCGCTCACGCGCCAGGTCAGCGACCAGACCCTCTCCGGGGTGATGAGCCACTGGTTCGAACAGGCCAGCCGCATCACGTACCGGTCCGGAGGCTGGGTCGACAAGTACATCGGCGACGCCATCATGGCGCTGTGGACGCATGACGATCGCCACGGCGTGGCCAACCCCGCCCCACACTGGCTCCGGGCCCTCGCCGAGATCGCGCGCATGACCGCCCGGGCCGGCGAGGGCTTTCCCATGCCGTCGCCGCTCCGGGTCGGCGCCGGCGTCAACACGGGGTTCGCCGTCATCGGCACGACCGGCTCCCGCGATCGCCCCGACTACACGGCGTTCGGCGACACCGTGAACACGGCCTTCGCGCTCGAGGCCGCGACGCGCCCGCTCGGCCGTGACGTCATCATCGGCGAATCCTCGTGGGAGACGCTGCGCCAGGCGGGCGCCGCCGACGCCTTCGTCAGCACGCGCGTGCGTCTCAAGGGACTCGACGAGCCCGCGCCCGCCTACACCGCCGACTTCGCCGCCATCATCGACAGCGCGTCGCGCCTCGGCCCGCCCTCGCCGGCGGACTGACCGCTCCGAGGCGTATCCTCTGCCCATGATCGTGCGCCGTCCGTTCGCCACCGCGGTGTTCGTGGCCCTCCTCGGCACCACGCTCGCCTGCCAGGTAGTGCCCAAGCAGGGGCCCGAGGTCCAGCCCGGTGCCACCATCGACCACGACCTCCTGGACGTCACGGTGCCGCAGCTGCATCGCCTCTACGCAGCCCGAACCTACACGGTGACGCAGGTGGTGCAGTGGCATCTGGCGCGCATCGATCGCTACAACGGCGTCTACGGGGCGATCGAGACGGTGCTGCGCCGGGAGGCGCTGGCTGACGCCGCCCGCCAGGATGCCGAGGCGGCACAGGGCAAAGGTAGCGGCGCGCCGCTCTGGGGTGTGCCGATCGTCATCAAGGCCAACGCCAGCCTCAAAGGCCAGGTCACGACCGCCGGCTGGGAGGGCTTCACCCGCGCCGGTCACGAGCTCGTCGCCCCGCGGAGCGCCACCATCGTCGCGAAGTTCCGGGCTGCCGGGGCCATCATCGTGGGCCTGGGCAACATGCCCGACCTCGCCAACAGCGATACCAACCGCAGCACCTCGTTCGGCCGCCCCGGCAACGCCTACGACGTGCGCTTCTCCCCGGGCGGCTCGTCGGGCGGCGTGGTGACGGCGGTCGCCGCGAACATGGCGGTGCTGGGCAACGGCACCGACACCGGCAACTCGATTCGCATGCCGGCCGCCACCAGCGCGCTCGTCGGCGTCTATCCGACGCGGGGCCTGGTCAGCATCGCCGGCATCGCGCCCCTCGATTGGCTCCTCGACAACACCGGCCCGATCGCCCGCACCGTCGCCGACGCCGCGCTCGCGTTGGCGGTGATGAGCGGCGACGATCCGCTCGACCCGGGCACGGCCGCGGCGCCACGGACGGCACAGCGGGCGCCTTTCGAGCCATATCTCAAGGTCGATGCCCTGAAGGGCAAGCGGTTCGGCGTGCCGGCGTTCGTCCTCGCCGGCGATGGCGTGCCGTTCCATGGCATCCCTGGCAACGTGCCCGAGGCGGCAGCCGACACGCTGCGCAAGGCCGCAGACACACCGCTCCGGCCCGAGACACGCGCGATGTTCATGAAGGCGGTCGACGCTCTTCGCGCCGCGGGCGCCGAGGTGATTCTCGACGACAGCATCCTGCCCGCGAGCTTTGCCAGGACTGCGAGCCGTGTGGCGACGTACGCCTACGTGCAGGACGGCACGAACCGGTTCCTCGCCACCTTCGGTCCCGCGGAGTACCACTCCGCCGCGGACTACCTGAAGGCCGTAGGCACCCCGCTCTTCCGCTCGTCGATTGGCACCGAGGACGGCTTCCGCCAGCTCGGAGGCACGCGCATCGAACAGCGGAGGCTCGATACGGATCCCGACGCGGAGCGCCTGTATCACGCGCCGCGGCGGACGATGCTGGCCGCGTATCTCGAGCCTCTCGATCGCCTGAAGCTCGATGGCTACGTCTATCCGGCGATCCAGATGCCGCCGCCGGACGAGTCGATGCCGCAGGATGGCGCGCTGAGCTCGGGGCCGCACTCGGCCACGAGCTGGGTCAACATGATCGGGGTCCCCGCGGTGGTCGTCCCGGCAGGCTTCTATGCGAGCGGCTTACCGTTCGGCCTGGAGTTCTCGGCGCGTCCGTGGACGGACGGCGATCTCCTGGCGGTCGCCTACGCGTGGGAGCAGGCCACAGGCCGGCGCAAGCCGCCGACCTTGGTGGAGCGTGGCTTGCTCGCTGTAACGCCCGCGCGCGAAGCGCGAGCCTGGCGCGCGCCGGAGCCCTGACCGATCTGCAGCCGACAGCGCTGCGGGCATCCCGAGAGTCGCCTTGGCGTCATGTATCGCGATGGCTCACGCCAGCACCGCCTGTACAGGACGCCGCAGCGACTGGGGCATCCTCGGGCCTCGCCCAAAGCGAACAACCAGATCGGGTCTGCGGTTGGCCACTCCAAGGAAAGCGGCAAACTCCGGCCGCACCGCCGACACTTCAACCGGCTGATTGAGCAACGCGTTGCGAATGCCTAGCGCCGTGGATTGCAGAGCGAAGCGCTCGTAGCAGCGTCCGGCCTCGACCCAGTGGGCCTGGTCATCGACGTCCGAGACAAATATCGCGATTCCGGCCGAACTGCGCACGTGTCTCGCGTACTTGTCGTTCTCGCTCTTTGGCCTGACGACCATGCCGAAGAGCAGGCTCCCGAGCCACCGTGGCATGGACGGGTTTCCAAACGATGCGCTGAACAAGCCATCCCCAGTTCGGACAGCCTCGTCGCGACCGAAGCGAATCCACGCTTTCAGTTCCTCGACGAACACGGCATCGTCCATCTGAGCCGTATTGGCTTCCACAACGTACTCGAGAATCTTCTCCATCGCTGCTCTCTCGGTGAGAAGAAGGACGCGCACACCATCTCCTGTGCCGGCTTGCTCGAGCGTCTGCAATTCCTCGGTTGACAGCGGCGTACCGTCGAACTCTGCACGAGTGCATTGACGCTCGGGTATCGCCTGGAACAGCGGCGAGACGATTGCCTTGGTTGGTTCCAGGGCGACTCTGATCCCACCTGTCACAAGGTCAAAGCGCGCTTCCCCTTTCAAGCCATTCGCCAGTGCCGCCTGGATCAGATTCTCGGTAGCACAGCCCAAAGAGGCGAACAGGTGATGGTCGTCCGGATCGACGGCAGGGGTTCGCCGCGAGAAATCGGGCAGTACCGAGATCGCGTGCTCCTCATGGCGAAAGGTCCAGCTTTGCGTGTTGTGGCTTGACGGAGCCAGAGTCGCATAGCGCACGAGCTCGCGCTGGATTGCAGACCTGTCACCGATCGTGCCTTCGGCATGGCGCCACGTCCGGCGCACGGCGGCTTCGTAGCTGTTGTCGCTTGTTCCCAAGGCGTTAGCGTCCTCTGGAGCGACGGCTAGGCGACTGCCTGCTCAGGCTGCCGGGCCAGCCACCGAGCAACCGCAGCGAAGACAACATAGGAGACCAGTGCAGTTGTCGCGGCCGCGTCGGGGGAGGTTGGTGGCGGGCCGAAGAAGACATAGCACTGAATCGCAAGCATCACGACACCAAAGACGGGCGGGCCGAGGTGGCGGATGACACCACGAGCGGTCGTCCGTCTCAGGTACAGAATCATTCCTCCGAAGAGAAGGAGCGCTTCAAGAACGAGAGCGATCGCCCGATGGTTCCAGATCCCCAGACCGACCTTCATCGTGTCGGCGTACAGCGGAAGGTCAGGCCTGTGCACCAGCCAGTCCAGGACCCAATGCGAGAACACGGCAAGCCCGATCCACGCTGCGGTGGGCCACGTTCGCACTCCGGGCAGAGATTTGCAGAGGACGACTGCTGCCACCGCCCACAGGACCGCAGCCACAAGGCTGTGGGTGTAGGGCATGTAGTACAGGTCCAGCGGATTCGAGGCAGTTATCCCCGGGACAATTCGAACTGCCTCGATTCCCAAAAGGACCAATATGGCCCAAGCGACGTCCACAAGCTGGACGGCGACGAACAGAAGCCACAGCGGAAGCGCGGGCCGAATCGTTGTGATCGCGAAGGCCGGGCCGTAGTGTCCTATGAACATCGCCACATCTCAGTTGTCGTATAGCGCTCCGGTTTAGCGGTGGCGAACGCCGGCCCGCGCCAACCGGTTGTCAGGCACTCTTAGACCACATTGGAGTCAGCGCCGTGACTTGCGGCGGACCGGACAGAAGCGGTTCGACGTCTTTCAAATACGCGGCATAGCTGTCTGTCCTCAAAAAGTCCTGTGATGCTTCAGCGCTGGCGTATTGTTGAAACGCGTAAATTGAATCCGGATCGCTGTTGTCAAAGCAATAGACGTATGAGGTATGACCAGGATTCGCTGAGATGGCCGGTGCCATGTGCTTTTCCCACACTTTCCGAACCTCATCCCGCTTTCCGGGTTGAGTCTTGTGTTTGACGATGAGTGCAAATGAGGTCATCGGGACTCCGCATTGTGACGTTGGAAAAGGTGCCTAACCGATTGGCCTGCTGCGAACGCTCAGACCGTCCACCGGCTCCGCCAGTAGTCGCGTAGTGATCGTTCGCTCGAAGTCCTGGCGTGCACTCTCGTTCGGAAACGCCGAAGCCGGAATGGCTATCGCGATCAGCGGAGCGACGACAACGAGCATTCGCGCTGGGCTCCGGTCCACACGCAACACATCGCGCCAGGCCGCTCGCACGGTTGTTACCGTCCCGCACTCCTCGATGCCCTCAGCGCTGACAGTGAGCGTCGTCGGTCCGACGACGCCGCGCAGCAACTCAACTGTGAGGACGGAACGCCAGAACGCCGCCTGATACCATCGATACAACCAGGGGAGCGTCGCGGTGAGAATCGCTGCGAACCCGGCTGAGAGAAGATAGGCCCGATTCCGATCTCCCTGCTTCACATAGAAGAGAACCGCACTCAACCACGCCAATCCAACGATGGCGACATAGGCGAACTGCGCAAAGCCGCGACCGACGCTCGACGCGGCCACGTAGCACTCAAGTTTGGCCAGTTGATCGGCGCCGTTGGTCTCGTACCGCAGCGTCGTATTCACATGACTCCTCCCGATGGCTTGTTGCGCTTCAGCTTCGTCCGCACAACGCCCTGCCGCTCAGCCCCGAGCGGCGAACTGGATGCTTACTCTACTTCGATTGCCCGGCTGATCAATTCGCCCACCTGACTCAGGTGGGCCTTCACCGCTTGTAGTTCCTCTGCGTCGGAAGTGGCATCCCTCAACCCTTCCCGGAGCACCTCGATCACGGTCGCCTGCCACCCGACCCGAATTGCGAAGCGGTCGACGCTCTTCGCGCCGCGGGCGCCGAGGTGATCGTCGACGACAGCATCCTGCCCGCGAGCTTTGCCAGGACCGCGAGCCGCGTCGCCACGTACGCCTACATGCAGGACGGCACGAACCGCCGCCGGACGAGTCGATGCCGCAGGATGGCGCGCTGAGCTCGGGGCCGCACTCGGCCACGAGCTGGGTCAACATGATCGGGGTCCCCGCGGTGGTCGTCCCGGCGGGCTTCTACGCGGGCGGCCTGCCGTTCGGCCTGGAGTTCTCCGCGCGCCCGTGGACCGACGGCGATCTGTTGGCGGTGGCCTACGCGTGCGAGCAGGCCACGCGTCTGCGCCAGCCGCCGACCCTCGTGGAGCGCGGCCTCCTCGCCGTGACGCCGGCACACGAGTCGCGATCCGCGGCTCGATGACAAGCCCGTTCCTGGCTGGCGCGCGGCGTCAGCAGGCCTTTATCGACAGGATCGGGTCGACGCGGGCGGCGCGACGGGCAGGGATGTAGCTGGCTAGCAGGCACACCGCCATCAGCACGACGGCGACCGCGGCAAACGTGGGCGCGTCGGTCGGAATGATGCCGAACAGGAATTTTTCCACGAGCGTCTGCAGCGTCAACGCTCCTCCGATGCCAGCGGCGACGCCGAGCACCGCGAGCACGACGGCTTCGCGGAGGATGCTGGCCGACACCTCGTGGGCCTGCGCGCCGAGAGCGATCCGGATGGCGATCTCCCGCTGCCGCTGCGTGACTCCGTACGAGATGACGCCGTAGAGCCCGACGGCCGCGATCAGCAGGGCGACCACGGCGAACGTGGCAACCAGCACCGTCCGAAAGCGTGGCTGGGCGATCGACTCGTAGAGCAGATCGTCGATACGCCGCGGCTCCGGGACCGGAATGGTGCCATCGAGTGCCGCGATCCGCTGGCGGATCGCGGCGCGCAACGAGGACGGCGGCAAGGCGCTCCGCATCACGAGGTGCATGGCCCTGACCGTGTTCTGAGCATGCGGCACGTAGAAGACCGGGTCCAGCGGCGCCTGCAAGCCTCCATAGCGGACGTCGCCCACGACGCCGACCACGGTAAGCCAGGGGATGTTCGGGCGGCCGCGGCCGCCGATCCGCAGTCGCTTGCCGACCGCAAGCTGATTCGGGAAGTAGCGCCGCGCGAAGCTATCGCTGACGAGGGTGACCTGCGGACTCTCGGCGGTGTCGGCTTCGGTGAAGGCCCGGCCCGCCAGCACGGGAACCGCCGCCGTGCGGAAATAGCCGGGCTCGACGATTGGCAGCAGCAGGACCGGTTCGTCCTCGGGAGGCGCGCCCTCGATCGTGATGTTCTCCGAGAACCCACCCTGCCCGGGCGGGACCGTGCTCGACAGGCTGGCGGCGTCGATGCCGGGGATCGACCGCACGCCATCGAGCAGCTCGCGATAGAACGTCCGCGTCGCCACGTCGTCAGCGTATCGCGGGCCCGACGGCGACAACTGCACGGTGAGCAGGCCGGGTGTGTCGAACCCGGTCGTGACGTCCTGCAGCGCGGCGAAGCTGCGCACCAGCAATCCCGCCCCGATCAACAGGACGCACGAAAGCGCGATCTGCCCGACGGCAAGGCTCGATCGCAGACGGCCGCGTTCGCGTCCATGCGTACCGCTCCGCCCACCCTCGCTCAACGATGGCGAGAGCTGGCCGCGGGAAGCCCGCAGCGCCGGAGCCAGGCCGAAGAGCGTACCCGCCACGACGGAGATCACGATGGCGAACCCCAGGACGGTCGCGTCGACCGTGACTTCGTCGACGCGAGGCAGATTGGCAGGAGCCGCCCAGCGTAGCAGCCCCACCCCGCCCACCGCGCACAGAACCCCAAGGGCACCGCCGGCCACGCTGAGAAGGAGACTCTCGGTGAGCTGCTGGCGGGCGATTTGCCATCGATGCGCTCCGAGACTCAGGCGCGTGGCGAACTCGGACGCCCGGCCCGCGGCTCGGGTGATCTGCAGGTTGGCGACGTTGGCGATGGCGATCAGCAGGAGGAGACCGACGCTCGCCAGCAGCATCAGCAGCATCGGGCGCACGTCCCCGACCATCTGATCCTGCAAGGCCACCACGGTGAAGTTCAGCGCCCGTTGATCCGGGGCGGCGCCGTTGCGCACGCCGAGCGGGACACCCCTCAGCAGGGCCTCGGCCTGGTCGGCGGCCACCTCCGGCTTGAGACGTCCGATGCCACGCAGGTAGTACGGGCCCCGGCGCATGGGCGGTGTGAGGGGAAGGATCGCCCACGCCTCGGTGTCGCGGTTCGGGTAGTGGAAGCTCGCCGGCGCGACGCCGACCACCGTATGAGGATTCCCATTGATGGTGACGGTGGCACCGACCATGCGCGGGTCGGCGCCATGGCGCTGCCAGAGGCGCTCGCTGATGACGACGGATCGGGCACGGCCGGGCTCGTCGTCCCCGGGCTCGAACACGCGGCCCAGCACCGGCCGCACGCCCAGGATGGCGAAGAACCGGCTGGTTGCGAAGGTCCCCGGGATCTGCTCGGGCTCCCCCGCGCCGTCGAGCGTGAGGTAGCGGCCCCAGGCGCCGAATGCCGCGGCCTGCTCGAACGCCCGGTCGTGGGCTCGCCAGTCGAGGAAGTCGGCGACCGAAAAGTGCGATCGCGGTACCCCTCGCTCAGCCGCGTTCAAATACACCATGGCCAGTCGATCGGGCTCGGCAAACGGGACCGGCTTGAGCAGCACGCCGTTCAGCACGCTGAAGATCGCGGTGGCCGCGCCGATCCCGAGCGCGCTGGTCAGCACGGCAACCAGGGTGAAGGCGGGATTGCGCCCGAGCGTCCTGAGCGAGAAGCGGACATCCTGTACGAACATCGAGAGACGCTCCTTTACAGCCACCTTCACCAGATCGCTCAGCACACCCAGCCACAGCAGAAAGGCGCCCCGGGCGCCCCTCGACCGCCGAGCGTCGCGATATTGATCCCGGAAGAACTCCGCCATCTGATCGCCGAACTCCTCACGGAATCCGGACGGATAGCAGAACAGCAGCAGGCGGTAGAACGACACGGACGCGGCGTGTCGCGGCGGTCCGCTCACGTGCGCCGGCCGATTAGCAGGCCCGACGCCCGCGCCTGGCGCACCAGCTCCGCCAGTCGTCCCGCCTCGGCTTGAACGGTGTCCCGTCCGAAGGGTGTCAGTCGGTAGTAGCGGCGGCGGCCGTCCTGGTCATCGCCCGGACGTTCGTCCAGCTCGCGGATCAGGCCGTCGGCCAGCAGCCTTTTCAGCGTGGCGTACAACGTCCCAGCCTGCAGCTTGACGGCACCACCGGTCCGATCGGCCACCTCCTGCATGACGCTGTATCCATGCCGATCGGTGTCCGCGAGGGAGACGAGGATGTGGAAGGCGGCCGGGGGCAACGGCAGCAGATGCGAAGGGTCGCGTTTCGTCATAGCCTGCGGGAACTATAGTTTATAGAACTATAGTTCGTCAAGCGAGCCTTGACCGGCGACCGGGCGCTTCGGATCAGTGTGGGAATCCGTCCCGATTGAGCTCCCACCATCGCAACGCGTTATCGACGGTCTCGATGAAGAACGCATCGGCCAGGCCGTGCGGGGCTTTGTAGCGCGGGTCGGACTGATTCGGCGTGAACTCCGTGCCGACGAACTTCCCGAGGGAGGAGGCGAGGAAGTAGCCGTAATCCGGCCTGTCCGGATGCGCCGCCCGGTCTTCGAGAAGCACCGTGAATGCATGGCGACCGATGCGCCCTTCCCATTCGGGCGATCGCATCGACAACAGCGTGCTCGCAAACATCTGCCGATGTTCCGTCGGCGCGCGGAGCGCCGCGGCATATATTTCGCCGCGGTACTTCATCCCGGTCTTGTCGACGAGTATCGTGGCAGCGGTCAGACTGGGCCGCCCATCCGCGGTGGCATCGGTCAGAATCGAGACCGCTTCCGCCTCCGCGGCGGCCACCCAGCAGCGTCGGAGGCTGAAGAGCCATTCTGCCTTGCCGGCTACGGTGGCTTCACGCCTCATCATGTCGAGCAAGGCTGCCGCCTTCTCCTCCTTCGAATAGGCAGGGTTGTCGAGATTGCCGGACCACGCATAAGCAGCGGTAATCGCTGCGGCCTCCTGCCATGACACGCGGTAGCCGCGCTCGAATAGATCCATCCCCCACCCCGAGATCTCGTGCCCATGTTTCCGTTGGACTTCCATGAGCTTGGGCAGGACCTCGGTCGGAGGCTTCTCCGCGAGCTGAGTCGCAGCCCTGACCCTGGCCTTCCGGCTGGTCTCCGGCGCGGTGAGTACCGCGATCAGGTCGTCAGACGTTTTCGTCTGAGCCCGAATGGCGCAGCTGCTCACCGCAACCAGGCATCCGAACACGAGGAGCCGGATGATCAGCATATCGATCGGCAACCGCTCGATGCCCTCGTGCGCCCGGAGATGGCCTTCTCCAGGAGCGAGCGCACGTGCAGGACAATCAGCTTCGTCGCCGCGCTCATTCGACGATCGCTAGGCAGGTACATGAATTCGAGGCCTGACAGGAAGAAGAGCAGTCCTCTGTATCGTAGCGCTCGCGTCGAGGCATCGCGCATCGGGTACCGGACCAAGGCACGCGCGCCGGCTGGGCGAGCCCGCATGGCCGATGACACGGAGTTCAGGGCACAATTGTCGCCGGCCATGCCCGATCCCCTCGTCGTTGCCGTGGTGCCGGCCGCCGGTCGATCGACGCGATTCGGCGCGATGAAGCTGCTCGCCGACGTCGGCGGCGTCCGGTTGATCGACCGAACGCTGGCGTCGCTGCTGGAGGCCAGGATCGGTCGTGTGGTCGTCGTGACCGGCGCCGCGGCCCCCTTCGAAGGCACGCGTTTGCTCGCCGACCCGCGCGTCACGACGGTCGTCAACCCGGATTCGGCGCGCGGCATGTTCTCGTCGATCCAGACCGGCCTGGCGGTCGCCGGCGGCGACGTCGTGCTCGTCTTGCCGGCCGACATGCCGTTCGTTTCGGCCGAAACCGTCGCGGCCGTCGTCGCGCGCGCGGTCGCCACGGGGTGCACAGTCGTGCCGGTGTACGACGGCCGGCGCGGACATCCGATCGCGATTCCGCGGCCCCTCTGCGATCGCCTGCTGGCACTCACGCCGACGACCACGCTCAAGGACGGCCTGGCCGTCTTCGGCCAGCCGGTGGTCCGTCTGGAGGTCGCCGATCCGGGCATCCTGCACGACGTCGACGTACCAGCCGACCTCGCCCGCTGAACCGCCGTCCGGCCCGCTCAGGACCCGAACGCGCCAGGCATGAAGCGGAAGAGAAAGCCGGCAACCGCGTAGGTGGTCAGCACGAGACCGGCAACCACACGCTGCACGGGACTGCGGCCAGACGCAGCGGCGATGGCGTAGAGCCCCACCGTCCAGATCTGGACCGGGCGGTACGGCGTCCATAGCCGCTCCGCCCCGACCACCCAGCCGTCGGCCATGACGAGCACCGAGAAGGCGCACATCACGACCATGAACGGCACCCGGATCCGTTCGAACTCGGACGACGCCCCGCGCTCGACGTCGTGCGGATCGCTCGACACGAGCAGGCTCGCCGCGACGTGGAGGAGCGTCGGGGCCAGCAGCAGGTAGAAGAACTGGGGGAAGCGCCACTGCGCGCTCCGCAGGTCCCACAGCGACCACCAGTAGATCGCCGCGACCAGGAACAGGCTGGCGGCCCACACCAACACGAGCGGCTCGATGCGGACCCGGCCGCGGGACCGGACCAGGACGGCCACACCGTTGACGAGGTGCGTGACGCCGATGGCCAGCACCAGCGAGACCATCACCAGGATGAAGTTGAAGATGTCGTTCATCGGTCCCGCACACGCGAAGGCCGCCGCTGCCAGTCTAGAACCCATCTCATAAACCCGCCGGCATTCGGCCGGCGATGCATCCCGTCTCGCGGCGTTGCTCGTCGGTCGAATATGTCCAATATTCTCCCTCCTCGCGCCTGGCGAGCCGGGCGCCTCGCCGCCCTCGGCGCTTCGCCGGGTTTATGAGATGGGTTCTAGTTTGACCCGAGACAGCACGAGCTGGCGGAGCGTCATCAACTGGTCTTTCGCCTTCGGGCTCGATGGCACCGTGATCGCGAACCCGAGGCGCCGGTGGCGCACGACGACGTCACCCAGGCCGTGGATGTCGTCACGTTCGCGAGCGACTCCGGAGTCGGAGGGGCCGCCGACTCCGGAGTCGTCTTTCGGCGACGACTCGGGAGTCGAAGGAAGGCTACGCCCAGCTGTAGCCGCGCTTGGCGAGCGGCAGATCGCGGATGCGCGCGCCGGTGGCGGCGTAGAGCGCGTTGACGATCGCGCCGAGCACCGGCGGCAGCGCCGGTTCGCCCAACCCCGTGACCGGGTTGTCGGTCTCGAGGAAATGCGCCTCGATCGCGAGCGGGGCCTGGTTCATCCGCGTCGGCTGGTACTGGTGGAAGTTGCTCTGCACCGCGCGGCCGCGGTCGATGGTGATCTCCCAGTTCATGAGGAGGCTCATCGCCTCGATGACGCTGCCGTGGACCTGGTTCTCGGCGTTGAGCGGGTTGATGATCTGGCTGCCGATGTCGCCGGCGACCCAGACCTTGTGCACGGTGACGGCCTTCGCGGCGTTGACGCTGACGTCGGCGACGGCCGCGAAGTAGCCGCGGTGGCTGAAGTGGCAGCCGACGCCGATGCCACGACCTTTCGGCAGCGTGGTCTTGCCCCACGCCGACTTGTCCCGCGCGAGCTGCAGCACGCCCTTCATGCGATCGGCATTGGGCGGCGTCGGAGCCGGACGGCCGTCCGCGGGCGGCGGCAACGCAATCACCGGCGTGCTCAGGAGGTCGAGCCGGAACTGGAGCGGATCCTTCTTCGCGGCGATCGCGAGCTCGTCGATGAACGACTGCATGACGAACGCGAGCGCGTTGCTGCCCGGGGCGCGCATGGCGCCCGTCGGCACGCCGAGCGGCATCATCGTCATGCCCAGGGCAAGGTTCGGCACGTAGGCGGCCGGGAACTCCACCGGCCCCATGCCGGCCGTCGCCGCAGTCTGCTTGCCATTGCCGTAGGTCACGAAGTGGTCGCGCCAGGCGACCAGCTTGCCGGCGGCGTCGACGCCGCCCTTCAGGTAGTGGAAGCCTCCCGGCCGATACAGGTCGTGCGCCATGTCGTCTTCGCGCGTCCACAGCAACTTCACGGGCGCGCCGTTGACGACCCTGGCGATCCACGCCGCTTCCATGACGGAGTCGTTGTAGAGCCGCCGGCCGAACCCGCCGCCGCCGCGCAGCTGGTGCATCGTGATGTCGGCCGGCTGCACGCCGAGCACCTTGGTCAGATCTCGCAGCGCGGCGCCGGGTGTCTGGCTCGGCGCCCAGACCTCGAGCTTGCCGTTCTCGAACTTCGCGGTGCAGACCTCAGGCTCGAGCTGGGCGTGCGACACGAATGGGTACGAGTAGGCACCCTCCGCCTTGGCCGCGGCGGAGGCCAGCGCGGCGTCGACGTCGCCGTCCTGGCGGATCCACTGCGCCGGCGCCTGCGTGGAGAGCTGCACCGCCTGCGTCGCGAAGCCCGCGCTGCTCTGCGACGCGGTCGGGCCTTCGTCCCAGGTCACCTTGAGCTTCGCGCGCGCCGTCTTGGCCTGATACCAAGAGTCGGCGACGATCGCCACACCGCCCATCAGCGTGTTCGCGTCGCCGACGCCCTCGACGACGAACGCGTGCTTCACGCCGGGCAGCGCCTTGATCTCGTCCAGATTAGCGCTCGCGACCTTGCCGCCGAAGACCGGGCACTTCTCGTAGACGGCCGACAGCATGCCGGGCAGCGTGAAGTCGATCGCGAAGAGCGGTTGACCGGTGACGATCTTCAGGTTGTCGACACCGGGGACCTTCGTGCCGATGATCTTGTAGTCCTTCTTGTCCTTGAGCTTCACGCTCGCGAGGTCCGGCGGCGTCATCGCCGCGGCCTTGGTCGCGACCGCGCCGTAGCCGATGGTCCGGTTCGACGATGCGTGCTTCACCTGGCCCGAGGCCGTCGTGCACTCAGCCTCCGGGACACCCCACCCTGCCGCAGCAGCGGCAATCAGCATCTGCCGCGCGGCCGCGCCGACCTGCCGCATCGGCGTCCAGTTGGTGGGCGTGCCGGTGCTCCCGCCGGCCGACTGCGGGCCGTACTTCACGACGTCGACGTCGGCCTGCTCATAGGTCACCGCGCTCCAGTCGACATCGAGCTCGTCGGCGATGATCATCGGCAGGCTGGTCCGGATGCCCTGGCCGACTTCGGGGTTCTTCGCGGTGATGATCACCTTGCCGTCGCTCAGGATGCGGACGAACGCATTCGGCGAGAGCGGCGGGGGTGGCGGCGGACCGCCCGGCGGGGCCTGGGCGCCGAGCGCGGGCGGAAGGTAGAAGCCGATGAGCAGGCCACCGCCGGCGGCGGCCGAGACGTGGAGGAACGACCGGCGATCGAGCTGGGCGCGCATGATCGTCTCCTGTTACGCGTTGCGGTCGGCCTGGGGCATCGCGCCGTCGGCCGCCGTGGGCTTGGTCCCGCGGTTCTTCCCGCCGGCGGCATGGTGGATCGCCTGGCGGATGCGCAGGTAGGTGCCGCACCGACAGAGGTTGCCGGACATCGCGCCGTCGATGTCCGCGTCGGTCGGGTTCGGCTTCTTCGCGAGGAGCGCGACGGCGCTCATGATCTGGCCAGCCTGGCAGTAGCCGCACTGCGGCACGTCGTTGGCGAGCCAGGCCTGCTGCACCGGATGCGTCGCATCGGCCGAGAGGCCTTCGATCGTCGTGATCTTCCTGGCCCCCACCGACGACGCCGGCGTCACGCACGCGCGCGTCGGCTCGCCATCCAGATGGACGGTGCAGGCACCGCACTGCGCCACGCCGCAGCCGAACTTGGTGCCTTTCAGGTTCAGGACGTCGCGCAGGACCCAGAGGAGCGGCATGTCGGCCGGGACATCGACGGTCGCGGCGCGGCCATTCACGGTCAGTGTGTAGGGCATAGGGGGCTCCGAAGGCTCAAGTATTAGAGTAGTAGTCGACCGCGCGCAAGCCTCGGATCTGGCGGCTGCCGCCGCGCACGGTCCTGAGTGGACCGCTCGCCAGCCAACAATGTCATCGCCGTACGAACGCATGCAGGAGCTCACGGCGGCGGGCATGCCGTTCGCGGTGGCCACCGTCGTCCGGACACAGGGCAGCACGCCCCAGGTCGTCGGGGCCAAGCTGGTGCTGACCGGCAACGAGTCGGAGCGACCGTTCGGCACGCTCGGCGGAGGCTGTGTGGAGGCCGACGCCATCGACGCCGCCCGGCAGGTCCTGGCAGGCCAGCCCGCGTCGCTGCGTGAATACCAGCTCACCGAGGAACTGGCCTGGAATACCGGCCTCGTGTGCGGCGGCACGATGTGGATCCTCGCCGAACACGGCAGCGGCGCTGGATGGCCGGCGGCGGACGGCATCGACGCGGTTACTGCAGCGGCGACCGCGGCGGCCGGTGGTCCGTCGGTGGCGTTCGTCTCGGCCTTCCGGCGGCAGGGGCGGACCCTGCACTTCGACGCTCGCGTGCTGGTCCTCGCCGGCGGCCGCCTGATCGGCACGCTGGGAGCCGGCGACCGCGACGAGCTCGCCCGCGACGCGGCGATCGAGCAGATGCGCCACGGCACCGCCCGGCTCGTGGCGCTCGACGACGCGCACGAGCTGCTGGTCGAGCCGGTGACGAGCCGGCCACAGCTCGTGGTCGCGGGCGGTGGCCACGTCTCGCGCGCGATCGCCCGCCAGGCCCGGCTGCTCGACTTCGACGTCGTCATCTTCGAGGACCGGCCGATGTTCGCGGATCCGGAGCGGTTCGATGGCGCGACCGTCCTGGGCGGGGACCTGATGCCCAACATCGCGTCGTTCGCGTACGCCGCGCTGTCCTATCTCGTCATCGCGACGCGCGGACACAAGCTCGATGCCGACTGCGTCGCCGCCGCCGTCACGACGCGAGTGCCGTACATCGGGCTGCTCGGCAGCCGGCGCAAGACGATCCTCATCGCCGACATGCTGCGCGAGCAGGGCGTCGACGAGTCCCGCATCGCGGCGATCCACGCCCCGGTCGGCCTCGACCTCGGCGGCCGGACGCCGGCCGAGATCGCGCTGTCCGTCCTCGCCGAGATCACCCAGCTGCGCTATCAGGGAACAGCCCGCCCGCTGCGCGAGCGCTAGGAGCCCCGGACTTTCGCCCGGGGGGACGGATCGCCGACGTCCCCCTGCCGACGGTTCGGCGCGGCGGCCAACCGCTCCGCGTGTCGCGGCGCGCGGCGGCGTGCAGTTCGGTGCGACCGCGCGGGCCGGCGAACAGGCTCGGCAATTGCAATCCGCCTCGCGATGGCATCGACGACGTCGGGAGGAGGGCTGCTGGCGTCGGTCAAGCAGCAGCTGGCGCAGGGTCGAAGCGAGGAACAGATCCTCGCGGAGCTTGCCGCCAGTGGCCTGTCGCGCGCATCGGCGGAGCGGTTCCTCGAACGCGCCAGGCTGGGCGTCGAAGCCTCCGCGGCAGTCCTCCCTCCTCCGCTGCCAGCTCCCGCCAACGATCCGCCCCCACTCCCGCCACCGACCAGTGAGCCGTCCGTGTCGACGGGCTCCTGGATCGGCGTGATCGGCGGTGCCGTCGTCCTGACGCTCGGCCTCGCTGCGGTGGCGTGGAGCTTGTCGCAGCCGCGCAGCGTCCGTCTCCGAGGCCCGCTGTTCCTCGTGATCGCTGGCGGCGGATGGATGCTGCAGGCAGCGCGCGGAGCGATGGATTCGCGCAGGCCCGCCACGTGGATCCTGCCAGGCGTGGCGGCAGTGCCGCCGCTTGTCGCGTTCCTCGCGGTGCTCGGCACGCTGGCGATGACGCGCAATCGCGGCGCCGATCGGGAGGACGCCGCGCCGCAGGCGCAGCAGACGCCGGAGCGGCGTGCACCGGCCCGGCGGACCGCGGCACCCCCGACCCGTGAGCAGGCGATCAGCCTGAGCATCGACACGCTGGAAGGCCGGCGAAAGGGCGACACCTGCGTCGCCGCCAACACGCTGGCCACATTGGACGCGCGCGAACACGTCGGTACGCTCCAGGCGCGCCTGGCCGATGCGCGCGAGACCTACGACCTGATGTGCATCGGCCATGCGCTCGTCAAGCTCGGCGACACCGACGCGATGCTGGCGAAGTACCTGGAATGGAGCCAGGACGAGACCGACGTCCTCCGTCACCACGGCATCGGTGGCTTCGGCCACATCGGACCGGCCGCGGCGGCCCAGGCGATGCCCGTGCTCGAGCAGGCCATCGCCGCAGGGTCGACCCCGGCCCGGCGGTACACCGTGGCGACGACGCTCGCCAAGCTCGGGCCCAGCGCCCGGCCGCTCCTGCAGGCGCTCGCGGGCGACGACGACCCCCAGGTCCGTGCATACGCCGAGCGGGCGTTGACGACCCTTCCCTGAACGGCGTCTCTTCGCCGCGGGCGCGGGATAGGATGCCCCGGGCCATGCCGCTTGACCAGCCGACGCGCGAACGCGAGTACTCGCCGAGCGCCGCCGTCGGCGGTGACTACACGCGGTTCCTCGACCGCTACCGCGTCGAGAGCGATCGCGCGCACCGCACCCTGGCCGTGCAGCGCAACCTGCGATACGGCGCGACCCCGCGCGCCTCGATCGACTACTTCCCCGCAGCTGCATCTGCGACTTCTCCTGGGCGAGCGCGCCGGCCCGGGCTGCTCGTCTACTTCCACGGGGGCTACTGGCAGGAGCTCTCCAAGGAGGACTCGGCGTTTCTCGCGCCGGCCTGGCACGCCGCCGGGTTCGCCCACGCGGTCGTCGGCTACACGCTGGCACCGGAGGCCCGCCTCCCCGACATCGTCGCGGAATGCCAGGCTGCACTGGCGTGGCTGCGCCCACGCGCCGACGCGCTCGGTTTCGACAGCGGCAACATCGTCGTCGCCGGAAGCTCCGCGGGCGGATATCTCGCGGCGGCATGCGCGGCGGCGGATCCCCCCGAATCGCCGCTCCGCGGCATCGTGCCGGTGTCCGGCATCTATGATGTGGCGCCGCTCATCGGCACGTCGATCAACGACGCGCTCGGCCTCGACGCGTCGACGGCGGCAGCGCTGGACCTCCTGCGCGGGCCGCGCCGCTCCTGCCCCGCCGTGGTCGCGTGGGGCGAGATCGAAACCTCCGAGTTCAAGCGCCAGAGCCGCGCATTCGCGGCGCGCCTCGCGGCCGCCTTGATTCCCTGCACCGCCGTCGAAGTCTCCGGCCGCAACCACTTCGACGTGATCCTCGAACTGGCCAATCCGGCGTCGCTGCTGTTCGCCGCAGCCCGTGCGCTCTTCGCGCCCGCTGGCGAACCCTGAGTACCAACGGCGCCGCACAGGCCTGCCGCGGCCCTTCATCACGGGCGGCTATGTCACCGCCGCTCGGACGCGGAAACGCTCGTCGCGCCACTCGCCGGACTCGAGTACCTGCGCCAGGCGATCGACGGCGTCCCAGGCGTCGACGAAGCGGGTGTAGAGCGGCGTGAAGCCGAAGCGCAGGATGTCGGGCTCGCGGAAGTCGCCGATGACGCCGCGGGCGATGAGCGCCTGCATGATGGCGTAGCCGCCCTCGCGGTGCGCCACACTCACCTGACTGCCGCGCCGACTGGCCTCGCGCGGCGTGACCAGCGACAGGCCATGCCGGGCGCATCGCCGATCGACGAGATCGATGAACCGATCGGTCAACGCCGTCGACTTCGTGCGGATGGCCGCGATGCCGCCCGCCGGCTCGGCGGCCCGCATGGTGTCCACGCCGCACTCGAGCGCCGCCAGCGACACGATGGGCGGCGTGCCACAGAGGAAGCGCGCGATGCCGGCTGCGGGCCGATAGTCCGCCGCGAACGCGAACGGGTCGGCGTGGCCGAACCATCCGGCGAGCGGCTGACGCCAGCCCTCGGCATCCATGCGCCGCGTGTGCCGTGGATGAGCCCAGATGAACGCGGGCGCACCGGGCCCGCCGTTCAGGTACTTGTAGCCGCAGCCGACAGCGAAGTCCGCGGCACCGGCCGGCGAGCCGTCGCCATGCAGCTGCACCGGAACGGCGCCAGCCGAGTGGGCCAGGTCCCAGATCACGAGCGCGCCGGCCGCGTGCGCGGCGCGCGTCACGTCCAGCATGTCGTGCATGCGGCCGGTCCGGTAGTTCACGTGGGTCAGGATCACGACGGCGGTGTCGTGGTCCATCGCGGCCCTCAGCTCGTCGGCGTCCACCAGGCGCAGGTGGAACCCATGATCGCGGGCAAAGGTATCGGCAATGTAGAGGTCGGTCGGAAAGTTCGTCCGTTCGGAGACGAGGACCCGCCGCGCCGGGGCATCCGCCTGGGCGAGCTGCATTGCAGCAGCCAGGGCCTTGTGGAGATTCACCGAGGTCGAGTCGGCGACGATCAGCTCGCCAGCGCCGGCGCCGACGAGCGGCGCGATCTTGTCGCCGATCCGCTGCGACAGCGTCACCCAATCGGCCGTGTTCCAGCTGCGAATGAGGCCACGGCCCCACTCCTCGTCCACCACCTGCGTCACGCGCGCGGCCGTGGCCCGTGGCAGCGGCCCGAGCGAGTTGCCGTCCAGATAGATCAGGCCGCTGGCATCCGCGGCGTCGAGCGCGAACAGCGCGCGCATCGGCGCCAGCGGATCGGCGACATCCAAAGCCACGCAGGCGTCGCGCGTCAGGTCGACCATCGGTTCGGGAAACATAGCATCGTGGCTGCTGCTAAGCTGCGCCCCATGTCACGTGCACCCGGCACCAGCGCGGTCGCGTCCTCCACGTCCGCGGAGCCGCTGCTGCGTGCCATCGGCACCTTCGGACTCGCCGCCGCGATCGTCAACATCACCGTCGGCGGCGGCATCTTCCGGCTGCCGACCACCGTCGCGCGCTCCCTGGGTGCGGCCGCCCCCCTGGCCTATCTGGTGTGCGCGGTGGCGATGGGCCTCATCGTGCTGTGCATCGCGGACGCCGGCAGGCGGGTGTCGCTCACCGGCGGACCGTATGCCTACATCGGCGTCGCGCTGGGGCCGTACGCGGGTTTCCTGTCCGGCGTCCTGCTGTGGATGCTCGGCCTCTTCGCCACCGCCGCGGTCGCGACGGTCTTCGCGGCGAGCGTCGCTGGGCTGGTTCCGGCGCTCGCCTCCTGGCAGACCGCGGTGCTCGTGGCGACATTCGCGTTCTGGACGCTCGTCAACCTGCGCGGGGTCGCCCTCGGCTCGCGGCTGAACACGGTGGCCACGGTGGCCAAACTGCTGCCGCTGCTCCTCGTCGCCGTCGGCGGGTTGTTCTTCGTGCGGGCGGAACACCTCACGATCACCGCCTGGCCCACCGCGATCGACGTCGCACGGGCCTCGTTGCTCCTCGTGTTCGCGTTTGCTGGCGTGGAATCGGCGCTCGTGCCGAGCGGCGAGGTGCGAGACACGGCGCGGAGCGTGCCGCGCGCCATCGCGCTGGCGATGCTCGGGATCACGGCCCTCTACATCGCGCTCCAGGTATCGGCCCAGGGCATCCTCGGCGGCGCGCTCGGAGGCTCGTCCACGCCGCTGGCCGATGCGGCGGGTGGCGCGTTCGGTGGATGGGCGCGGACGCTGCTGCTGATCGGCGCGGCGATCTCGATGTTCGGTTACCTGGGCGGCATGACGCTGTCGATCCCACGCATCCTGTTCGCGCTGGCCCGGGACGGCTTCCTGCCGCGGGCGCTCGCCGCAGTGCACCCCGAGCATCGGACACCCCAGACGGCCATCGTCGTGCAGACGGTGCTCGTCATCGCGCTCGCAATCTCGGGGACCTTCGAACGCCTCGCGATCCTCGCCAACGTGTCGGCGCTGGCGCTCTACCTCGGATGCGTCGTGGCGGCCTGGCGGCTGCGTGCGAGCGCTCCCACCGGCACGGGGGCCGAGGTGCGGCTGCCGTTGGCCGGCGTCGCGCCGTTCCTCGCCGTGCCCGTGATTCTGTGGCTCCTCACCGGGCTGACGCGCAACGAATGGATCGGCTTCGGCGCGTGCGTCGCGGCCGCATCGATCGTCTAC
>JANOIR010000090.1:0-2359 GCA_031407765.1 Vicinamibacteraceae bacterium
GAGGCCCGTGCCCCGACGGTGGCGCACGATCCGGCCTTCCGCGACTGGTGGAGCACCTACCTGCGCATGGGCGCCAGCCCCGGCGCGGCGCTGGCGCTGACGCGGATGAACGCGGCCATCGACGTGCGCGAGGTGCTGCCGGCGATCCGCGTGCCGACGCTGATCGTGCATCGCACCGACGATCATCTGCTGACGATTGAGGAAGGCCGCTACGTCGCGTCGCGGATCCCCGGCGCCACCTTGCTCGAGCTCCCCGGCGAGGATCACCTGCCGTTCGTCGGCGATCAGGACGCGATGCTCGACGCCATCGAGCGCTTCCTCGGCGCCGAGCACGGTGCCGTCGACGCCGACCGCGTGCTGGCGACGGTGGTGACGGCGGCGGTCTTTCCCGGATCCGGCGAGACCCGCGTCGCCTTCGAGACCCAGGTCCGCGGCGAGATCGAGCGCCATCGCGGCCGGCTGCTGACGCTGTCGGCCGGGGAAGTCCAGGCCACGTTCGACGGGCCGGCCCGCGCCATCCGCTGCGCCGCTGCCCTGGCCACCGCCGGCCAGCAGCACGCCCGCCGCGTCCGCTCTGGCCTCCACACCGGCGAGTGCGAGGCGATCGGCGGCGCCATCCGCGGCCGCGCCGTCGGCGTCTCGGAGGCGCTGAGCCGCCGGGCGGCCGACGCCGAGGTCCTCGTCAGCCGCACGGTCGTCGATCTGGTCGCCGGCTCCGGCCTGCTGTTCGAGGCGCGCGGCGCGATGCCGCTGGCGCTCCACGGGGGCGCCGTCGACGTGTTCGCGGCGAGCCTCCCGGCGAAGTAGCGGCGATCTTACCGAACCCTTACCGGGCGCTCAGGACCCGCTCGCCTGCCGACGCGTAGCGTAAGCAGGCTGTGACGTTCTTCAATCATCTTCGCCTGCTGACCGTCGCCGGGGCGCTGTTCGCCTCCGGCACGATCCCGGCCCTGACCGCCCCGCCCCGGGAACGCGTCGACGCCAACGACAACACCCGCGCCGCCGGCACTCAGACCGACGACGTGCTGACCCTCCGCCTCCGCGCCGCCGCCGGCAGCTGGCGTCCCGAGGGCGACTCCGGTCCGGCCCTCCAGATCGAGGCCTTCGGCGAGGTCGGCGCGATGCTGACCGTGCCGGCGCCGCTGATCCGCGTCGTCGAGGGCACGACCATCGTGGCGTCGGTCCGCAACGACCTTGCCGCTCCTGTGCGCGTGCATGGCCTGTGCGCGCGTGACGGCAGTGCCTGTGCGCCCCTCGACGTGCCCCCGGGAGCGGACCGCGAGGTCCGCTTCGCGAGCGGGCGCGCAGGCACGTATCACTACTGGGCGACGTCGCTGGGCACGCCGGTCCCGTTCCGCGAGCTGGGCGGCGCCTTCGTGGTCGATCCCGCCGGCGTCCGCGCGGAGCCTGATCGCATCTTCGTGATCACGGAGTGGAGCGACCTGAAGCCGGCACAGTTGCGCGAGATCATGACCGCCGACGACCCCAGCGCGCGCTTCCTCGCCGCCAACCCGCGCGGCACCTTCGTCGTCAACGGTCTGTCGTGGCCGTCGACCGAGCGGCTGACGTATCGCCGCGGCGATCCGGTGCGCTGGCGCGTCATCAACCTCAGCTCGCAGACGCACCCGATGCACCTGCACGGCTTCTACTACACGGTGAAGCGCCTCGGCGACGGCCTGCGCGATGAACCCGTCGCCGGCGGCGAGGGCCGGCGCGTCGTGACGCAGATGCTGCCCGGGACCGGCACGCTGACGATGGAGTGGGTGCCGGAGCGCGCCGGCAACTGGCTGTTCCACTGCCACGTGATGGCACACGTCGCTCCGGAGCGGCGTCTCGGCGCGACGCCGTCCGGCGACGTCGAGGGCGGCTTCATCGCCGCCAGCGGCCAGGACGCGCCCGCCAAGCCCGGCCCACACGACGCGCACGCCGCGCACGGTCCGCATGGCGGACACGCCGCCGGCAGCGGCGGGCCCGCGGTCCACGACCCGAACGACGCCTCGCTCGGCATGGCCGGCATGGTGCTCGGCATCAAGGTGACCGAGCGCGAGGACGCCTCCGCTCCGGCGCCCGCCGCCGACGCCGCGACGCCGCGCCAGCTCACGATGACCATCCACGGCGCCTCCGCGGACGGCCGCACCGCGGCCGGCTTCGAGGTCAGCGAGCACGGCGTGGCGGCGAGCCCACGCGCCACGTCGCCGGGGCCGCCGCTCGTCCTGCGCCGCGGCGAGCCCGTCGAGATCACGCTGGTCAACCGCCTCGAGGAGTCGACGTCGATGCACTGGCATGGCCTGGAGCTCGACAGCTTCTACGACGGCGTCCACGGCTGGAGCGGCCTCGGCCCGAAGGTGGCGCCGATGAT
>JANOIR010000130.1:0-7824 GCA_031407765.1 Vicinamibacteraceae bacterium
TGGATCCCGGCGACCCCGACGTCGAAGAGGCGCTCGGCGGAAAGGCCCATGGCTTCGGCGCAAACCGCCGCCTCTTCCGAAACCGGCAGATCCGCCGTACCAGCACAGCAGACCAGCACCGGGCCGGGCCGGCTCGTCGGCGGGGGCCCGTCCGCCGGTCGGACGATGGTTCTAGAAAGGTCATCGTAGCGGCAAGCCGTCAGGTCGGTGGACACCGCGATGCCCATCTCTGGCGTGGCTCGGGTCACCAGCAGGGCATAGCCGCGGTCGACGATGCGCCGTGCAATTTCTACAACCTGGCTCGTCGACTTGCCCAGACCGAAGACGACTTCCGGCAACCCCTGACGCACCGCGCGGTGGTGATCCACGCGGGCAAAGCCCAAATCCTCGTACGGCGCGCTGCGAAACGCGGCGACAAGGCGGGCCGCCGCCTCGTCGGAGGGGGTCTCGCCGCGAGCGACGGCAGCCAGGAGGGAGCGGATCGCGGAATCGGTCATGAGAATTGCAAGAGTCGGACGCGGCCGGGTCTACGCAGACCACGCCAGCGGCATGCAAACGTGAGCAGCGGCCCGGCTGAGGTTTGACGCCCCTCAGCCGAGGCACTAGGATGCTTGTTTCAAGCGCGCCCCGTCAGGGTGCGAACCCGAGACCATGACCTTAACCGATGGGCTGATTCTAGCGGCGTACTTCTTCATCCTGTGCATCCTCGCGGTGTACGGATGGCACCGCTACTACCTGGTGTTTCTCTACATGAAGCACCGGCGGAACGTGCCGGGCCCGCTGCCCGAGCCCGATCCGCTCCCGGTGGTCACCATCCAGCTGCCGATCTACAACGAGATGTACGTGGTCAACCGGCTCATCGAGTCGGTCCTGGCCATGGACTACCCGCGGCACCTCCTCGAAATCCAGGTGCTCGACGACTCGACCGACGAGACGCGCGAGATTGCCGAGCTGGCCGTCCGCCGGCACGCCGACCAGGGCTTCGACATCAAGTACATCCACCGCGTCGACCGCACCGGCTACAAGGCCGGGGCGCTGGACGCCGGGCTCAAGGTCGCCCGCGGCGAGTTCGTCGCGATCTTCGACGCCGACTTCATCGCGCCGGCCGACTTCCTCCGCCGGACCGTGCCGCAGTTCGCTGACCCGAAGGTCGGCATGGTGCAGGCGCGGTGGGGCCACATCAACCGCGACTACTCGCTGCTGACGCGCGTCCAGGCCATCCTGCTCGACGGTCACTTCGTGCTCGAGCACGGCGGCCGTAACCGCGCCGGCTGCTTCTTCAACTTCAACGGCACGGCGGGCATCTGGCGCACGGACGTCATTGCCGACGCCGGCGGCTGGCAGCACGACACCCTGACCGAGGATCTCGACCTGTCCTACCGTGCCCAGCTGCGCGGCTGGCGTTTCGTGTTCATGCAGGATCTCGTCTCGCCGGCGGAAGTGCCGGTCGAGATGAACGCCTTCAAGTCGCAGCAGCACCGCTGGGCGAAGGGCTCGATCCAGACCTGCCGCAAGGTCCTGCCGCGCATCCTGCAGTCGGACCTGCCGGTGCTGGTCAAGGCCGAGGCCTTCTTCCACCTCACCGCCAACTTCAACTATCTGTTGATGGTGCTGCTCTCGCTCCTCATGTTCCCGTCCATGTACGTGCGCTACAACATGGGCTGGACGGAGATGATGCTGATCGACGTGCCGCTGTTCTTCGCGGCGACGTTCTCGGTGGCCAACTTCTACATGGTCTGCCAGCGCGAGCTGTTCCCGGACACCTGGAAGTCGCGTCTCAAGTACCTGCCGTTCGTCATGTCGATCGGCATCGGCCTGTGCATCAACAACGCCCGCGCGGTGCTCGAGGCGCTGATCCACAAGGAGAGCGGCGAGTTCGCGCGCACCCCGAAGTACGGCATCGAGCGCGACTCGGACGACTGGCAGGGCAAGAAGTACCACCAGATCGAGCTCGCCCAGCCGCTGATCGAGTGCGCCCTCGGCCTCTATTTCACCATCACGGTGTTCTACGCCCTGGCCTACGGCATCTACGGCACGCTGCCGTTCCTGGTGCTGTTCCAGGTCGGGTTCCTCTACACCGGCCTCCTCTCGATCGTCCAGCAGTTCGGCGGCGACGACATGGCGCTGCGTACGCAGGCCGCGGGTGAGTAAGGCCGGCCTCGAAGACGTCGTCGCGACGTCGTCGGCGATCTGCTGGATCGACGGCGACCGCGGCATCCTGGCCTACTGCGGCTTCGACATCCACGACCTGGCGCAGCACGCGACGTTCGAGGAGGTGTGCTTCCTCCTCTGGCATCGCCGGCTGCCGACGCGCGCCGAGCTGGGCGACCTGCAGACGCAGCTGGCCGAGGCGCGGGTGCTGCCCGAGCCGATCGTCCGCCTGCTGCACCAGCTGCCGTTGGCCGACGGCATGGACATCCTGCGGACGGTGACGTCCGCGCTGTCGCACTACGACAAGGACGCCAAGGACAACTCCGCCGCGGCGTCGTACCGCAAGGCGGTACGGCTGACCGGGCAGATCGCCAGCCTGGTCGCGGCGATGGGCCGCGTCGAGGCGGGGAACGGGCTCATCGCGCCCGATCCGGCGCTCTCGCACGCCGCCAACTTCCTCTACATGCTGACCGGCGATCGCCCGAAGCCGACCGCCGTCAAGGCGTTCGACATCGCGCTGACGCTGCATGCCGACCACGAGCTGAACGCCTCGACGTTCGCCGCCCGCGTGGTCGCCGCGACGCTGTCGGACGTGCACTCGGCGGTCGTCGCCGGAATCGGCGCGCTCAAGGGGCCGCTGCACGGCGGCGCCAACGCCGACGTCATGCGCCTGCTCCTCGAGCTCGGCGCCGACGCCACACCCGAGCGCGTCGAGAGTGCGATCCGCGGCAAGCTGGCGAAGAAGGAAAAGATCCCCGGTTTCGGCCACCGCGTCTACCACACCGAGGATCCGCGGGCGACGCACCTCCGCGGCATGTCCAAGGCGCTCGGCGCCGAGGCCGGCGAGCCGCGCTGGTACGCGATGTCGGAGCGCATCGAGGCGCTGGTCAAGGGCGAGAAGAAGCTGAACCCGAACGTCGACTTCTACTCGGCGTCGACCTACTACACGCTCGGCATTCCGATCGCGCTCTTCACCCCGATCTTCGCGGTCAGCCGCGTTTCGGGCTGGACGGCGCACGTCCTCGAGCAGCTGGCCAACAACCGCCTGATCCGCCCGCGTGCCGACTACACGGGGCCGGCGTATCCGCAGGGCTGGCTCCCGCTCGACCGCCGGTAGCCAGCGGGAGGCTCGGGCTACGGCTCGCAGCCCTCATGGCCCGTCGCCGTGACTGGTAGCTGACTCGTCGACCGCACCCGGAAGCGCCAACCTCTCGACCGCACGATCACGCAGCGCAGTGTCTCGACGCGAGTACACGGTCGCGATCGCGACCGCGTAGAGCGCGGCCAGCGGCACGTCGGCCAGGGTTTGGATCCAGCGTACATCGATGAACATGTCGGTGACCCAGCGGTCGCTCCGACCTGTTGCCGCGTCGAGGAGGAACCACGAGAGGTTGTGCAGCACGTGGAGCGCGACCGCCGCTTCGAGGCCGCCGGTCCGGATGGTCAGCCACGCCGCGGCGACACCCAGCGTCGCCGTCGACACGAAGCCCGCGAGCGGCAGCGCGTGGGCGAGCCCGAACAGCACGCTCGACAGCAGGATTGCGAACCACGGCTGGCGCACCCACGCGCCGAAGGCCTGCACCAGCGTGCCGCGGCACACGACTTCCTCAGCGGCGGCTTGCGGCACGATGGCGGCCACGACGACGATCGCGAGCGGCGTGAACCGCGCCCAGCCCACCCATGCGCCGCGCGCGAACGTGACCGGGTGTCCGAACGCGGCGAACGCCGCCTCGACGGCGAATCGGACGACGACCTGCGCCAGCGCCACCACGAGACAGACGCCGAGCCAGCGCCAGCGAACGCGACCGTCGATGGAGAGCAGGGTGCGCCACGATCGCCCCGTCAGTCGTGCCGCGAGGAAGGCGGCCGGGATCATGACGGCCATCGAGATCCCGATCTTGATGAGACCGGGCGCGCCGTCCTCGGCAGGGCCGAGGAGAGAGGAGGCGGGCAGGACCACCACGATCACCAGGAGGCAGGCGAGCAGCACCCACAGCACGAGCTCGAGGATCGGCTTCCACCAGCGATATCGCTCGGTGCGCGCCAGCCGGTGATACATGGGCGGATGCCTTGCCGCGGCGTTCAGGAGACCGGCGGCAGCCGCTTGCGCCAGGCCTCGGCCTCGGCCGGACGCTTGGCCGCGACATAGAGATCCACGAGACGGCGGCGTGCGTCGGCGACGACGGGCGCTTTGTCGCCGAGCGCCGCCGTGAGCGTCTTCTCGGCCTCGCGCAGCATCGGCTCGGCCTCGGCGAGTCGTCCGGCCAGCACCAGATGTGCGCCCAACGCGCTGCGACTCGACGCGAGGAGCCAGTGGCCGGTGGGGAGGGTGCGCGCCCGAAGCGCGAGGCTGTCGCGCAGCCATCGCTCGGCCTCCTCGAATTTTCCGAGAGGCCCGAGGGCGCGGCCGAGCAGCGACATCGCAAACGGCACCATCGGATGCGTGTCGGTCAGCGTCTTGCCGCGCAGCGCCAGCACCTCGCGCGCCATCGGTTCGGCTCTCGCGTACTGCCCCATCCAGATGAGCGAGTCAGCGTAGTTGGCGAGCGTCCACGCGTAGTCGGGATGCTCGGCGCCATGGGTGCGGCGGCGGATCGTCAGCGCTTCCTCGTAAGCCTTGAGCGCCTGCTCGCGGTCGCCGGCGTACCACAAGGCACTGGCATACGGCGACAGCCGGTCGGCCACCAGCGCGGCGTCCGGACCCATGGCCGCGCGGGTCGCCTCCACGGCCTCACTGTACAGCGCGACCGATTCGCGGTGCCTGCCGAGACTGGTGAAGGCGAAGCCGAGATCGGCCGCCACGGCCGCTCGAACCTCGGCCTCCAGCCCTCGATCCCGGGCCAGGGCGCGGGCCTGCTCGAAGAGCGGGATCGCTGCCTCGAACTCTCCCTTGCGTGACAGCAGCCGCCCGCGCTGGTCGAGCAGCTCAACGTGCCAGCCCGGATCGCTCTCGGGGTGCCGCTGCCAGATCGCCGTCGCCTGGTCGAGGGTGCGTTGCGCCTCGTCGAGCTGTCCGTTCGATTCCTGCGCCTCGCTCACGCCGCTCAGGAGACGCGCCGTCTCGACGCTTCCCCCAGGCACCGCGCGACGTTCGGCGTCGAGCCCGAGCCGCAGCTGCTGCTCGGCGGCTTCATAGTTGCCGAGCGCGATGTAGGTGCGCCCGATGATGCCGCGGACTTCGGCGGCGAGGGCCGGATTGGGATCGAGCGCCGCGGCGTCTCTCGAGGCCTGTGTCAGCACGTCACGCACCAGCGCGTCCTTGCCGAGTGCCCCGGGCTCGGCCGAGCTCAGCATCGCTGTCAGAAAGCGGGTCACCTCCGAGGCCCGCCGGCTCTGGGCATCCGCCCGCTGCGCCTGGACGATCGCGGCCAGCAGACCGCCGACGAGGGCGACCAGGGCGAAGACGACGGCCGACGTCTCGAGCTTGCGGCGGCCGATCAATTTCCTCAGGCGATAGCCCACGCTGTCGGGCCGGGCGAGAATCGGCTGGCCCTCGGCCCACAGCTGCAGGTCGTCGGACAGGTGACCGACGCTCGCGTAGCGCTGCTCGGGCTCGTGCGCCAGCGCCTTGCCGACGATCGTCGTGAGGTCGCCGGCGACCGTGCGCCGCAGGGCCGCCAGCGATGTCCCGCGCGACCGCGCTGCGGCCTCGGTCGCGACGGCCTGCGGCGCGGCGGTGGTGGTTCCCCCCAGGGCCCGCTCGACCGAGGCCATGAGCGACGCGCGTTCACCGAAGGCAGAGGCGCCGGTGAGCAGCTCGAAGAGCACCAGGCCGAGGCTGAACTGATCGCTGGCCGTGCCGACGGCGTGGCCGACGAGCTGTTCGGGGCTCGCATAGGCCGGTGTGAACGGGGGGCGCGAGTTCGTGGCCAGGCGGCCGGGCTGCAGCAGCGTCCCGGTGCCGAAGTCCACCACTTTGGCGCGGCCCTCGGACGTGACCAGGATGTTCGACGGCTTGAGGTCGCGGTGCAGTACCAGGTTCCGATGTGCGAACGCCACGCCGTCGCACACCTCGGCGAAGAGACGCAGGCGCTCGCGCACGTCGAGCCGCCGCTCGTCGCAGTAGCGATCGAGCGGCTGCCCTTCGATGTGCTCCATCACCAGATACGGCTCGCCGAAGGCGGTCACGCCGCCATCGAGCAGCCGCGTCAGCGACGGATGCTCGAGTGCAGCCAGGATCTGGCGCTCGGCCCGGAACTGCGCCACCAGCGCCGGATCCGACAACCGCAGGTCCATGATCTTGATGGCGACGCGCTGCTGGAACTGGTCGTCGGCCCGCCGGGCCTCGTACACCGCGGCCATGCCGCCGCGGGCGATCAGGGCCGTGACCTCGTAGGGCCCCAGCCGCAGCCCGAGGTGCGGATCGGTGGCTTCGACCGATGCCTCCAGCCCGGCATCCTCTTCGAGCAGCGCCCGCACCTCCGCCGCCAGGCTGGCGTCGCCGCCGCAGCGGGCCGCCAACTCGTGGTCGCGTGCCGCACCCGCCGGCAGGGCGGTCAGGTCGTGGAAAATCGCCTCGATGCGCTGCCAGCGTGTGGTGTCCATGGCGATGAGTCGAGATACTACTCCGCGTTCCCGCTTCGTTCTCACGTCCGCGGCGGCTCCGCCGATTGCGATTGGAGCGGCCACGTGCGGGCGCCGCGGGGCGCTCAGCGCCGCGAATGGCAGACCGCACGTCCAAAGGCCGCCCGCGCCGCACGTGAGAGCGCGGCCGCACGACGGAGCACATGTACGTGATGCGCAGAATGACACTCGTTTTCGCGGCGGCTGGCGCCCTTCTCCCGTCGGTGGCCCTCGCGGCGTCGAGCGGTCCGGCCGTCGCGATGACGCCGGCGCAGGCGCTCGTGCGCCTCAAGGAGGGCAACGAGCGGTTCGCCAGCGACGTGACCGCGGATCTGCACATCGACGCGGCCCGGCGCACGGAACTGGTCGCCGGCCAGGCGCCCTACGCGCTGGTCCTGTCGTGCGCCGACTCCCGGGTGCCGCCCGAGATCGTGTTCAACACCGGTCTCGGTGAGCTGTTCGTGGTCCGATCGGCCGGCGAAGTGCTGGATCGCTCCATCCTCGCCAGCCTCGAATACGGCGCCGAGCACCTGAAGTCGCCGCTCCTGGTGGTGATGGGGCACGAGTTCTGCGGCGCCGTGAAGGCCGCCAAGGAGCGGAAGCCGGGCACCTCGATGGGGCCCAACCTGGACTTCCTGCTCAAGCAGATCCAGCCGGCTGTGGCCCGCGCCGACAAGGCCCTCTTCGACGAGCCGCTGCGCGCCGCGGTCCTCGCCAACGTCGAGCTGATCGTCTCCGACCTGCAGGTGCAGAGCCCGATTCTCCACACCCTGGTCCAGCGCGGACGGCTGCAGATCGTCGGCGCGTTCTACGAGCTGTCGACCGGGCGCGTGTCGTTCTCGAACGTCGTGGCCGGCCGGCCCGGCCCGGCGCAGACCCGACAGGAGCCCGCCGGCAGCCACCCGGCTCCGAACGTCGTCACGGTCCGGCCGCAGCCGGTCGCCCAGGCCGCTCCCACGCACGGCCCGCGCCCCAACGACCACTGATCTGGTCTTGCGGCCGCGGTCTCCCGCGGGGCCGCGGGGCGGCCTCGGGCGCGGTCAGCTGGTATTTGTCGACGCGCGTTCGCGCCTCGACCGGACGATGGCGCCGGACTTGGGGCACGCCCAT
>JANOIR010000207.1:0-9987 GCA_031407765.1 Vicinamibacteraceae bacterium
CTCAGAGCCCAACCCGATCACCCAGGGCGCGGCCCCGTTCGAGATCACCGACGAGGCGTTCTTCCTGATGACGTGGGCCAAGGATCCCGCACCCAAGATGCTGGCGACGTCGCCGATCGCGCCGACGCGCAGCGCCGGCACCCACGCCGGCGAGATCGCGCCACAGGTCTGGACCTACGAGCGCACGCTGTTCCCGCGTCTCGGCGGCCAGCCGACCTTCCGTTCGTTCGTCTGGATGCAGGGCCACAACTACGCGAACCTGCAGGATCCGCGCGTGCTGCCGACGCTGCTGCGCGGCATCGCCTGGGCCGCGAAGGCGCCGCTCGACACGCTCATGACCGTGCGTCCGGCCCCGGCGCCGCGGCGGCCGTCGGCGCAGTGACTCGCGCTGGCTCCTCGGCCGCCCGGCTTGCGATGGGGGAGGGCGGCGCGATGCCGAGGGCGTCCAGGTAAGCGTCGACGACGCGCTCGAGGTCGTGCGACTCGACGCGCTGGCGCAGCGATTCGGCGGCGACCGGCCGATCGAGGCAGGTGGCGATGCTCTCGGCGAGCCGGGCTGCGTCGCCGATCGGCGACAGCGGCCCGAGCCCACCGGCGAGGAGCTCCGCCGGTCCCGAGGGGCAGTCGGTCGACGCCACCGGCACGCCCAGCGCCATCGCCTCGATCAGCACGTTCGGCGCGCCTTCGAGACGCGACGACAGCACGAACACCCGGGCCCGCGCCATCCAGGCGTACGGGTTGAGGTCGAAGCCGGGCAGCGCGACCGCGTCACCCAGCCCGAGCTCGCGGACCAGGCCCTCGAGGCGCGCCCGCTCGCCGCCTTCGCCGACGACGATCAGCCGCACCGGCCGCGACGCCCGCAGGCAGGCGATGGCCCGGATCAGCGTCGCGACGTCCTTCTCCGGCGCCAGCCGGCCGGCCGCGACCACGACCGGCGGACCGTCGTCGTCGAGCCACGGATGCGGCGACGGCGCCGACGCCCCGGCGCGCAGCCGATCGCGATCGAGGGGGTTGGGCACGACGCGCAGCTTGCGCTCGGGGATGCCAAGTCGCGCGCGCAGATCGGCGGCCACGCCAGCGCCGTTGGCGAGCACGAGGTCGGCGCGCGGATAGATCCAACGCACCAGGTGCGGCAGCAGCCGCGCGCGGATCGTGCCGGCGTCCTCGGCAGTGCGGACGACGAGGCTGCCTTCGCGGACGACCACCCGCGGTCGAGGCGAGGCCAGACCCGCCGCGACGACGCCGACGACGTTGGCGTGGGTGAGCATCGTCAGCAGCGCGGCCGGACGCTCGTGCGACAAGTAGCGGATCAACGGGCGGACGGCGCGCGTCATGCGCCGCGCCCGCAGGTCGACGACGCGGACGGCGTCGGGCACGAGATCGAGGTACGGTCCTTCGGCGCGGGCGAGGATCAGGTCGAGGGACAGGCCGCGCGCGGCGAGGCCGCGCAGGAGCGTGACCGTGGCGCGCTCCGCGCCGCCGCCCTGCAGCGTCGTCACGAACACGGCCACCCGCGGCGTGGTCACACCCGGGGATCCCGGCGCGGCGGCGCGTGGCGCGGGGCGGGCGGCAGCGGTTCCCCCTCGACCAGCACGCCCGGCACGACGCGCGTCGGCCCGAGCTGCCTCTCGGCCGCGCCGTCGAGGTCGGACCCGTGCGGCAGCGCCGCCACGCCGGCGAGGAAGAGCAGCACCGTCGCGAACGCGACGTATCCGGTCGCCGGTCCCGGCGGCTGGTAAGCGAGCGAGCCGAGCGACACCCCTTCGACGAGCGCCATCACGACGCGCTTGGTCATGCCACTCTCCGGCGCGTAGAGCGCCGCGAGCAGCACGAACTTGACGACGAACGCGGCGCCGAAGATCACGAGCAGGCTGGCGAGCAGCCGGGCGCGATCCGGTCGCGCCGCCAGCGTGTTGCCGATCAGCACCAGCCAGGCCAGGTCGAAGGCGAGCGCGAGCAGGCCGGCGTCCGGCGTCAATGCGGCCAGGACCTGCGCCGCCGCGACACCGAGGGCGACCACGATCACCGCACCGGAGGCGTTCGCCAGCCCCGGCCGGCGCGGATGGATCAACCGCGCGGGATCGAGGACGCCGGACCGATACAGCGCCGCGATCAGCAGCACCGCGAGGACCAGCGCCATCAGCGGCGGCGGAGCGAACGCGAGTCCGCCCGACAGGTCGATCCGCAGCCCGCCGAGGAGGGCCGCCGACAGAAAGACGATCGGCAGCGTGAACGCTTCGTGCCACGGCAGACGCGCGTTGACGCGGTTCGTCTCGATCACGGCCGCTGCTCCAGCATCGACAGCGGGTTGAGATCGGAGGCATCGCGACGCAGCCCGCGCGCCAGCGCTTCGGCCATCTCATCGGAGCTCTTCAGCGTCAGCCCTGGATCGTCGACACGAACGACGCCGTTGCCGGCCGCGGCGAGCGCCCGCTGCAGTGCGATCTGGGCCTGGCGATACAGCGCGTCGTCGGCGTAGACACGGCCCCAGCCTTCGCGCAGGAAGGCGTAGGCGATGTAGTACTGCGTGCGGGCGTCGCGCTGCGCCGGATCGGCGCGCTCGAAGGCGCGCCGCGCCTCGGCGAAGCGATCGGCGCGGAAGAAGCGCAGGCCCTCGTCGAAGGCCACGACGTCGATGCTGTAGACGCCAATCGAGGCGGCGACGCCGCCGCGGACTTCGCGCAGCGTGCGTGGCTGCGCCGCGTAGACCCAGACGATGAACGCGGCGTAGGTCGCGGTCGTGGCCAGCCCGGCGATCCGCACCAGCGCCGGCGATCGCCAGCGCTGAGCGACGACGGCGAGCGAGGTGGCAGACATGCGCGAACCAGCATCGCACGGCGAGTCCCCTGGAAACGTGATGGCTTGCATAAGTCCCGGAGCGCGGCGCCCCGGTGGCAAGGCGCGAGGAGGAAGAATATTGGGCATATTCGACCGACGAGCAACGCCGCCAGCGGGGATGCCCCGCCCGGGAATTATGTGAGCCACTACGTTTCCAGGGGACTAGCGGGCTGATGACGTGCGGGCGAAGGATGGGCGACTGACGAGCTAGTGTCCTGTCCGCGTGATTCGCGGCAGAATTCCCGGGCGGGGCATCCCGCCTGGCTGCGTTGCTCGTCGCTCAGATATCCCCAATATCCTCACTCCTCGCGCCTTGCCAGCCGGGCGCCGCGCTCCGGGACTTCTGCCACGTATCACGCGGACACGACACTATGGTGTGGTCGCGCGGCACCCACCAGGCCAGCCCGGCGGCGGCGCTGGGGCAGAATTCGCGAGGCTTTACTCACGTCCGCAGTGGCACCCGTCTTGAAACGTACTGCGCGAGGTTCGATGTGCTGATGTTGCGATCCTGCGTGGTTCTTCTCCTCGCTCCCGCCGTGCTGACCGCCACTGCGGCCCTCAAACCGGCGCTGCGAGACACCCTGGCGCTCCAGGTCCGGCTCGATCGCGCGCATTTCTCGCCCGGGGAGATCGACGGCCGCGGCGGCGGCAACACCCGCGCGGCGCGGGCGGCGTTCGCGGCCGCAGGGCTGACGCCCGACACGTTGCCGCCGACGACGCAGTACACGATCACCGAGGCCGATGTCGCGGGGCCGTATGCGACGGTGCCCGAAGACATGATGGAGCAAGCGAAGCTGCCGGCGCTGGGTTACGCGTCGATCCTCGAAGCGCTCGGTGAGCGGTTCCACGCCAGTCCGGCGCTGCTCAAAGCGCTCAACCCGGCGGCGACGTTTGCCGCCGGCGAGCAGATCGAGGTACCCAACGTCACCCGCACGCCGCTCTCCGGTGCCGCCAAGGTCGTCGTCGACCAGTCCGATCGCGCAGTGCTGGTGCACGACGCCGCCGGCAAGGTGATTGCGAGGTATCCGGCGTCGATGGGCAGCGAGCACGATCCGCTGCCGGTCGGCGAATGGAAAATCAACGGCAAGTCGGACGCTCCCGTGTTCAACTACAATCCCGACCTGTTCTGGGACGCCGACCTGGCACACAGCAAGGCGAAAATTCCGTCTGGGCCCAACAATCCGGTGGGGCTCGTGTGGGTCGACCTCTCGAAGCCGCACTATGGCATCCACGGCACGCCGCGGCCCGAGAACGTCGGCAAGACGCAGTCGCACGGTTGCATCCGCCTCACCAACTGGGACGCTGTCGAGCTCGGCGCCGCGGTGAAGGCGGGCATGCCGGCGGTGCTGCAGGAGTAACGCTGCGTGATGGGACGGACGGGTGTCTTCGCGCTCGGGCTGCTCGTGGGTGTCGCTGCCCATTCCAGCTACTCGTGCGTCCGCGCCCGGGCCGGCGACGCCTTTGCGTGGCGTGACGACAACGTCGCGCGGATGGACGTCCCGGCGGCGATGTCGACGCCGCGTCTGCCCGAGCCCGCGCCGGCTGGGCGGCTGCCCTCGGCGGCCGAAGGCGACATCCCCAAGGGCGGCGCGGCCGCGATGAAGCCGGTGCCAGTGCCGACCGGTCTGCGTGATCTGGACGAGCTGCGCGGCCGTCGTCTCGACGTGCCGGTCCACGGCATCGACCGCAAGACGCTGCGCGACACGTTCGCCGAAGGTCGTACAGGCCACGTCCACGAGGCGATCGACATCCTGGCGCCGCGCGGGACGCCGGTGGTCGCGGTCGAGAACGGCCGTATCGAGAAGCTGTTCACGAGCGAGCGCGGCGGCTTGACCGTCTACCAGTTCGACCCGGGCCGTACCTACTGCTACTACTACGCGCATCTCGATCGCTATGCCTCTGGCCTGAAGGAAGGCCAGACCGTGAGGCGCGGGCAGATCCTGGGCTACGTCGGCATCAGCGGCAACGCGGCGCCGAAGACGCCGCACCTGCACTTCACGATCTTCAAGCTGGCCGCGGACAAACGCTGGTGGCAGGGCACGCCAATCAACCCCTTCCCGCTATGGCCCGCCTCCTAGCCTCGCTGATCGCGCTTCTACTGCTGACCGCCGTCCCGCCCCGCGCCGCCGAGAAGGTGCCGTTCGCGGTGACCGTGCAGGGCCTGAGGTTCACCGAGAAGGTCGGTAGCCTCTCGGTGCTGCCGGGCGGCGATCTCGCGTTCGAGATCGTCGGCGGCGACGGACCGTACCGGATGGAGGCCAGGGACGGCACGCTGCAGGCTCGAACGCCGGCCACGTGGCGCTGGCTCGCACCCGACGTGCCGGGCCTGGTGACGCTGCACGTCGAAGACGTCCGCGGACGCAAGGCGCTGGAGCTCAATGTGTTCGTGCTGGTGCCGTTCGACGAGGTGCGCGACGGGCGTCTGAACGGCTATCGTATCGGCACCTATCCGGCCAGGACCCAGCCGAAGGGATTCGTCGAGGTCACCGCCGGGAACGTCCGCACCAAGCTGTCGCCGCACTTCGAGCTGCGCCAGTTCCTGTGCAAGCAGCCGGGCGGCTTTCCGAAGTACGTGGTCCTCAGCGAGCCGCTGATCCTGAAGCTGGAACGGATCGTCGAGGCGCTCGATCGCGCCGGCCACGGCGTCGACACCCTCACGATCATGAGCGGCTATCGCACGCCGTTCTACAACAAAGGGATCGGCAACGTGCGCGACAGCCAGCACACGGCAGGCACCGCCGCCGACATCTTCGTCGACGAGAAGCCGGATGGCCGGATGGACGATCTCGATCGCGACGGCGTGGTGACGCGCGCCGACGCCATCTGGCTGTTCAAGCTGGTCGACGGCATGGACCGCATGCCGGCGGCGCTGTTCCGCGGTGGCCTGGGCGACTACGGCAGCACCACGGCGCACGGCCCCTTCGTGCACGTCGACGTGCGCGGCCGGCTGGCGCGCTGGCGCGGCTGAACCGGGCGGCTGAACCTGGGGCTGCTGAGGCCGCCGCCCACCCGGCACGGCGAGCCCATACAATGGCGCGCACATGTCCACCTCGCAGCCCCCGGACCTGCCGCGCAAGGACGCGGCCACCGTCACCGCCGAAGGCACGCCGCTCCAGCCGCTGATCGACGGCCTCATCGTGCGCTACCAGCGTCCCGTGGAGGATCGGCGCGGCGAGATCGTCGAGGTCTACCGGCCATCCTGGGGCCTGCACCAGGATCCGCTGGTCTACGTCTACCAGGTGCGGATCCGGCCGGGCGCCGTGAAGGGCTGGGTTGTACACGAGCATCAGGACGATCGGCTCTTCTTCATCAGCGGCGTGGTGCGGTGGGGCCTCTTCGACGATCGGCCAGGCTCGCCGACCCGCGGCCGCCTCAACGACCTGGTCTTCAGCGAGCGGGCGCCCGCGCTGATGGTGATTCCAAGCGGCGTCTACCACGCGGTGCGCAACATCGGCACCGTCGACGCGATCTTCATCAACATGCCGACGCGGCCCTACGAGCACGAGTCGCCCGACAAGCTGCGGCTGCCGCTCAAGAACGCCCTCATCCCGTTCGACTTCGACGATGGCCCCGGATGGTGAGGCGGCGTCCGGCCGGCCGCCGGCGCCGCTCGTCACCGTCGTCGTCGCCACCTTCAACAGCCGGCTGACCCTGGCCTGCGCGCTCGCCAGCGTGCAGCGTCAGACGTGCGCGGATTTCGAGGTCTGGGTCGTCGGCGATGCCTGCACCGACGCCAGCGAGGCGGCCGTCACGGCGCTCGCGGATCCACGATTCGCGTGGACCAACCTGACCCGCAACTCGGGCTCTCAGGCCGGCCCGAACAACGAAGGCCTGCGCCGCGCCCGCGGTCGCTACGTGGCGTATCTCGGGCACGACGACCTGTGGTTTCCCTGGCATCTGGCCACGCTGGTCGACGCCCTTGCGCGCGACGGCGCCGGGTTCGCGCATGGGATCGGCGCACTGCTCGGCCCGGACGGCCAGGTCGCGGCGACCGGTCCGCCGCGGCGCGGGGCCTCGTATCGTGGCCACTTCGTGCCGCCGACCAACTGGCTGATCGAGCGGACGCTGCTCGACCGCGTCGGTCCGTGGCAAGCGCATGATGATCTGGGGCGACCGGTCGACGTCGACGTGCTCGATCGGCTGGCCGCCGCCGGGACACGGATCGCGTGCGTCGATCGCCTGACGACGATCAAGTTTCCGTCGGCGTGGTGGCGCGCCTACGCGCCGGATGCGCCTCGGCCACAGGTCGGGATGGCCGAGACGTTGGCGCGCGATCCCGACGGGCTGTGCCTGCACCTGCTCACCGCCATCGCTGCGGAACACGCGCGCGCGACGTTCCCGACATGGGCGCCGCCGCCGGCGCTTCTGTGGCAGGACGCGGCGCAGCGCGCGAAAGCGGCGCTAGGGGCGACGCTGCGGCACTTCGAGTCGGCCCCCGTCCTGGGCGCGCTCCTGCGCCGGCGCTACCAGCGTGGCCGCCTGCGGGCGCGCGCGAGGCGGGGCCTCGATCCACGCTGATCCGCGAGGGACGAGTGCTCGCCATCACCGAGGGTCTGTGCCGGTGCCTGCCGACTCGTTGTCGGCATGGAGGTTCGTCACCCGCGTCAGGAAGCCGGTGATGTCGGCGGCCACGCGCGCGGGTGCCTCCCAGTGCAGCGCGTGGCCGACGTCCGCGTAGTCGACGACCGTCGCGTTGAGCAGCCTCGCGGCCAGGGCGTCGCGTTCCTGTCGCCGGCTGAACGTGTCCTTTCCGCCGGCGATGATCAGCGCGGGCGTCGCGATGCGCGACAGCTCCGCCGAGAAGTCCGTCGCCAGGAACTCGCGGAACGTCTCCCGCCAGACCCGGGCTGGCACGCGGAGGCTTTCGGCGACGAACAGCTCCAGCTGCGCCGGTGCGATCGGCGTGGCGATGGTGCTCTCCTGGAACGAGCGGGCCAGCTCCGGATCGACCGGATCGGTGAGCCCCGCCAGCGCGGAGTCCCAGAACGCCTGCGCCTCCGGGTGGCCCTTCACGGTATGAAAGGCGCCCAGCAGCACCAGCCCCGCGGTCCGTTCGGGTCGATCGATGGCGAAGCGCAGCGCCACGAGCGAGCCCATCGAATGCCCGACGATCACCGCGCGTCGCAGCGCCAGGGCGTCCATGAACGCGGCGACGTCGCCGGCGAGCGCGGCGTAGCGGTAGTCGTCTGGCCGGCTCGATCCGCCGTGGCCGCGCTGCGTCAGCGCCAGGACCCGCACGTGAGCGGGCAGGTGCGGCATCAGCGGCTCGAAGGATCGCCACGAGTCGGTGACGCCGTGCCGCTCGGGGTGGCCACGTGCCGGCCGAAGCGCGAGGCCGGCAGCCTCACGTCGGCCCGGGCGAGCGCGGCCTGGCGTCGAAGGTCGACGATCTCGGCATCCGCGTGCTTACCCTGCGCGCGCAGCGCGTGGACGAGCCCGGTCAGCGCCCAGCCGTTCTCGCGATTGCGCCGCAGGTCCTCCCAGTAGACCGTCTCGGCCTCGCCGGCACGGCCCGCCTCGAGCAGCACCGCGCCGAGCGCGTGCCGCGCCGGATAGGCCCACTCAGAGGGCTCGGTGTAGACGAGCGCGTCTTCCAGCCGGACCGCACGATCGAGCTGCAGGATGGCCGTGTCGAACGCGCCGCGGGCCGCCGCAATCTCGCCGGCGAGCATCGCCGGACCGATCGCCATGATGGCGCGTCCGCTGTTGGGCGAGAACAGTGGTTGATCGAGGGCGGGATGGGTCATCAGCGCTTCGAGCGAAGCGAGCTCGGCGTCGGCAGCCTCGAGCCGACCGGTGGCGGCCAGCGCCGTGCCGCGCGCGTAGTGCCACGCACCGGTGAGGAACACGTTCGACGCGGGCGGCCGTGGCTCGCCGAGGATCGCCTCCCAGCGGCCGAACCGCACGTGGGTCCAGTACGGGACCACGCGGAACCCCGCGGTGAACGGCATCTGCGCCAGCGTTTCGTCGGAGATGCGCGCGGCGACGCGGCGGGCGGCGTCGGTGGCGAGGCCGGCCTGGACGTCGAGTGACGCGGCGAACCACAGGAAGTGGATGTTGTGCGGGTAGTACGCCATCGGATAGAAGCCTTGCGCGCGGCAGTGGGACAGATAGGTCTCGTCGGCCGCGACCGCGAGCTGGTTGCTGCGAATCGCGTCGGCGTAGCGGCCGACGCGCTGATAGATGTGCGAGGCCATGTGGATCATGTGGCCCGCCGCCGGCATCAGCGTGAGGATGGTGTCCGCTGCGCGCTCGGCGCGCTCCGGCGTCGTGGTCGCCTCTACCAGGTGAATCAGGAAGTGCAGCGCGCCCGGGTGGGCCGGATTGACGCGCAGGACCTCCTCGGTGAGCGCGACGATCTCCGCCGTGCCGGCGTGCGGCCGGCCATCCGGCATCCAGTAGTTCCACGCCCGCAGGCCCATCATCGACTCGACATAGAGCATCGCAGCGTCGAGATCGCGCGGAAACCGCTGGTGCATCGCGCGCATCGCCTCGGCGTAGGCGCGATCGTTGGCGGCGCGATCGGCGCTGCGGCCGCTGTAGCGCCGGGCGAGCGCGTCGATCAGGGCCCGCTCACGCGGTGTGGTGCGCCGGGCGCGGGCCCGGGCCCGGGCCTGCTCGACGAGGGCCAGCGCCTCGGCCTCGACGGCCGGCTCCATCGCCGCATTGATGTTCGGGCCGAGCACCAGCGCCTGGCCCCAGTAGGCCATCGCCAGCCCAGGATCGAGGCGGGCCGCTTCGCGGAAGGCGCGACCGGCTTCGGCGTGATTGAAGGCGTACGAGAGCCGTATCCCCTGATCGAAGAAGCGCTGCGCACGCGGCCGCGCCGTCGACTCCGGCATGGTGTGCGAGCCGAGCCGCTGCAGCCGCGGCGCGAGCGTGCCGTCCGGCCCGGCCTGCGTCGCCGCCGCCGTCGATTCGTAGTGCTTGTGGGTCGCGGTCGCCGGCGGCGCCGCGGGTGGAGCGGCCTGGGCGGCGGCGTCCGCGGCATGGGCCGCCGCGACGACGACCACACCGACCGCCGTGACCAGATCGCGAAGCGTGGCGCGCGTCATCGCGACACCTCCGTGAAGCCGAGCGTGTGGCGCAGCACTTCGCGGAACACGCGGCGTCCGATGGCCTTGCCTATCGCCCGCGACGCGTGATCGC
>JANOIR010000332.1:0-5523 GCA_031407765.1 Vicinamibacteraceae bacterium
TCGCCTTCCTTGACGAACAGCGGCACCCGCACTTCCATGCCCGTCTCGAGCGTCGCGGCCTTGGTCACGCTGCCGCTGCTGGTGTCGCCGCGGACGGCGGGCTCGGTGTAGGTGACGGCGAGCTCCACGTGCGGTGGCAGCTCCATGCCGATCGGGTTGCCGTTGTATTTGAGGATTTCCACGGGCAGGTTGTCGACGAGGAACAGGCGATCCTCACCCAGCGTGTCGCTGGTGAGGGTGACCGTCTCGAAGCTCTCCTGGTCCATGAAGTTGTAGCCGTGCGTGTCGGCGTACAAGTAGGCGGCCTTGATCTTGACCAGATCGGGCTCGCTGAATTTCTCCCCGGCCTTGAACGTCCGATCGAACACGGCGCGCGTCAGCAGGTTCCGCATCTTCAGCCGGACCAGGGTCTGGCCGCCGCGGGCGGTCGGCCGCGACACCTCGACCTCGAGACAGTGGTACGGCGCGGCCTCGTACTCGAAGAACGACTTGCGCTTGATGTCGATCGCTTCAATCAGGGATGCCATAGCCGCACGATCATAAGCTGTCTTCAGTGGGTGCGGTGCCGGCCGGGTCGCGGCGCCTATTCAAGCCACGCGCGGCTAAGCAAGTAAACTCCATCGCCATGGTGCGTGGATGGATTCGGAGGCGGTCCTCGCGGTGCGCCCTGGCGGCGCTGTTAACATGCGGCGCCATGCCGCTGCTGGCCCAGACCTGGCCCTTCCCCTGGCCCGAGGAGCGCATCGCCCGCTATACCGCTCGACGCGCCACGTCGGCCCTCGTCATCGACGGCCGGCTGGACGAGGCGGACTGGCGGGCCGCGGAGCGCTCGCCGCGCTTCGCCGATCTCGTTGGCGGGAGCCCGGGCATCCACGACACCCGCGCCGCCGTGCTGTGGGACGACACCTACCTCTACGTCGGGTATTGGATCGAGGAGCCGTTCGTCGAGGCGACGCTGACCGAGCGCGACTCGCCGATCTACAAGAACAACGACGTCGAGCTGTTCATCGCCGGCCGCGACGCCTACTACGAGTTCGAGATCAACAGCTTCGGCACGATCTACGAGGTCTTCTTCATCTGGGAGCGCGAGTTCGCGTCGAGCGGATACGCGAGCCGGCCGGAGTTCGATCGCACGCGCGCCGGCGTCAGGCCCTTCAACGGGGTCGGCTTCACGAAGCATCCGCGCGGTCCGCGCATCGGCTACTGGAATTGGGACATGCCGGGCCTCGAGACGGCGGTCCACGTCGACGGGACGATCAACGACAACAGGGACCGCGACCGCGGCTGGACCGTGGAGCTGCGCATCCCGTGGCGCTCGCTCGAGCCGCTGGCGATGCCGGATGGCCGCGCCCTGCCGCCACGCGACGGCGACGAGTGGCGGATGGACTTCTCGCGGTTCAACCAGTACAAGGAAGCGCCGCCGGCGAAGGATCCAGGCGGCTGGGCGTGGAGCCCGCACGGCGTGTGGGACTCGCACATGCCCGAGCTGTTCCCGCGCGTGCGCTTCTCCACCGAGCCCGTCGGCCGCAAGTAGGGGCCGCGCGCTTCAGGCTCGAGCGTGGCGTCCGGCTTACGACCTCAGGTGCTGCAGCACCATCCACTCGAGGCCGAGGCCGCCAAGGAACATGAACAGCGCGACGGCCTGCGCGATCACGAAGCGCCGCAGCTCGCGTCCGCGGGCGATGCTGGACAACGTCAGCGAGGGCGGGCCGTCTGCCTTGAAGAAGCTGGCGATCTCCGGATAGTCAAGGGCAAAGAGCTGTTGATTGCGACCGAGGTCGACCGGCCCCTTCGCGGTCTCGAAGACGATGCGGTCTGGCGTGCCCGATTGGTGCCCGGGCTGGTTGTACTTGACGAGCGACACCGATCGAATGCGCTCGATGCGCTCGGAGGTGATTGTGAACAGGCCGAAGAGCCGCGATCCGAGTGCGGCCCCGACGTGGTCCTCGTTGTCGCGCGCCAGTTCCAGGGTGGCGGGTGAGGACAGCCACGCCAGCACCGCCGACCCGAGGAGGCAGGCGAGGCCGATGACGGCGACGATCGGCGCTTTCCCTGGTTCGAGAGCCAAGTCGCCAGATAGTACTGTGAAGCCATGGCGCCCGGCGACATCGTCCGGCACGCGGACTACCCGCAGTGGGGACGCGGCTACGTGATCCGCGCAAGGAAGACGTCGTCCGACGTCTTCTTTCGGTGGGGCGGCAAACGCAGGATCGACGCGGGCGAGCCGCTCGAGCCCAGCCCCGCCTCCGGACTCGAGGCGGAGCTCTTCTCGACGTGCGCCGGCTATTCGGCGGCGTCATGGTCGCGCGGACACCACAGCGTCTACGCCATCGAGCTCGACCGGGCGGTCTGGAAGAACCGCGCCTTTCGCGACCGCAATCCCGGCGGCGCGGCGGGCGGATGCGTCTACATCGGGCTGACCGGGCTCGCGCCAGAAGAGCGGTTCGAGCGTCACCGGGCGGGAACGCAGTCCGCTCGCCTCGTCCACGCCCATGGGCTCAGGCTCAGGCTCGATCTCGTCGAGGGATTCTCGCGCCTGCCGTATCGGGTGGCTGCCTCCATGGAACCGAAGCTCGCCGCCTGGCTACGGGCGCAGGGGTTCGCCGTCTGGCAGAACTAATCCGCTACTATGCCGGCGATGGCTGTCGCCACGCAGACCGGTCCTCGGCGACGACAACCCGTGAGGTGGGCGTGACACAACGGATGCGGGCGGTCCTGGTCGTGGCCACCTCGTGGTGCGCCGCGTGGTCGGTGTCGGGGCAGACATCCATCTCCGGCGACTGGCCGGTCGTCGGCCGCGACCCCGGGGGCGCGCGCTACTCGCCGCTCACGCAGATCACGGCCGACAACGTCGCGCGGCTCGCACGGGCGTGGACGTATCACACGGGCGAGGAGGGCACCCAGTTCCAGGCGACGCCGATCGTCGTCGACGGTGTGATGTACGTCTCCACCAAGCGGCAGCGCGTGGTCGCGCTGAACGCCGAAACCGGTGCCGAGCTCTGGAAGTACGATTCGGGCGTCCGCGGATCGCGCGAGCATCGCGGCGTCGCATACTGGGCGGGCGAGGCCGGGATCGGACCGCGCATCGTCTTCGGCACGGGCGACGGCCGTTTGATCGCGCTCGACGCGAAGACCGGGCAGCCGGCCGCGGGCTTTGGCGTCGACGGCGTGGTCGATCTGAAGACGGGCGTGACGGACGCGTTTCCCCGCACCAATCTTCCGATCACGTCGCCTCCGGCCATCTACAAGCACCTCGCGATCGTTGGCGCATCGACGCCCGAAGGCCCGAGCCTCGGTCCGAGCGGCGATCCGCGCGCGTACGATCTGCGGACCGGCGCGCTGGTGTGGCGATTCCATCTGGTGCCGCGGCCAGGCGAGCCCGGCAACGACACGTGGGGCCCGGACGGCTGGAAGAACCGCTCCGGCCCGAGCCTGTGGGCGGGCATGACCGTCGACACCGAACGCGGCCTGGTCTTTCTGCCGACTGGCAATCCGGCCGACAGCTTCTACGGCGCCGATCGCCCGGGCACGAACCTCTACGCGAACTGCGTCGTGGCGCTCGATGCGGCGACCGGAAAGCTACGCTGGTACTACCAGGTCGTCCACCACGACATCTTCGACTACGACGTGCCCGCGCCGCCGGCGTTGATCGACATCGTGCGCGATGGCCGCCTCGTTCCGGCGGTCGCGCAGATCACCAAGATGGGCCTGCTGTTCCTGCTCGATCGCGAGACCGGCAAGCCGATCTACGGCGTCGAGGAACGTCCGGTGCCGCCGAGCGACGTTCCGGGCGAGCACGCCTGGCCGACGCAACCCTTCCCGCTGAAGCCGGCGCCGCTGGCGCGCACGTCGATGACGCGCGCCGAGGTCAGCACTCGGACGCCTGCCGTGGAGAAATACTGCACGGACCTCTTCGACACGCTCGTTGGCCGCAGCCTCTATACGCCGAACGGCACCAGGACCACGCTGGTCTTTCCGGGTTCGATGGGCGGCGGCAACTGGGGTGGCGTGTCGTTCGATCCGCGCCTCGGCTACGTCTTCGTCAACACGTCGAGCCTGGGTGGCATCGGCCACATGGTGAAGGACGATCCCGACAAGGCGGTCGCCTACAAGAACGCGAGCGGCTACGCGCGGTTCCTCGATCCCGACCGCTATCCCTGCCAGCAGCCGCCATGGGGCGAGCTCTCGGCGGTGGACGTCAACACCGGCGAGATCGCCTGGAGGGTGCCCCTCGGATCATTCCCCGAGCTGGCGGCGCAGGGCCTGACGAACACCGGCACGCCGAACGTCGGCGGAACGATCGCGACCGCGAGCCGGCTCCTGTTCGTCGGCGCCAGCATGGACGCGACGTTGCGCGCATTCGATTCGAGGACGGGCCGTGAGCTGTGGGCGGGAGCGCTCGACGCCAGCGGCCAGGCGACGCCCGTGACCTACACCGGGCCGGGCGGCAAGCAGTACGTCGCGATTGCCGCCGGCGGCCCCACCAAGCTGCGAAACGTCGGCAACGGGACCAACGATCGCGGCGACAGCATCATCGCGTTCGCGCTGTCGGACGCCCCGGTCGCGACGCCGACGGCCGTCGCGAGGCCCGTGCCGAGGGTGCCGACGGTGCCTGCGCCTGCGGAGCTGCCGGCCGATCCCAACCGGGACATCACGCTGCGCATGTGCACGGGGTGCCACGGCGTCCAGGCATTCAGCGGCGCCCGGCTCAGCCCAACCGAGTGGGAGCTGATGGTCTCGGATATGCGGCTACGCGGGGCACGCGGGTCGGACGACGAAGCCCGCGCGGTCGTGGCGTATCTCTCGAAGCACCTCGGGCGGCCGCAATAGCGGATCGCGGACAGGTCCCGGGAGCCACGGCGGTGGAGAGTCCTATGAGCAGGCCAGCGATCTCCGGTATCGCGCCGTTCTTCATCGTCAGGAACGTCCCCGCCGCGCTGTCGTTCTATCGTGACCGCCTCGGGTTCGAGATCACGTTTCAAGGGCCCGACCCTGACGACATCTTCTTCGGCATCGTCCAGCGGGATGCCGCGATGATCATCCTCAAGGACGTTGGGGTCGATCCGATGCCGAACTACACGCGAGACGTCAAGAAGGGCTGGGCCCGCTGGGATGCGTACCTCCACGTCCCCGATCCGGACGGGTTGGCGGCCGAATTCTCGTCGCGGAACGTCGAGCTTTCTCAACCCCTGAAGAACGACGACGATGGGTTGCGAGGTTTCGAGCTCAAGGACGCCGACGGATACGTTCTGTTCTTCGGTCGTCCTCATTCGACGCACATCGAGCGGGGGCAGTAGTCCTCACGTGAACGGGAGCGGCAGCGACGCGACCTCGGCGTCGACGGCCCGACCCTCGGCGCGCGAGAGCCGACGCCACATCTCGATGGAGACGGTCCCCTGCGCGCGGCGCCAGGTGCCGATCGGCGGCGCCATCCAGAGGGTCGCCTCCTTCGCGCCGTCCCACCGCAAGTTCACCCGCCCTGTCAGCGTGGCGTAGCGCAGCCGGTTCGGCGGCTCACCGGGC
>JANOIR010000344.1:0-17931 GCA_031407765.1 Vicinamibacteraceae bacterium
CAGCCACGACGGGCGATGAAGTCGCGCACCCGCTGCATCCGCGCGACCTTGGCGAAGGTGCCCTCCCACGTCAGGATCGTGACCTCCTTCGGGCAGCCCTCCTTCGACTCCAGCGGCGTGAGCCAGGCGAGGGCGTTCTGCGCGAACAGCAGATTGTCGCTGCCGTCGGTGATCTCCTCGTCCAGGGTCAGCGCGTCCTGGGCGTAGACGATCACGCTCCCCCACCCGAACTTGCGCGAGGCGGCGAAGACCCGCGATTCGGGCCGCCCCTCGAAGGTCGCCATGCTCGCGGGCAGCCGTCCGAGCGAGCGCCACGCATCCGCCCCATCGCCGATCGGCGCTTTCTCACAGAGTCCCTGCACGCACAGGCTGCCTGGCTGCCCCTGGTTCATGTTGAGGCTCAGGCCCTCGAAGAGGCTGAGCAGCGCGCGCTCCTTTTCCTCTTCGGCGGTCGCCCGCTCGAGCAGCGCCCAGACCGACAGCACCGCCAGGGCCACCACCGTGGCCACGGCGATCGCCCACGCCACCACCTTGCGGCGGCGGTTGCGGGCGACGCTCTTCCGCACGAACACGACTTCCCGGGCATTGAACGGGTGCTGCGGATCCTTCAGCGCCCGTGCGGCGACGGCGAGGTTCGGGTTCTTGTTCCAGAGCAGCTCGCGGTCCCCGGTCCGCGCGAACTGGTCGGCGTCCGGCGCCAGCCGCTGCCCGAGGATCAGCGCGTCGCGGCCCGCCGCGTGAATCCATTCGTGCAGCGTCTTCCAGGCTCGCACCAGCGCGTCGTGGGCCGGCTCGATGTAGTCCTGCGCCTTGACGATCAGGCGGGCGTCGACGAGACGCTCGACCACGGCCTCGACGCGCGGATTCTCGTCGGCCGAGTAGTCGAGATCGACCATCGGCACGCGCCGGCCGGCCAGGTCGCCCTCGACCGAGACCAGGCGCAACATGATCTTGCGCATCGTGGCCTGCTGCGCCGGCTCCAGCGCACGGTGCAGCTCGTCGGCCTTGCTGCGCAGCGCCCCCATCACGCCGCCCAGGCGCTCGTAGTCGGTCTTGCGCAGGGCACGGTCCTCGCGGCCGCTGGACCGGTAGGCCTCGTACAGCTCGCTGAGCGCGTAGGCCAGGAGCGGCAGCGCGCCGGGCGACTGCACCACGTCGCCGACGATCTCGTCGACCAGCTCCGGCGGATCGAAGAGCAGCACATCCTGCATGGTGGGCATGAGGATGACTTCCTTCAACTCCTCGAGGCTGAAGGGCGGGACGGTGCAGCGGCCGGCGTTCCACGCCGCCTTGAGCTCGCCGCCACTCACCTGCGGCTCGAAATCGGATCGCACCGTGACGATGACGCGATGGATCCGCGCCTCGTCGTCGACCACCTGGCGCAGCCGCGCCGCGAACGCCCGGCGCTCCTGCTCGTCGGGACACCGGGTGATCAGCTCCTCGAACTGGTCGATGAGCAGGACCGCCTTGGGCCCGCCGGCGGCGCCGACCTCGGTCAGCACCTGCTCCAAGGCCGCGAGCGGATGGAGCCCCGGGCGGATTACCGGGAGGATCTGATGCCCGGCCGCGCGCAACAGCGGCAAAAGGCCGGCCTTGACCACCGACGACTTGCCGGTCCCCGACGCACCGCTCACCACCAGCAGCCGGACCGACTCGCACCGCGCCTGCAGTTCGCGAATCGCGCGGTCGCGCCCGTAGAACAGCGCCTGGTCGGACTCGTCGAACGACTGCAGCCCCTTGTAGGGACTGCGCACCGGCAGCGGCGGCAGGTTCAGCCGGTTGTTCGGGTGCAGGAAGATGAACTCGCCCTTGTCGTGCTTGCGCAGCGGGAAGAAGCCGGGCGTCTGGCGCTTGCCCTGCCCGGCGGCGAGCGTCGCCGGCTCCACCCGATCGCGGACGTAGGCGTAGACCTCGGTGGCCGTGATCAGGCCGTCGCCCTCGCGCCCGGTCCGGAAGTCGGCGTCGCCCGCCAGCGCGTCGAACAGTGCGAGCGCGAACGGGGAATGCAGCTCACCGCCCGGCGTGGCGGCGAGCCCGCGGTCGCCCGTCGCTTGGCCCTGCAGCACGTCCATAGCCTTCTGGTCGTAGGCGGCCGACGTGATGACCTGCCAGGCCGGGTCGAGAACGAACCGATCGAACCGCTTCTGGTAGATGCGCTTGGGCATCAGCGAACCGATGGCCCGCATCCGGCTGGCCCACTGAAAGGCGCCCGAGAAGCAACAATCGAGGATGAGCAGCAGGTGACGGCACGGCAACACCTGCAGCGCCTCCTGCAGGTCGGCCATCGGAATGAGGGACTTCAGATCGGTCGGGTCGGCATCGGCGGGCACCAGGTAGCCCGCGGGTCCGTCGTCGCCATCGGCGGCAATGCCGTGCCCGGCGAAATAGAACAGCACCCGGTCGTCAGCTTTGACGAGCCGGGGCATCGTGTCGCCGAGCAGCGTGCGCAGTGCGGCGCCGTGAGCGTCCAGCAGCGGCGGATGCACGTCGAAGTGCTGCTTCTCGGCCAGCACCTGCGCCAGCCGCCGCGCGTCGCTGGTCGCGGTCTTCAGGACCGACACCTTTTCGTAGGCGTCGATGCCGACGATGAAGGCGTGATGCCGCGCGAAGGGCAGCGCCTGCCGATCGCTCATCGTCGCACCACGCGGATCTGGAAGTCCTTGGTGAACCATTCGTTCGTGTGCACCACCTTGCGGGGAGGAGGGACGCTGTCGGACGCCCTCGTCATGCCGTACTCGTCGCCGATTGTGAGCGGCGACTGCGCCAAGAGGAAATCGTCGACTCTTTCCGTGGCCACGAGCAGCTTGAAGCGTTCGGATGACTCGTCGACGCCGTCCGGAAGCAGGAAGTGGTCCTCTGGACCATCGCCCCACACCGTCGTCCAGGCGTTGCCCGGCTCGATCGGCTCGTTCGGGTTCAGGACGTAGACGCCGTACGCCTCCGAGAAGTAGGCCAGCACCACGGACAACGTTTGCGCCGTACGGTTGCGGACTCTGAAGCGGCCGTGGATCGGGCGCCACCGGCCGCCTGGAGACGTGTAGGCGAGCACCGCCTCCGGACCGTCGTGCGCGCGTTCACCACCGTCGTCGAGTCGCTCGACATACGCGAGGTCCACCGTCGACCGGTCCATGGCCGTCCGGTGGTTCTGCAACGCGAGGCAGCGCTCCCACTGCAGCACGTGCTTCACGGCGGGCGCGAGCGACGCCGCGGCCTGTGCATACGCATCGCCGGCCACGTCGACGAACCCGATCGCCAGCCCCCGCCGCGCTGACGTCAGCGTCAGACGTCGGTCACGGGCCGTCAGGGCGTACGCCGCAGCCTCGCCGGGGCCTCCGAGGCTCACGGACACGCCCTGCTGCCTCAGGGCTTCCTGAACGGCCGAACGCGCCGTGTCCTCGCCCGCGAAGGCCACGGGCATCGGTGCGGCGGGCAGGCTGGTGATCTCGGCCACATACCGCGCCGACTCGCTGCTCTCAAAGTCGAGCTCGATTTCGCTCTTCTGTGATCCGACCTGCACCGCGCGGGCCGTGCCGGCAGGTGTCGTCCGATCGTGTTCCGGATACAGCGCCAAGGCTACGGCGATCTCCGGCTCGCTCGGCACGCCGCTGATGGCCCCGCACTCGACGGTCCAGACACCTTGATCGCAATAGGCGAGATACCGGCCGCGCAACGTGCGGGTCGTGGGCCGTCCGAGGAAACCGGCGCCCGCGTCGAACCGGTCGTAGGCCTCGAACTGCGGATCCTGGTCGAAGGCGCGCGCACGGACGGCGGCGCGGCAGCGCACGAACAGATCGGCGTAGCTGACATCGCCGCCGGATTTCACCAGCACGTCGACCAGCGTGCTGGTGAACAGGCCGTGTCCAGGCGATTCCTGCGCCAGTTGCCCGCGTTCGCACGCGGCCAGCAGGATGTGGCGGCCCCGCGGAACGACCAGCGGTACTCGTGCGTCGCGTAAGCGGGCGTAGTGCCCGTTCAAGTAGCTCTCGAGAGGGCGCTCGGTCGTCACCTCGTGCGTCAGCCGTGGCTTCAGGCCCCGAACGGCATCGACCCCACGCGTGCCGGAACCGGAGTGGCAGCAATCGAACAGCACCACCATGTGCGCTTCGTTCTCGGCGACCTCCGCGATGAGGACGGCCAGCTCCTTGTCCGCAAGGTCGAACCCGCCGGGGCGACGACTGTCGTAGCAGACCAGCCCTTCGTCCTTGCCGTCCGTAGAAAGCTGACGAAACGCCGCGTTCGACGCCCATTGCGCCCCGTGTCCGCAGAATTGAAACAGCGCGACGTCACCGGATCGAGCCTGGCCCAGATGCGACCGGAAGCGATCACTGACGTTGGCGCGGGTCGCGTCGCCGTTCTTCAGCACCTCGATGGCCAGCGCCGCCGGATCGACATGGTGATCCAGGTACTCGTGGAAAAGGTCGACGTCGTTCAGGCATCCATCCAGGGACTCGATTGGCGGCCCATAGTCGTTGATGCCCACGAGCAACGCGTACACCCTGTCCGGCATTGGCGACCTGATTATGCCGTCTGCGAGTCCGACATTTGCCCGCCGATCGTGCCGCGGGCCGCGGGGAGGACTCCGGCCGGTGAAAGCGGCTACAGTAGCGGCTTCAGAAAAGGGGACCCATGACCGCTCTCGTTCGGGACCTGCGCCTGGCCGTCCGCGTCCTCCTCCACACCAAGAGCTGGACGATGGTCGTCCTCGTCTCGCTGGCGCTCGGGATCGGCGCGAACACGGCGCTGTTCACGGCCGTCAACGGCCTGCTCCTGCAGACCGTGTCCGTCCCCGAGCCCGAACGCCTCGTCCGGTTCAACTGGACCGGCAAGAACGACATGGTTCGGAGCTCGAGCGACTACGGCTACTCGGGTGCGTCCGGGACGCGGAACGTCCGGTCGACGTTCTCGTTCGCGATGCTCGAACAGTTTCGCGCCGCGAACACGACCTTGACCGGCCTGGCGGCAGGAGCGCCGATAGGGGACGTGAACGTCATCGTCGACGGGCGCGCGGAACTCGCCGGGAGCTACCAGGCCTCCGGCAATTACTTCACGGTGCTCGGCGTTCCCGCCGCGCTCGGCCGCGTGTTCGGTGAAAATGACGATCGGCTGAGCGCACCGCCGGTCGCGGTGATCAGCCATGGCTACTGGCAGAAGCGGTTCGGGGGCCAGACGTCGGCGATCAATCGCGTCGTGTCGATCAACGGCACGATGGTCACGATCATCGGGATCACGCCCCAGGACTTCTCGGGCATTCAGCGGCTCGGCGGTGAGCCGCCGGACGTCACCGTGCCGCTGGCGTTCAATGCGGCCTTCAGTCCCCCGGGGCCCCTGCCCGACGGGAAGGCGGCGATCCCGCCCACTCAGCAACCAACCACGTGGTGGCTGCAGTTCGTGGGTCGCCTGCAAGCCGGCGCGTCGACCGAACAGGCCCACGCCAACTTCGCGACGGTCTTCGAGCGCACGGCGAAGGCGGGCATGGCCGAGTACCATTCGTCGCTGACGGCGGAGGAGAAGAGCCTCTCGTTCAACCGGCAGCGCGGAACCGCGGTGCCTGACCTCATGGTCAGGTCGGCCGCGCACGGCTACTACGACGTGGATCCGCAGGCGCAGCGGTCGGCCGGGTTCCTCGCCGTCGTGGTGATCATCGTCCTGCTGATCGTCTGTGCCAATGTCGCGAATCTACTGCTGTCGCGTGCGACGACGCGGCACCGCGAGATCTCGGTCCGACTGTCCATGGGCGCGACCCGCGGCCGGCTGGTCCGCCAGCTGCTCACCGAGAGCCTCGTGCTTTCCAGTCTCGGCGGCGCCCTCGGCGCACTCGTCGCCTACTGGTCGCGCGCGCTGCTGCCGTTCGGCGAAAAGGCGCCGCTCGACTGGCGGGTCTTCGGGTTCGTCGCCGGCGTCAGCCTGCTGACCGGCATCGTCTTCGGCCTCCTGCCGGCGCTGCGCGCAACCGGCGTGGATCTGGCCGGCGCGATGAAGGAGAACAGCCGCAGCGTCACCAGCTCGCGCACCATCCTCAGCAAGGGGCTGGTGGTGCTGCAAGTGGCGATGTCCGTGGTGCTGCTCATCGGAGCCGGCCTGTTCCTGCGAACCCTCGAGAACCTGAAGAGCGTGGACGTCGGCTTCGACTCGAGGAACCTGCTGATGTTCCACGTGAATCCGAGCCTCAATCGCTACGATCCGGATCGTTCGGCGCAGGTCTTCCGCCAGGTGATCGAGCGGATGTCGTCGCTTCCCGGCGTGACGTCGGCCGCGTTGACGCGGACGACGCTGCTCTCGGGCAGCACCAGCACGAGCTCGACGTGGACGCAGGGGCAGGCGTCACCGACCGCCGCCGAAGAGCGGATGTTCATGATGCACGTGTCACCGACGTTCTTCGCGACGTTGGGGATCCCGGTGCAGCGGGGTCGTGGGTTCACCGACCACGACGGCCCGACCGCGCCGAAGGTGGCGATCCTCAACGAGGCGGCGGCGCGCAAGCTGTTCCCCAACGGCGACGCCGTCGGCCGGCGTGTCGGCTACTCGCTCGAGAAGTCCGGTGAGTTCGAGATCATCGGCGTGGTACGCGACACGAAATACGCGAGCGTGCGCGATCCCGGCCCGCCGACCATGTACCGGTGCGTGTGGGAACAGCCGGCGCGCGGTCTGAGCGTCGTGCTGCGGACCGCGGGCGATCCGCGGGCGATGACCGAGACCGCGCGTGCCGCCATGCGCGAGGTCGACCCGACCTTGCCGATTGAGCGGTTCACGTCGCAGACGGAGCAGATCTCGCTGCGCTTCGCGCAGGAGCGCCTCTTTGCCAGGGCCTACGCTGCCTTCGGGGCGCTGGCCGTGATGCTGGCGTGCATCGGCCTGTTCGGTCTCATGAGCTACAACGTCTCGCGCCGCACCAACGAGATCGGCGTCCGTATGGCGCTCGGCGCGCAGCGGCGCACCGTGGTCGGCATGGTAATGGGCGAATCGATGCGGCTCGTCGGCATCGGTATCGCGCTGGGTCTTGCCGTTGCGCTGTGGGCCGGACAGTTCGTCAAGACCGTGGTCTACGGGCTGTCACCGAACGACCCGCTGACGATCGCCGCCGCGGTGGCCGTGATCGCCGTCGTCGCGGCCCTCGCTGGCTGCCTTCCCGCACGCCGGGCGTCGAAGGTCGATCCGATGGAGGCGTTGCGGCAGCAGTAGGCCGAGAAACCGCGAAATACCCGGATCGGCGGCAATATCGGGTTCGTCGTCCCGATGGTGAGCCGCTCCGACGGACACACCACTACGGTTGCCGATGATTTCGTAATCGGGTTCCCAGTCGGACTTGGCGTGGCGCACTTCGGCCGCTACACGCTCGATCTCGAGGTGGTCCCGGTCGTGTAGAACAACCCAGGCAAGCTGTCGCTTGAACTGCATCCCGGTCTGGTGACGAGCGTCGGCCACGACTTCGCCGTCGGTGTGCGCGCCGCGGTCGACGTGAAGGGCAAGGCGTGGGGCTTCACACCCCTTCTGAATCGCGCGCTCTACCACGCCCGCACGCACAGCCGGTTCGGGGAAGTCGTCGTTCCGGTCCGCTTCGTCGACGGCGTCGCCAAACGGCAGACGTCCGTTGGGCTTGGCGTCCACATCGGCATCGCGTTCTGACGGCCACGCGGCGGCGTCAGTGCGGATGGCGCAGGTAGTGCTGCCGCAGCAGATCCTTGCCGTAGTCGTTGCCGTTCGGGGTTCGGACGATCGTGTGGATGTGTTCGACGTTGGGCAGCATCGGATCCGCGGCTAGATGCCGCAGGTTCGCCGGGCGGTTGTGATCGAACTCGATCAGCATGACCGGGCTGTGGATGCGATAGTAGAAGACGCTGCCTGGCTCTGTCTTCCCGATCCAGGCAAACCACGTCCGATCGATGTGGCGGCGTACTTCATCCATCCGCACCCGGGCGTGGCCGTCGGTCACGTTGTCCACGTAGAGCGCGGCGAGGCCGAGCAATTGAGTCCGCTGCGCCTCGGTCAGCTCGGTGGCGCGAAGACCCGCATAGTCGAGGACGACGTTGTCCTTCCAGGCTTCGGTCAGGATGTCGTTTCCGGCCTTTGAAAAACTGAGGATCGCCTTGCCGCGCTGAGCGTCCGCGAGGCCGTTCACGAATGCGAGGGCGCGTTGCTGCTCGTCTCTGAGGATGGTCGTGCCCTTGTACTTGCCTGACGGGGCCGTGGCCGGTTCCGAGCCGGCGAAGAACGGCGTCATCACCACCTGATCACCCAGCACGAAGTAGTTGATGATGGCGTGGTGGCCGTCGAACTGCCATCCCCACGGACCGGTGGCCGACGGCGTGCCCATCACCGTGAGGTGGTACAGCCACTCGCCGTACTCCTCGAAGTTGTTGTCGTTCAGCTCGCCGAGGGTATGGTTGAGGCGCATGATGTCGCGCGTCTGGGTCAGGCCCTTCGCGCTGAGGCCAGCACCCAAGAGGGCGAAGGCGGCCTCACGCTGGGCGTCGGTCATATCGGCGAAGCTGACCCCTTGCCGGACATAGAAGCTCTGATTCATCCACTTTCGCCACTCATCTCCGTCCACCGGAAAGCTGGTGACGCGGCGTTGGGTGTCGCTCAGCGCCGCCAGAAACGCCTCGGCGGCAACGCGCACGGGAGCGGTGGAGACTCCCGTGGAGCGGAGGGGGAAGAGGTTCGGCTCGAGCTGTCCCGTGGCCGTGATGCCCTTGAAGGGTTCGGCGAGGCCCGGTTTCTCGGCCGCGAGCGACAGACGCACGAGTTCGGTCGGTGGCCTGGGTGATGGTGCGGGCCGGGCTGTCTGCGAAGACCGCAGCGCCTGAACCCAGGGGATGGCGAGCATCACCACGGTGATGCTCGTCAGAACCGCAAATCGCCTCATGACGCCTCCAGCTCGAGTATAGCCGTGGGCCGCGGCAGCCGCTGCCGGTCGCCGTGACCGGTATCGACAGCAACCAGTTGCGGCCCCGTGCGGGTACAGGATCTCCACATGCCGCGTTATTGCTTACATCGGCGCGTAGCGTGCCCTGTCCGCACGCGCGTGCGTGGAGAGTCCGATGGACGACAGCTTTCCGTGGGAAGACCTCCTGGATTACATCCAGGACGGCAAGGTCATGCCCGTCATCGGCCACGAGCTGATTCAGGCCGACTATCAGGGCCGACGCGTATCCCTGCAGCGGCTCCTTGGTGAGCGCCTCGCCGACCGGGAAAAGCTGACGGTCGACTGGACCCGTCACTTCGAGTTGAATGACGCGGTCTGCGCCTATCTCGCGCGTCCGGAATCCAAGCTCGGCGTTCTCTACGATCGCGTCGCCGGGTTCGTCCGATCGATGGCGCCCCCGTTTCCAATCCCCGACGCGCTCCGGCAACTCGCCGAGATCGGCCCCTTCGACGTCTTCGTCAGCCTCACCTTCGACTCGTTGATGGCCCGCGCCGTCGACCAGGTGCGCTTCGGTGGGAACGCCGTCACCAAAGAGATCGAATTCTCCATCAATCAGTCCACGGCCGCCCAGCAGGAAGCCCACAAGATACAGCCTGGGCAGGCACCCGTCGTGTTCAACCTCTTCGGTCGCGCCAGCAGCAGGTCCGAGTTCGCGATCCACGACGAGGATTCGCTCGAGTTCATCCATCGCTTGGTGAGCGGCGACGTGGCGCCCCCAGAATGGCTGCTCTCGGAGCTGAGGAACCGCCACCTGTTGATCCTCGGCGTGCACCTCCCCGACTGGCTGGGGCGATTCGTGCTTCGCGCCGCCACGCGTGACCGCCTCCGGGTGGCGGCCCGGTCGTATTTCATCGCGAGTGAGAATGCGCCGTCCGGAGCCATGCTCGCGCAGTTCCTCCACCGTTTCGGACGGGAAACCAGCATCGCCGCGTTCCAGGGCACCGCCGAAGAGTTCGTCGCCGAGCTGCACGAACGGTGGACCCTGCGTCATCCAGGTGCCACCGCGGGCACGACCGCGACGGCCCTCGCCCCACATGGCGAGCGCGGGAGCATCTTCATCAGCTACGGCCGCGAGAATCTTGCCGCCGTCGAGCGGCTGCACGCCGCGATCGGCGCCCTCGGCGGCGACGCCTGGTTCGATCGGGCGGAGCTGAGCCCGGGCGATCAATGGGAGAAGAGGATTCTTCCCCAGATTCAACGCGACGTACGCCTTTTCGTGCCGGTGATCTCGCGCCTGACCGCGGAGCGCAGTGAAGGCTACGTGTTTCGTGAATGGCGCGAAGCCGTGGAGCGATCGAAGAAGATCGTCGGCCGCCGCTTCATCGTGCCCATTGTCGTGGACGCCGACTACCAGGCCGACCTGAGCCAGTACGGCCATCTCGTCGACGAGTTCCCGGCCTTTCAGAGCCTCCACTTCGGCCGCGCGCCGGACGGCGAGCCCGACGACAAGCTGCGCGAGACGCTCCGCGACGAGATTCGCGCGATGCGCCGCGAGGACGCACGATGAGCTCCCTGCTCGACGGGGTGTCCGGCGCACAGCTCGATCTCGACAATCCGTGGCCGGGACTCGACGCCTACCAGGAATCGTCACACGCCTTCTTCAGTGGGCGCGCCCCGGAGGTCGACGAACTGCACCGCCGGATCGTCGACGAGCCGCTCACGGTCTTGTTCGGCAAGTCCGGCCTGGGCAAGACCTCGCTCCTCAAAGCCGGCGTGTTCCCGCGTCTCAGAGAAAAAGGCCTGCTGCCCATTTTCCTGCGGCTGCAGATCAGGCCTGGGGCGCAGCCGCCTCTCGAACAAGTGCGGCTGGCCATTTTCCATGAGCTGCAGGTACAGGGTGTCGAGCATCCCGACGCGAGAGAGGGAGAGACACTCTGGGAGTACCTCCACCGGACCGGACAGGAGTTCTGGACCCGGCAGAATCGGCTGGTCCGTCCGATCCTGGTCTTCGATCAGTTCGAGGAAATCTTTACCCTGGGGCGAGAGATCCCGACGGTCATCGCCGCATTCCGCGAAGACCTGTCCGATCTCGTCGAAAACCGGATTCCGGCATCCATCGCCCGCCAGCTCGAACCTCGCTCGATCGGCGATCTGGGCGTCGACGCGCAGGCCATGCCATACAAGGTCGTTCTCTCACTCCGTGAGGACTTCCTCGCTGACCTGGAGGAGTGGCGGGTCGCGATGCCGTCGCTGCGGCGCAACCGCATGCGTCTCCTGCCGATGGGACCGCAGCAGGCCATGCAGGCCGTCTACAACGACCGGACACGTCATCTCGTGGCGGAGCCGGCCGCACGCACGATTGTCGACTTCCTCTCGTCCGGGCCACCCATCGCCGACCAAGGCGCACCCTCGGCACGGGACTCATCGACGGTCGAGCCGGCGCTGCTGAGCCTCTTCTGTCGCGGCGTCAATGAACATCGCAAGCGCGACGGCAAGGCACGTCTCGACGACGCGTTGATCGAAGGGGCCAAGGACACGATCGTCGCCGACTTCTACCGGGCCAGCCTTGCCGATCAGCCCGACCGGGTGCAGCGATTCATCGAGGAGCAGCTGATCACGGAAAGCGGGTTCCGCAACAGCTATTCGGTCGACGACGCGATTGCGCTGGGGTCTCTCGCAAGGAACGAGCTGGACACGCTCGTCGACCGGCACCTGCTCAGGCACGAGCATCACCTCGGCGCAGACCGGGTCGAATTGACCCACGATCTGCTGACGGCGGCCGTCGCGGCCGGACGTGACGAGCGGCGCGTGGCGGAGCGCGAGTCACGCGAGCGTCTGGAGCAGCGCAAGCTGCGGCGGGTCACGGAAGGGTTCGCCCTGGCCGCGCTCATCTTCCTTGGGCTCGCGATCGTCGCGTGGAACGCGCGAAGAAGCGCTGCCGAAGAAGGCGACCGGTCGCGGTCGAAGGAGCTTGCGGCGATTGCGACCGCGGAAGTGAATCAGAACCCAGAGCTCGCGGTCATCCTCGCTCGCGAAGCGCTGAACAAGGCCGACACGGCCGAGGCGCGCAGCGCGCTGATCGAGGCGGCGCAGTATGTCTGGCCGCAGGCACTCCTCGACCGAAAGGAGTTGCAGGGGCAACCAGTGGCTATCGCACTCAATCGGGACGGCAGCCGACTCGCGGTCGTCGTCGAGGGACACACCGTCAGTGTGTGGAACGTGAGCGTGCGACAACCGTCCCTCGTCTGGACGAAGCGGGACCTCGACGGGACCTCGTCGCTGGCGTTCAGCCCCGACCAGCGGTTGCTCGCGGTGGGGCGGACCACGTCCATCGACATGCTGGAAGCGGAGTCCGGGCGGATCGATGCGCACCTGACGGCGGTCGTCAACAAACATCTGGGTCAGGCGGTGGCCGACCGATGGCTATCGTTCAGCCCGGATGGCGCCTGGCTCGCCTCCACGCAGAGCGACGACTTCATACGCCTGCTGGACTATCGAAATGATCACCCTGCACCACGGGTTCGCGCCAAGGGCGTGGTCCAATTCGCCGTGGCCGAAGGCGGCCGCCACATCGTCGCCGTGAGCACCTATCCGCTTGCGGTGCACGCCATGGCCTTGCGAAACGGCACGTGGCGCCCGACCGAGCAGGATCTGTCAGTGTGCAGGCAGTTGCAGTCGATCTCGACGGGGCCGATCAGCTTCTCCACGACATGGAAGGCCGGCTCCTGCACGTTCGCAACGGACACGCTGTCGCGCCGGTCTTCACAAAGCACCCTCGAGCCAGCGGACGACATCGTTTGGAGCCCAGGTGGGCTGGCCTCTGCGGAGATCCTCCTGTCGAAGGACATCATCGTCGGTCAACCCGGCCGCCCGCCGTTTCGCATCAAGGGCGCGCAGCCCACCGGCGCAAGCGACAAATCCCGCCACGTATCGGTCAGCGAAACGGGGAAGCGGATCGGACTGATCGACAAGGACGGTCGGGTGCAACTGTATTCTCTCGCCGAGGACAAACCGTTGCTCTCTCCGTTCAGAAGCGACGCGGGGGCGGTGTCCCTCCATGGCAGCTGGATCGCGGCACGCCGAGCGCCTTCCGCAGGCGAGCCACCGGCCATCGACGTGATCTGGCTCGAGGGCGTCGAGGCGTCCCATCTGCCCCGCCGGACGCGCCTCGTCCTCGACGCCGTCCCGAGCCGCCTGTACGCCGGTCCAGGCGCCGTGATTGCCGTCCTGCAGACCGAGCCGGCCAGCAGCGTGGTGCTCGACGTCAAGACCGGACGGCCCCGTTTCCCACCGGTTCTTGGGACCGCAGAGCCGCTCGGCGAACGGCACGACCTGCTGCTCGTACGGGCTGGAGATGCGTTTCAGGTGGTTCGAGTGAGCGACGGTGCCTCGCTGGCTCCGTGGGCTCCGCCGGCCGGTGTCGCGGTCCCCTCGAGCGTCGTGGTCTCTCCAGAGAGGCAGGCGATCCTCATCGTCACCGAGGGGATTCCGCGGGAAGGCAAACCGCGGATCGATGCGCGCGCGTACGTCGTCCGGGGAGACAGCCTGAACTTCGTCGGTGACATACCTGGCATGCCGATGGACTACTCGCTGGCCTACGCCGTGGCTGGAATCACCATCGCTGACGACGGGACGACCGTCACGGCCAGGAGCAGCCGACGCTGGTCGATGACCTCTGCGCGCCGCTTCGTCGAGGACCATACCGAAGTACCAACCGGCGGAACGAGCGTCGAACTCCAGCGAAGTCCTTTGGGCCATTTCGAGATCAGGCCGGCCGGCGATTCCGGGCTCGAGCTCAGACGACGTAGCAGCCGGTTCCCGTTGAAGCGATTTTCGGACACCTTCGGCCGCCGGTTCAGCAGCGACGATCGCTGGCTGGCGCTCTGGGACCAAGGGCGAGTCGAGGTGTTCGACCTCACGCAAGGCAGAACATGGCTGACCCTGAACCACCACCCGCGGAACGTCAGCTTCGCGGCCGCCAATACAATGCTGAACGTGGAGCTCGCGGACCAGGAGTCGCTTCTCGTTCCACTGACCGACCAGGTGATACGGCAATTTGCCGACTGGCTGGTTCCGCGGAGACTGAGTGACAGAGAACGCTGTCTCTACGGATTCGACGAGGCGGACTGTCTGCAGGACAGCGTCAGGGCACCGAGCCCCACCGCCCACGCGGACAGACGCTAGCTCGCGGTCCGGTCAGCGCGGCAGGGCGTAGGCGACCAAGCCGGTCGGCCCCTTGTGCGGCGTCGGCACGGCGCCTGGTCCCGACGGCTGCACCGACGACGCGGTGACCAGCAGGTACTGCCGGCCGCCGTGCTCATACATCGAGGGGCCGCCGCTAGTCGGACCACCGAGCGGCAGCGTCGCGAGCTCCCCGCCGTTGCTCGTGTCGTAGACGTGGACCTTGCGATCGGCCGCGGTGGCAAACACCAGGCCCGTGCCGGTCACGATGAGGCCGCCCTTGACGGTCGCCGCCGACCCCGTCCCGGTGATCCCGAGCGGCAGCAGGCGCAGGTCGTCGCCGAGCCCCTTCTGCCACGCGATCGCCCCGGTGTTCAGATCGTAGGCGGTGAGCGTCGTGTACGGCGGCTTGACGATGGTCGGGTACAACCCGAATCCGTCAGTGGTCGGATACCCGTCCTTGACGATCTCCTCGGGCGTGGCGCCCCGCGCCGGCCGCGTCTCGCCGGGCTTGAGGAGGCGGATGATCGTCGGCACATTGAAGCCAATGACGTAGACGCGGCCGTCGCTCGGGTTCCCCGCCGTGCTGCCCCAGTTGGAGCCGCCCTGGTTGCCGGGCATGTGCACGACCTCGTCGAACCCGATCGGCGTGAACGGGCCGTCGTTGCGCGCCTCGAGGATGCGCCTACGGAACTGCGCGCGCTGCTCATCGGTGAGGAGGTGCGGGTTCAGATCGTCTACGGTGAACGACTGGCGGGAGAACGGCTCCGGCTTCGTGGGAAACGGCTGCGTCGGCGACAGGTATTGGCCGGGAACGGTCGATTTCTGCGGAACCGGGCGTTCCTCGATGGGCCAGATCGGCTTGCCGCTCACGCGATCGAACACGTAGAGATAGCCGGTCTTGCTCGCCATCGCGACGACGTCCACCTTGCGGCCGCGGCTGGTGATGGTCGTCAGCTGCGGCGCGGAGTTGTTGTCCAGGTCCCAGATGTCGTGATGTACGGTCTGGAAGTGCCAGCGCCGCTTGCCGGTACGCGCGTCGAGCGCGATCAGGCTGTCCGAGAACAGGTTGTCGCCGCGCCGGTAGCCGCCGAAGAAGTTGTACTTGCCGCTGCCGGTCGGCACGTAGACGATGCCCCGCCCGGCGTCGACCGACATCTCGGCCCAGGCGTTGGCGCCGCCGACGTGGGCGCGTGCGTTCTCCGGCCAGGTATCGGCGCCGAACTCGCCCGTGCGCGGGATCGTCCGGAACGACCAGACGTGGGCGCCGGTCCGGACGTCGAAGGCCCGGATGTCGCCGGGGGCCGAGGCGTACTCGCTGTTGGTGGCCGACCCCAGGATGATCAGGTGCTCGAAGATCTTGCCGGGCAGGCGGCTTTGCTGCTGGACCGTCTTCGGATCGCGGTCCAGTCCTTCGCGCAGGTCCACGACACCGTCCCTGCCGAAGCTCGTAATGGGCTGGCCGGTGCTGGCGTCGAAGGCCCGCAGCATGTTCAGCGTGGTGAGCAGCAGCCGGCGATCCTTGCCGTCGGCGCTCTCCCAGTAGTTCACGCCGCGCACCGTGAAGCCGTCGATCTCGGGTGACACCCAACGCTGGCCGCCGGTCGCCGCGTCGACGGCGACGAGCGTCTTACCGCGGGCCCGCGTGTAGACCACGTCGCGGACGACGAGCGGATTGAAGTCGGTGTCGCCGTCGGGATACGTCCAGGCGACCTGCAACTGCTTGACGTTGCCCTTGGTGATCTGACTGGCGGCGACGAACCGGGAACTGTCCGGCCCGCCGGCATAATCGCGCCATTCGCGGGGCGCCTTGGCGCCGCCGCGCACGCTCGCGACCGCCGCAACGACGACGAGCGCGACTGCCGCCGTCGCGACGCCCCACGTCCATGGCCGTACGGACGGTGTGCCCTGAGTGTTGTGCAATGAACCGCCTCGGGCGCCGTCAGCCCCGATGGCCGCGTGTTATAGCACAGGGCCTGGATGCCCGCTTGACCCTGTCCCGGGTTCGTGGTTAACATCGCGCCGCAATCGACATTGTGTTCTGGGTCGGGTCTGGGTCGTTCCCTTGGGCGGAGTACGGGGGCGCGCCGATGCGGTCAATAGTTCCATCGCGAACTTGCGGTCCGGGCAGCCATCGCCCGTCGCCCCGGAGGCCTGCGCACTGGCCGCATCTCTCCCAATCGCGGCCGCCATCTCGCGCCGGCACCTGCTCCACATCCTCGACGTCATCACGAAACAGAACGGGCCCTCTGTCTGGGTACTGATCGCTGACTCCTCGTGTCCTCGGGTGGGCGATCGTTGCCGACGGGGGAAGGCGAGCCAAGCGGCTCGCTGAGCGCCACGGGCGCCCGCGGGCCACAACCGAACGGAAGCGCTGTGACGAACCGCACGCTGCTGATCTTGCTCGGTCCCGTCGCCGGACTCGCGATGTTCGCGGGGTCGGTGGCGATGGCCTCGTCGCTAGCGAGCCGCATGGCCCTGCAACCGGCCCCCACTCCTGCCGCGGCCGCCCAGGCCCCTCCGGGTGGGGAGCAACAGGCCCTGCCAGCGCCGGCCGCTGCCAAGCAGGCTCCGGCGGCGCCGGCCCCGACGAAGCCCTACGAGGAGGCGCAGTACCGGGCCGTTCCCAGGATCGGGAGCCGCGTCGCCATCTGGATGGTCGCGCAGCTGCACCTGCTGTTCGCGGCGTTCGTCCTCGCCATCCCCATCTTCGCGCTCATCGTCGAGGCGATCGGCTACAAGACCGGGGACCTGCGATACGACCGGCTCGCGCACGAGTTCACCAAGCTGCTCTCGGTGTCGTTCTCGCTCACGGCGACGTTCGGCGCGGCGCTCACGTTCATGCTCGTCATCCTGTATCCGAAGTTCACGAACTACATGATGAGCGTGTTCTCCCCGACGTTCCTGCCGTACGTCGCGCTCTTCTTCGCCGAGGCCTTGTTCCTCTACACCTACTACTACGGCTGGGGGAAGTTCCATCCGCTGGTCCATCTCGGCCTGGGGCTCGGCCTCAACGTGGTGGGCACCGCGATCATGTTCATCGCCAATGCGTGGCTGACGTTCATGATGTCGCCGAAAGGCATCGCCCCGGACGGCGCGTTGATCTCGGTCTGGGACGCCGTCAACAACTTCACCTGGATGCCGATCAACGTGCATCGCGTGATCGCGAACGTCGCCTTCGGCGGATCGGTCGCGGCCGCGTACGCGGCCTTCAAGTTCCTCTCGGCGACCACCGACGAGGAGCGCGCCCACTACGACTGGATGGGATACATCGGCAACTTCGTCGCCATCATCGCCTTTCTCCCACTGCCGTTTGCCGGCTACTGGCTCGCGAAAGAGATCTACGCCTACTCGCAGACGCTCGGCCTCACGATGATGGGCGGCGCGTTCTCCTGGCTCTTCATCATCCAGGCCGTCCTGATCGGGAACCTGTTTCTCGGCGCCAACTACTACCTCTGGCTGGGGATGGGGCGGGTCGAGGGGGCGCAGAAGGTGCAGCGGTTCGTCAAGTACCTGCTGATCGCGATCGCGGTGTGTTTCATGGTCTGGGCAACGCCGCGCTCGATCATCGCGACCGTCTCCGAGATCAGGGCCATGGGCGGATCGTCCCACCCGATTCTCGGCTTCCTTGGTGTGATGTCCGCCAAGAACACCGCGGTGAACATCCTGATCCTGACGACCTTCATGAGCTTCCTCCTGTACCGCCGCACCGGGAAGACCGCGACGGTGGCGTGGGCGAAGACCGGCCACACGGCGCAGCTCGTGATCTTTGCATCCGCGGCAATCTTCGTGATCTTCCTTGGCGTCTACGGCTACTTCGTCGAGGCCAGCGTCAGGATCGGCCTTTCGGTGCCCCAGGTCAGCTCGGTCCTGTTCGCGATGGTGGC
>JANOIR010000386.1:0-6875 GCA_031407765.1 Vicinamibacteraceae bacterium
GGAGTTGAGCGCCCGGCGCACGCCGAATCCCTAGCCGGCAAACTTGTACCCGAGCCCGTGCGCCGTGATGACGTACTGCGGATGCTTCGGGTTGGGCTCGATCTTCTGCCGTAACCACGCGACGTGGACGTCGACGGTCCGCGTATTCGGCATGGCGTGGTAGCCCCACACGTGGTTCAGCAGCTCGTCGCGTGAGATCGTCGCGCCGCGGTGCTCGATGAAGTAGCGCAGCAGCTGGTACTCGCGCGCGGACAGCTCGACCGGCGCCCCGTCCTTCGTGACCTCCGCCTTGCGGAAATCCACCTGGACCGCCCCGAAGCGGTAGGCGTCGGTGTCGACGATGTCCTTGGGCACGTCGCGGCGCAGGCGCGCCTCGATCCGCGCCAGCAGCTCCATCATCTCGAACGGCTTGGTGAGGTAGTCGTCGGCGCCAAGCTTCAGGCCGAGCACCTTGTCGATCACCTGGCCGCGCGCGGTCAGCATGATCACCGGCGTCTCGACCCCCTGCTGGCGCAGGTCGCGCAGCACGTCGAAGCCGCTCTGCCCGGGCAGCATGACGTCGAGCAGGAGCAGGTCGAACGGCTCCTGCGACGCGCGGGCCAGGCCCTCGCGGCCGTCGGTGGCCGCTTCGACGACGTGGCCCTCCCGTCCGAGCCGGTCGCTCAGGGTGAGCACCAGACCGGGTTCGTCTTCGACGATGAGGATCCGCGCCACACTCGACAGTCTGGCGCAGATCGGGCGCCGAGTGTGGCTGAGATTCAGGAGGTCGTGGTGCGGGGCGCGCCCAGTCCGGGAGCGCCGGCCGGGCGGCCCGCCGGCCCGATCTCGCGCGCACCTTCGGGAGCCAGCGGCAGGTGCAGCGTGAACGCGCTGCCCTTGCCGGCGTCGGTGCGCACGGTGATCCGCCCGCCCAGTTCGTCCATGATCCGCTTGACCAGGCTCAGACCAAGGCCGCTGCCGTGGATCTGGCGCGCCGTGGCGTCGCTGCCGCGGTAGAACGGCTCGAAGATGTGCGGCAGGTCGCGGGCGGCGATGCCGGCGCCGTTGTCGGTGATGGTGACGGCGACCTCGCGCCGGCCGCCCTCGGCGGGTCGCGTCTCGACCACGACGGCGGGCGGCGCGCCGCCGTACTTAAGAGCGTTGACGATCAGGTTCTGCAGCGAGCGCGACACCGCCGACGGATCGACAAGCACGGCCGGCAAGTCGAGCATCCCGCGCCGCTCGATCGTCGCGCGATGCTCGCGGACCATCGGCTCGGCACCGCGCAGCGCGTCCTCGATGATGCCGCCGAGGTCGGCGGGCCGCACGTCGAGCGTGGCTCGGCCGCTCTCGAAGCCGGCGAACTCCATGATCTGCTCGACCATCTGCGTCAGCCGGCGGCCCTCGCCGGCGATCACGTCGCCGTAGCGCCTGACCTGTTTCGGATCGGCGACGACGCCATCGGCGAGGTTCTCGGCGGCGGAGCGGATCACGGCCAGCGGCGTCCGCAGCTCGTGGGAGACGCCGGCCACGAACTCGATCTGCTGCGCCGCGAGCCGCTGGGCCCGCCCGGTCGTCACCAGCACCAGCCCCATGCTCGCGCAGAGCAGCAGCAGCACACCGAAGCTGACGAGCAGATTGCGCAGCCGCGCGTGTGACACCGCAATGTCGAGCGATCCGGCGCGATGCAGGACGTTGACGTTCCAGTGCGGCGCGCCGTCGCGGCCGCCGGGGCCGCCTGGCCCACCGCGACCGCGGAAGACGTTGCCGCGCGGCTGGGTGACGATCACGGCCGTCGGCGCTGGCGGAGGAGGCGGCGGCGGGCCGCTCGAGGGGCGCGGGGCGCCCGATCCCGTGGTGCCGGCGACGACACCGACGGCGCCGGACGGCGACTCGAGCCGCCGATCGGTCACGAACCGCCGGAACTCGAAGAACCGGATCTCGAACATGTCGTCGTCGGTGACGTCTGGCGCCGTCCGCAGCGCGGCCGGCACCTGGCCGGCCGGTGCCGTGAACGCGATGTTGGGGCCGTAGACGCCGACGTAGACACTCGGATCCTGCGACAGTCGGAAGTGGCGCTCGACCAGCTGCGGCAGCAGCTCCTGCTCGAGGTAGGTGCGATCGAGCACGGCCACCGTGTAGCCCTTCACCGGCGCCACGAGCGGCCTCCGGCTGTCGGCGCGATCCTGGACCTGGACCACCTGGACGATTCGCGGGATCAGGAGCGCGGGAATGCCCGCCCACGCCGGAGCGATGCGCACGAGCTGGCCGCCGGACGGGCCATGCGCGGCGCGGGGCTGCAACTGCGTGCGAATCGGCTCGAGCTCCGCCGGCCACGCTACCGCCTCGAGTCGCGCCGGCTCGCGGGCGAAGCGCTCCACCGTCCATTCGCCCTGCTCGCTGGCCGGCTCGGTGAGCCGGTAGATCGTCTTGACGATCTCGGGACGCGGTGCCGCCGAATACCACCGCGCGTAGCGCTCGACCTCGGACTCGAGCGGCACGTCGCGGCGCTGCTCCGCCCCGAACTGCAGCCAGAAGAAGGCGCGGGTCAGCTCCCGGTTGAAGTCGTCGGTGAGGTTCTCGGCCTGGGTGTCCGCGTGGGAGCGCAAGCGCTCGCGTTCGTCGGTGCTGAGCTGACCGACCCACCGGTACTGCAGGACCGCCAGCACACCGAGCAGCAGCGCCATCGCGCCGACGGCGAGCTCGGTGCGGGTGGGACGTCGGAGCGAAAAGGTTCGAAGCATGGCCGCGCGCACGGAATCGCTGCCATGAGATTACCCCCGCCTCGCGCGCAAAAAACGCCCAAAAGCCCAGCTTTTACATGCTTAACAAACTCTTAGCCCCCCGTTAACCATTCGCCCCCGCCGGACGACAACAATTGATCCCGGGGCAACGTCCAACCTGCCCAGACGACACGGAGCCGACCGGACCGGCCCCAGACGAGATACCGAACACCATGACGATCATGCCCACCCGCCGATACGCCCTGCTCGCCGCGGTCATCGCCGCGCCCCTCCTCGCTGCCAGCCTGGCATTCGCCCAGGCGCCCGCGCCTCAGGCCGCGGCGCCGTCCGCCCCGGCGGCGGCGCCGGCTCCTGCCGCTGCCCCGCTGCCGCCGAGCGACGCCAAGTCGCTCGAGCTGCTGGCAGAGGTGCGCACGGCGATCGGCGGCGACAGCAAGATCGCGGCGCTCAAGTCGGTGTCGTTCGAAGGCACCTACCGCCGCATCCAGGGCGAGCAGGACATGACCGGCGACCTCGAGCTGTATTTCGCGGCACCGAACAAGTTCCAGCGCGTGGAGCAGTTCTCGTTCGGGCCCAACCCCGGTCCGCGCATCGCGCAGACGGTCAACGGGACGGAAGGCTGGATGGGCCCGCTCGGTCCGATGCCGGGCGGCATGGCGATGCGTTTCGGCGGTCCCGGTGGGCCCGGCGGCCCAGGCGGCGCCGGCGGCGCCGGCGGCGGCAACCGTGGACCGGGCGGTCCCGGCGGGCAGCGCTTCGATCCGGGGATCATCGCCAAGCAGACCTACTGGCGCACGGCGCTGGCGATGTTCCCGGGCACGGAGGCCACGTCCGCCCTCTCCTTCACCTACGTCGGCAAGGCCGAATCGCCGGACGGCGAAGCGGACGTGCTCGACGTCAAGGGCGAAGGCGACTTCAAGGCCCGCCTGTTCGTCGATGCGAAGACCCACCTGCCGGTCATGCTCACCTATCAGGAGCGCGAGCGGCGCATGTTCCGCCAGACGCAGCGCAACCAGGGCGAGACCGACGAAGCGTTCCGGACTCGCATCCGCGCCGAGCGCGAGGCCGCCGGTCCCCCACCGCCGCCGAAGATGATCGACATCTCGATGTTCATCACCGACTACAAGGACGTCGGCGGCGTGAAGGTGCCGCACCACTTCACGATGCAGACCGGCGACAAGCCGACCGAGGAATGGGAACTGAAGAAGTCAAAGGCGAATCCGAAGCTCGACGACGAACAGTTCAAGCGGAAGACGAGCAATTGACCATGAAGACCCATACCTGGTTCGCGCGGTCCTTGACCGTCGCCGCCTTCACCATCAGCGTCACGACCCTCGCCGCCGCGCAGGACGAAGCCGCCCAGGCCGGGGCCACGACGCCGGCCGCCGCCGCGCAGCCGACGGCTGGCGCCCAGGCGGGCGCTGAGCGCCAGGACCCGAACGCCGGCAGCATCCGCATCCTGGTCCTCGACCAGACCGGCGCCGCGATCGTCGGCGCCACGGTGTCCGCGGTGCTGGCCAACGCCCAGCAGGGCGCCGAAGCCAGGACCACGACGGCCAACGACCAGGGCGAAGCGATCTTCGCCAACCTGGCCCCCGGCAAGTACGTGATTCAGGTCGAGTCGATCGGCTTCGAGACCCAGCAGCTCACCGACATCAACGTCCGCCGCGGCAGGCGCGAGAGCCGCGACGTGCAGCTGCCGATCGCCGGCTACGTCGAGGAGGTCGAGGTCACCCGCGACAAGACCGACCAGAACATCACCGACAACTTCTCGTCGGCGCTGACGCCGGATCAGATCGACGCCCTGCCCGACGACGAAGACGAGATGGCCGAGCAGCTGCAGCAGATGGCCGGCCCGGGCGCCGTCCTCCGCGTCAACGGCTTCTCGGGCGGCCGCCTGCCGCCGAAGTCGCAGATCGCCGAGATCCGCTTCCGCTTCGATCCCTACTCGGCGGAGAATCACGAGGCCGGCTTCCCGCGCGTCGACATCCGCACCCGCCCGGGCAACGGCCAGTGGCGCAACAACGCCAGCTTCACCTTCCGCGACGAATCGCTGAACGCGCGCAACGCGTTCGCGCCGGAGAAGGGGCCGGAGCAGTCCCGCCGCTACCAGTACTCGATGGACGGCCCGATCAAGAAGGGCAAGACCTCGTTCTCGTTCAACGTCGGCGGCATGAACGCCTTCGACACCGAGACCATCCTCGCGCGCAACATCGACGGGACGCAGTTCGACGGCATCGTGTCGCAGCCGAGTGACCGCGTGAACTTCAACGCCCGCGTCGAGCACGCCATCAACAAGAACCAGATGCTGCGCGTCGAGTACTCGCGCAACGCCAACGATCAGGGTCAGCTCGGCGTCGGCGGCTTCGAGCTGTACGAGCGCGCTTACGATCGCGAAGTCCGCGGCAACGAGTTCCGCATCTCGACCAGCGGCCCGATCTTCCGCAAGATGCGCAACGAAGTGCGCCTCGAGGTCGACTGGGACGACACCACGTCGAGCTCGCTCAGCGACGCCGTCACCCTGCGTGTGCAGGGCGCCTTCACCCGCGGCGGCGCCCAGGTCGCCGGCGGGCGCTCGTCGAAGACGATCGAGTTCGCCGACAACCTCGACTTCACGCTGGGCAAGCGGCACGCGATGCACGCCGGCGTGCTGGTCGAGGGCGGCAGCTATCGCAGTGACGAGTTCGGCAACTACAACGGCACCTTCACGTTCGCCTCGGCCGACGCCTTCGCCGCCGACCAGGCGCTGCAGTACTCGCAGCGGATCGGTGATCCGCTGGTGGAGTACAAGTCGTTCCAGGTCGGGGCGTTCATCCAGGACGACTTCCGCGTCCAGAAGAACCTGATGGTCAGCGCCGGTCTGCGCTACGAGGCGCAGACGCACCTGGGCGACAATGTCAACCTGTCGCCGAGACTGAGCTTCGCGTGGACGCCGTTCAAGAGCGGCAGCACGACGATCCGCGGCGGCGCCGGCGTCTTCAACGAGTGGTACGGGGACAGCCTCTACGAGCAGGCGCTGCGGCTCGACGGTGTCCGGCAGTACGACCTGATCGTGCGCAACCCGACCTACCCGACCGTCGACACCAACAGCGCCACGCGTCTGCCGGCATCGGTCACCCGGGTGGCGTCCGACCTGGTGATGCCGCGCATCACCCGCGTCTCGGCCGGCGTCGAGCACGCCTTCGCGAGCTGGATGACGATGCGCAGCAACTACTTCGTGCAGCGCACCTCGAGCGCCTTCCGGGCGACCAACCTGAACGCGCCGGTCAACGGCGTGCGGCCGTTCCCGGATCTCGGCAACATCACCTACGTCGACGCCATCGGCGAGGACAAGAGCCAGGGCATCGACCTGTCGCTGAACCTGAACTACGCCCCGAAGCGCATCTTCGGCACCATCAACTACCGCCTGGCCAAGGCGATGAACGACGGCGACAGCGCCACCAGCCTGCCGATGACCGGCGACGACCTCGCCGCCGAGTGGGGCGCGTCGCGCGGCGACGTGCGGCACCGTATCTTCGGCTTCGTCTCGACGCCGCTGAAGTTCGGGCTGCGCAGCAACCTGAACATGCGCTACGAGTCGGGCACGCCTTACAACATCACCACCGGCTTCGACGACAACGGCGACAGCGTGATCAACGACCGGCCGTTCGGCGTGGGCCGCAACAGCGCCCGCGGCGACGGTCAGCTGAACGTCGACTTCCGCCTCAGCTGGCAGAAGAGCTTCGGCCAGCCGAAGGGCGGGGACGCGGGTCCCGGCGGACCCGGTGGCGGGCCGGTCATCGTCCAGCGCGGGCCCGGCGGCGGCGGCCCGGGTGGCGGCGGCGGTCGTGGGGGTGGCGGCGGGGGTGGGGGCATGGGCGGCGGCTTCGGCCCGGGCGGCAACGCCGGCCGGGTCAACTTCGAGCTGTTCACCCAGGTCTCGAACCTGACCAACACCGTGAACTACCGCAACTACTCGGGCGTCCTGACCTCGACCTTCTTCGGCCTGCCGACCGCGTCGGCGGAGCCCCGCCGCGTCGAGCTCGGCATGCGCCTCGGCTTCTAGAAAGGAAACGACTCCGGAGTCGTTTTACATTTAGACTCCGGAGGCGGTCCCCTCGGCGACACCGGGGTCCAGACAGGCACAGCACACGACCGCATTCGAGCGGGGTG
>JANOIR010000402.1:0-27571 GCA_031407765.1 Vicinamibacteraceae bacterium
CGGCGAGCATCTCGCTCATAGTACCGAATGGCGCGCCACGCAGGATCGTCTCGAGCCGACTCATCCAGCCGGACAGGCAAAAGTAGTGCGCGAAGGCGACGCCGGCCGGAAAACTCATCCGGGGCGGAGCGGGATCCAGCTCCCACGGATGGATCCAGCAGGTGACCGGCTCGCCGCGGGCGTTGCGGCGGGCAATCTCGCCGATCACGCGACCCGGGCGCGACAGCCGGATGCCCCAGCCGCCGCCGAACGGCGTGCGTTGACCGAGCCGTCGCTCCACCGCTGGCGGGGCCTCGACGATCGGACCGCGCGCGGTGGCGATCGTGTGTGGGGTGACCGGGTACATGGGATCTCCGACGACGCGGAGGGGCGCGCGGCTGGAGTCCACGGTGAAGCCTTCCGCTACGAGGCGCTCGAGCGCCCACGGCGCGCGCGCGTTGATCGACCACTCCGGCGCCCGGAACTGCGTCACTGGCGGCGCGCCCGCAGACGTCAACGCAGCGTTGGCGAGGCGCAGATCGCGGCTGAACTCGTCAGGCTCCAGCTCGTAAACACGGCGGTGCCACTGGCCGTGGCTGCCGATCTCGTGGCCAGCGTCGCGGATGCGCGCGATGAGGCGTGGATGCCGCTCGGCAACCCAGCCGACGACGAAGCAGGTCGCCCGCACGCCGCAGCGATCGAGCAGATCGAGGGTGCGCAGCGTGTCGGCTTCGACGCGCGACTCGAGCGCGTCCCATGCCGACGGCTCGGCCAGCGCCGGCACGCCGCAGACGTGGAACCACTCTTCGACGTCGACGGTGAACGCGTTGATCACGCGTCCTCCAATCAGGACCCGGCGCTGGCCCGCTGCGCGGTGATGAAGTCGGCGATGGCGTCGACCGAGCGCAGGACCTCGCCGCCGGTCTGCTCGTCGCCGACGACGACGCCGAACGAGCGCTCGAGCTCGAGCACGAGCTCCAGGGCGTCGATGGAATCGAGACCGAGGCCGGCGCCGAACAGGGGCGCGGCGCTGTCGATCTCCTTGGGGTCGACCGGCAGTTTGAGGCTGCGCACAATCGCCTGCTTGATCTGGCTCTTCAGCTCGTCTGACATCGCTCTCTTCTACTGTCGGCCGCGCCCGGAGCGACGCTCAGGGCAGGCCGCCATCCACGCCAATCACCTGGCCGGTGATGTAACTCGCCGCCGGCGAGGCCAGGAACGCGACCAGCGCCCCGACCTCCGCGGGCGTCCCCGGCCGCGCCAGCGCCACGGCAGACAGCAGCTTGTCCCGCGCCGCCGCCGGCATCGCCTCGAGCAGGTCGGTCTCGATCAGGCCCGGCGACACCGCGTTCACCAGCACGTTCTTCGGCGCCAGCTCGCGCGCCGCCACCCGCGTCAGCCCGATCAGTCCGGCCTTCGAGGCGGCGTAGTTGGCCTGCCCGGGCAGCCCGGACGTGGCCGAAGGCGACGTGATGTTGATGATGCGCCCCCAGCCCCGCATCAGCATCGCACGGACGGTGGCGCGCATGCAGAAGTAGGCGCCGTCGAGGTTCACGCGCAGGACGCGGTCCCACTTGGTCCGGTCCATCATCATCAGGAAGCCGTCGGCGGTCACGCCGGCGTTGTTCACCAGGATGTCGACCGGCCCCAGGCCCTTCGCCGCGGCCGCGGCCATCGCCTTGACCTGATCCTCATCCGCCACGTCGCAGACGATCGCCAGCGCCCGGCCGCCGCCTGCCTGCACCTCGGCTTCGAGGGCGCGGGCCGGCGCCTCCTTCTCGCGGTACGAGAAGGCGACGGCGGCGCCCTGTCGCGCCAGCGCCAGCACGATGCCACGCCCGATCCCGCGCGAGCCGCCGGTGACGAGGGCGACGCGGCCGACGAGGCTGGTCGCCTCGATGGCAATCTGGGTCGGAAATTCGGGGCCGGGAGTCCCGGGGCTGGGAGTGCTCTGGCTGGAAGTATCTTGCACGCGGACGGGAGGATACCTCAGGCGGTCGCGGCTTCGACGACGACCGCGATGACGGTCCCGCCGCTGCCGACGCTGAGGACGAGGGCGCGCGGACCGGCGACGGGCTGCGATGCGACCCGCGCCCCCGGCGGCGTGTCGGCGCCCCGCTGCGCCAGGCCGACCGTCGGCGGCGCGATCCCGCGCGACGCGAAGAGCAGCGCCGCGGCGATGCCAGCGCAGCCGGCGGCGCCCGACTCGCCGAGCGCGCCCTTGATGGCGACGACCGGGATCGCCCGCGCACCGAACACGGCGTCGAGCGCGCGCGCCTCGGTCGCGTCGAGCACCTGGCTGCCGTTGGCGGCGGCATAGACGACGTCGATGGCGTCGGGAGTCAGGCCGGCCCGCGCGATCGCATCCCGCATCACCCGGACGAGGGCGTCGGGAGCGGACGGCCAGGCGTTGAAGGCACCGGGCGACCCGGCCGATGCGGTGCCGGTCACGTGACCGAGGATGCGGGCACCGCGGGCGCGGGCCCGCTCGTCGTCCTCGAGCACGAACAGGAACGCCCCCTCGCCCATCAGGAAACCGTTCCGGCCGGCGTCGTAGGGCCGGCACGGCTCGTGGTGGGGCGCCATCACCTCGAACCAGTCGTGCACGCGGTAGAACACGAGCTCGAGGACATCGGCGCCGCCGGCGAGCATGGCCGGGGCGCGGCCGCGGCGGATCAGGCGCGCCGCGAACTCGATGGCCGCGAGACCCGAGGCTTCCTTGTGCGTCAGCGTCGCGTTCGGTCCCCGCAGGCCGAGCTCGAGGGCACAGACCGAGGCGGGCGCGTTGCCGACGGTGTTGCTGAAGAGGATCGCGGGCGCGGCGCCGGCGCCCTGGCGCAGGTAGACCTCGAGGTACTCAGCCGAGGCGTGGACGCCGGCGGTGAACGAGCCGAGTGCGACGCCGAGATCGTCGTAGCCTTCGGGCCGGCGCGGCAGGCCGGCGTGCGCCATCGCCTCGATGGCGGCGCCGATGGTGATGCGACCGACCTCGTCGACGCGTCGCAGCTTGAGCGGGGCGATGAGCGTCGTCGGATCGAAGCCGGCGATGCGGGCGGCGCGCGGCGTGCGCAGCGGCACGTGCGCGAACTCGGTGAGGGCGCGGAAGCCGTCCGCTCCGCCGAGGAGCGCCTCCGCGAAGATCGGCGCCGACCCGCCCAGGCTCGACACGCTTCCCAGGCCCGTGATCGCCACCCGACCCGCCACGGGGCGGTACGTTACCATGCGGTCTGTGCGGTCACAACGCGTCGGCGCGGCCTTCTCTTGGCGTCGTCTCCGATGGCGTGGGCTCCGATGGCGTCGTCCGGGGTCGACGACCGGGCTGGCAACGGCGCTGGTGGCGCTGGCGATCGCGGCGTCCGCCCCGGTCCGCGCCAGCGCCCCGGCCGACCTCTTCGACGACATCTATCGGCGCGGCCAGCCGATGGAGCAGTCGATCAGGACGATCCGCGCCCACTTCACCGAGACGACCACGTCGAGCTTGCTGGTGAAGCCGGTGGTCGCTGAAGGCACGCTGCTCGCGGTGCGGCCGTCGGACATCCTGCTGTCCTACACCAAGCCCGAGCGCAAGCTGCTGCGGATCGACGCGACGACGCTGAGCTTCGCCTGGCCGGACCGCAAGCTGCACGAAACGCGTGACATCCGCGAGAGCCAGTCGCGGGTGAAGAAGTACTTCGCCGACAAGACGCCTGACGAACTGCGCCGGCACTTCGTGATCACCGCCGCCGAGGACGCCGCCAAGGCCGGCACCTGGCGCATCGAGATGCTCCCCAAGCGCAAGCAGATCCAGCAGGGCGTGACGAAGATCGAGCTGTGGATCGATCAGCGCACCTCGATCCTCTCGACGATGACGCTGACCTTCGCCGGCGGCGACACCAAGACGATGGCCTTCACCAACGTCGAAGTGAACCCGCCGATCACGCTGGCCGACCTCGGCCTGCCGTCGGCGTGATCCGCCCCATCCTCCGCTGGGCCCAGGCCCACCGCGTCGCGGTGCTCGCGGCCGCGGCGCTGCTCGCCGTCGCCTCGGCCCTGTCGCTGCGCCGCCTCCAGTTCGACGCCAACGTTCTGCACATGCTGCCCCGCGACGGAGTCGCGGTGCCGGCCTTCCGCGATTACCTGGAACGCTTCGGGAGCCTCGACCATCTCTACGTGATCGTCGACGCGCCGGAGGGCACCGACCTCGGCGACTACGACGACACCGTCGAGGCGCTGACGACTGCGTTGCGCCAGACACCGGAGATCGCGCACGTCGACGCCGGGCCCCGCGATCGCGGCCGCGATTGGAACTACCTGTCGGATCGCGTGCTGCTGCTGGTGACGCCGTCCCAGCCCGAGCTGCTCGATCGCTTCCAGCCGTCGCGCCTCACCGCCCAGGTCGCCTCGACACGGGAACTCCTCAGCATGCCGTCGCCCGAGATCGCGGAGCTGGTGCGCGCCGATCCGCTCGGGCTGCTGCTGTCGCTGCGCGATCGGCTCGCCGGTGCGGCGTCGGGGATGAAGCTCGACGCGTCGTCCGGCGCCTACGTGTCGACCGATCGACGCAGCCGCCTGCTGCTCGTCGCGCCGCGGCGGCCGCCGTTCGACACGACCTTCGGGCGCGCCCTCTACGCGCGACTCGGAACGATCGAGCGCGATCTCGTGCGGGCCCACGCGGCCTCCGGCGACGACACGCCGATGCCGCGCATCCGGTTTACGGGCGGCCACGCCATCGCCCTCGAGATGGAAGGGCTGATGCGGGGCGAGTCGATCTGGAACGCGATCGGCGCGCTGGTCGTCATCCTGCCGCTGCTCTATTTCGCCTTCCGCAGCCCGTGGCTGGTGGCGGTCGGAGCCGTGCCGTCCGCGTTGTCGGTGCTGATGGTGATGGCCGCCTATGCTTGGCTGGGCATCCCGCTGTCGGCGGCTGCGGCCGGGGCCGCCGCAATGCAGTTCGGGCTCGGCATCGACGGCGTCGTCTTGCTGTTCGTCGCCTACCGCCACGTCGGCCGCGTCGTGGCCGACGAGGGCAGCCCCGACGGCGCAGAAGACCTCGCCGGGCCTGCGGTGAGCATGCTGCTCGGCATGTGGACCACGGCGGCGACGTTCTACGGTCTCGCCGTCGTCGACTTTCCGAGCCTCGAGGAGCTCGGCCTGCTGATCGGCCACAGCATGCTGGTGTGCGGCGTGCTGACGCTGGTGCTCGTGCCGGCGCTGCTCCCGGCGACGCCGCCGGCCGTCTCGGCCCTCACCACCGGCTGGCTGCCGCGCCTCGTCGTCCGCCGGCGCGCGCTGATCCTCTGGACGGCGGCGGTGATCACGATCGCCGCCGCAATCGCCGCGCCGCGCTTGCGGATCGACCCGTCGCTCGATCGGCTGCGCGCGACGTCGCCGGCGTCGGCGTTCGAGGCGGAGGTGGCGACACGCTTCGGGGTGCCGCGCGACGTCTACCTGATCATCGATGAGGGGCCGGCGCTCGAGCCGCTGCTCGAGGCCAACGAGCGGCTGGTGGCGGCGCTGGCCCGCGAGGCACCGGGCGTCCCGGCCCTCGCGCCGACGGCGCTGCTCCCGTCGGCCCGGACGCAAGCGGCGGCGGCGCAGCGGATTGCCGCGCAGAACATCGACCCCGCCCGCGTCCAGGCCGATCTCACGAAGGCTGCGGCCGCCGCGGGCTTCCGCCCGGGCACCTTCGATCGCTTCGCCGCGACGGTGCCCGTGCTCCTCGACACGCGTGCCCGCGTGACCTACGATGGCTTCGCCGGGCACGGGCTCGGCTTTCTCCTCGATCGCTCGATCGTGAAGCGCGACGGCCTGTGGACGGTGGTGACCTATCTGAATCCCACCTCGCCCCCCGCGGTCGACGGCGTTCGCCGCGCCCTGGCGGCGTCGGGCGGAACGGCCCGGCTGTCGGGGCTGCCGGCGGTCAACCGCGAGATGGCGGAGCGCTTCACGCCGGAGTTCGCCAAGGGCGTTACGCTGGGATCGCTGATCGTGCTGGCGCTGCTCGTCGCCGCGTTCCGGCGGTGGGACTTCACGCTGCTGGCGCTGGTCCCGACCGCGCTCGCGCTGACCTGGACGGCGGGCACCCTGGCGATCTCCGGCGTCAGCTTGGATCTGTTCAGCATGTTCGCGGTGATGACCTTCATCGGCATCGGCGTCGACTATGGCATCCACCTCGTGCACCGCTGCGCGCACGTCCCGGCGGACACGCGCCCCGAGGCGGTCGCGCACCTCGGCCCCGTCATCCTGGTCGCGGCGCTGACCACGCTGCTCGGGTTCGGCACGCTGGTCATGTCGTCGTATCCGCCGCTGCGCCTGCTCGGCGTGGTCTCGACGGTGGCGATCGTCGCGCTCGGCGCCGCGTCGCTGTTCGTGCTGCCGGCGCTCCTCCTCAAACCACGCGCATGACCGCATTGGCTCCGGCTCCGCGCGTCGTCGCCGTGATCGCGGCGTTCAACGAGAGCGCGCACATCCGCGAGGTCGTGCAGGGCACGCGGCCGCACGTCGCCGCCGTCGTCGTCGTCGATGACGGATCGACCGACGACACCGCCGCCGCGGCCGCGGCGGCTGGCGCCGAAGTGATCCGGCATCCGGGCAACCGCGGCAAGGGCGTCGCGGTCCGCAGCGGCCTGGCTGCCGTTCGCGATCGCGGCTTCACGCACGTCCTGCTGATGGACGGCGACCTGCAACACCGGCCGGCCGACGTGCCGCAGCTCGTGGCCGCGGCGGCCGAGTCCGGCGCGGACGTCGTCGTCGGGACCAGGACCTTCGACCGGGCACAGATGCCTTCGTCGCGCTACTGGTCGAACGTGATCGGCAGCTGGGCGCTCGGCGGCCTCATCGGCGTTCCGATCCGGGACACGCAATCCGGCTTCCGGCTGATTCGGCTGGCGGCCATCGAGCCGCTCAGCCTGACCTCGACCGGCTACGAGATCGAGACCGAGATGCTGATCCGGCTGGCCCGCCGCGGCGCCGTGGTCCGCGAAGTGGCCGTCGCGCTCGCCTATGACGGCGCCCCGAGCAAGCTGCGGCCGGTCCGGGACACGTCCCGGACCTGCTTGCTCGCCGTCTATTACCGCTTCCTCTGCCGTCGCTGACAGACGGGCTGCTCTGGTCTGTCCAGTCCCGGCCGCAGGGCCGGCCTGGCCGGTGTGTCCCAATCTACGCGGCCATGGGCCGGCGGAGATGAATTGTCTCCAAATTGCAGAGTGCACAATACAACGTGCAGACATCGCAGAAGACTTGTGACATTCCCACCATTTCTGGCCAACATGACAACTTTGCATGCACTATTGTCGGAATATTCTGCTACGTTGCGTTTACACCAGAGATTGGCGCCCGCTCACGGTCGCCCACCCAGGAGGACACGACAGCACATGGCTATCCGACCATTCACCTTGACCACCGCCGCGGGCCTGAGCCTCGCCTTCGCACTCCAGGCCGATGCGGGTCAGGCGAACGTGAGCCTGGCTACCGGGAGCGCGGCCACCCCCGCAACGACGGCTTCCGTGACGGAGGCCGCCACGATGGCGGCCGCGTCCATCGTGCTGGAGGCCCAGACGCCGCCGGCCGCCGCGCCCGCACCGGCGCCCGAGGAGCCCGCCCCCTCGGTCACCGGGGGTGTCAACGTCGATCTGTTCAGCCATTACGTGTGGCGCGGCTTCGTCCTCACCGACGGGTTCGCGTTCCAGCCGTCGGTCTTCGTCAGCACGAAGGGGCTCACGATCACGTCGTGGTCCAGCTGGTCGTCGACCGACGCTGGCTGCTTCAACGCGGACGACTGCCCGGCCCTGCGTGAGCACGACTTCACCATCGATTACACCAAGCCGGTGGGCAAGGCGACGGTGTCGGTCGGCTACATCAACTATCTGTTCCCGCCCTACCGCACCGCGGAAGCCAAGGCGGCGGATGCGGTCGGCGTGACCAACGAGATCTACGGCGGCGTCACCTTCACCGCCCCGCTCAACCCCTACGTGAAGGCCTACGTCGACGTGGATGGGGACGATGTCGACTCCTCGAAGGGCACCTACCTGCAGTTCGGGGTCAGCCACCCGATCCCGCTCGCCGAGGGCAAGGCGACGCTCACGCCGATGTTCGCCGTCGCCTACAACTTCAAGCAGTGGATCGCGGACAACGATTGGAACGACGCCAACCTGGGTGTGAAGCTCGCCATCCCGGTCGGCAAGATTACGATCACGCCGGCGGTCTACCTGTCGATCGGCCTCAACGACACGGTGAAGGCGGTCGGCTATGGCGACGGCGACACCAAGTTCTACGGCGGCGTCGGCTTCTCCTACGCGTTCTGATTTGTTGGCGCCGGCCCCCCTCAGGGGCCGGCGCGCGCAGCCTTTGACGCGTGCGGCTGCTATTTGCCGACGCGCCTTCGCGCATCGACCGGACGATGGCTCCGGCCTCCGTCCTCGCCATTCGGCACCCCGCGCTAGGCGCGCGGCGGCGCCCCCCGCGGGCTGCGATCGGTGGCGGCCCGTTATACTGTCGGCAGGGTCGCGTCGCGCGGCCCTGCCGATGTCCGCACCACCCCGCTTCGCTGCCAGCCTGCCCGACGCGTCCGCCCCCGTCCGGGCGACCTGGACGAGTCATTTCTTCAATACCGGCGGCATGTTCCGGTTCACGTACTGGCTGGCGCGTGTGCTGCCGCGGCCTTTCGCGCGGGCCCTCGCCTTCGTCGGCACCCGCGTCGCGTACTGGACGCTGCGCGGCACCAGGGCGGCCGTCGCGGCCAACTTCCGCGGCGCCTTCCCGGAGCTGTCTCCGGCGGCGATCGACGCGCTGTCGCTGCGCGCATACCACAGCTACTCGGCCGACGTGCTCGACCTGTTCCGATCGGTGTCGATGACCCCGGAGCAGTCGTTCCGGTTGTTCGAGGACGTGGCCGCAAACGGCACGAGGTTCACCGACGCGCTCGCAGGCGGCAAGGGCGTCATCCTCGTCACCGGCCACTTCGGCAACTGGGAGATCGGCGGTGCCCTGATGCGCGCGCTGAACCTGCCCATGACGATCGTGGCGATGCGCGAGGCGAGCGAGGAGATCAACGAACTGCGCGTCGGGTTCCGGCAGCGCTTCGGCGCCGACACCATAGAGGTGCGGCAGTCGATGGACACGGCGCTGCAGATCCGCCGGCGGCTGGCGGACAACCGTATCGTCGCGATGCTGATGGATCGCCACGTCGACCGCGATCGCGTTGCGGTCACCTTCTTCGGCCGCCGCGCCTACTTCCTGCGCACGCCGGCGCTGCTCGCCTACATGACGGGCGCGCCGCTGCTGCCGTGCTCGGTGGTGCGGCTGCCCTCGGGCCGTTTCCGCGTCCTGCCGGGCACGCCGATCCTGGTCTCGCACGACGTCGATCGCGACACGGCCGTGCGGCAGGCGGCGCAGGCCTTCGCCGATCAGCTCGAGGCCTGCATCCGCGAGACCCCGCACGCCTGGTATCAGTTCTACGATTACTGGGCGTCTCAGGACGCGGTCGAGGGCTGATCCGGCGCGACTCGCGTCGCCACGAGCAGGACGTTGGCGAACGGCGTGCCCTCGCTCATCGGCGCCAGCGAAACCGCGAAGCCCAGTTCGGTGAGGTCGGCGCGCCACGCGGCCGCCGTCCGGAAGGCGAAACGCTGCCGGAAATGTCCCCGCACCATGGCGGTGATCGCGTTGCCGAGCCTGACGATCCGGAAGCGCCAGCCAGCCGCGGCATCGGCTTCTCGCACCAGCAGGATCGCTCCTGGCGGCATCGCCGCCGCGAGCCGGGCCAGCACCGGACGCTGCGCGCCGCGATCCATCATGTGCAATACGTCGAAGATCGCCACCACGTCGATCGCCTCAGGCAGCGCGGCATCGCGGGCGTCGGCGGTCTGGATCTCGGCATCGTCGCCGAGCGCGTAGCGCGCCAGGTCGCCGGCACGCGGACGCACCTCGATCCCGTGCAGGCGCAGAGCGACCGGGGCGGCCGGCCATCCGCTCGGGGGCCATTTGCCGTCGCGCCCCTCCTCGGCGGCCTGGGCCACCAGGGCGAGCAGCAGGCCCGGGCCACAGCCGATGTCGACCAGCACCCCCTCCGCCGGCAGCCAGCCGGACGACAGCACGGCGCGGTACACCGGATCGCCGCGCAGCTTGGCGCGTGCGAACTCCCACGCCGTCAACGAGGTGCCCTGGTAGCGATCCGCCGCCGCCGCCGTCAGCTTGGTGAAGTCAGGATCGCGGTAGCGCCGCCCGAGCGCGGCGTAGGTCAGGAGCCCGGCCACGAGCCCGCCGACGATGCTGAGCAGCATGCCGCCGACGAACAGGTCGAGGCCGAAGTGCCAGGGGTCGAGCGAGGAGAACGCGTCCATCGAGAGCGCGTAGGTCTCGCCACGGCGCAGCCAGGAGCCCAACTGGACCTCGGCGAAGAGGACCGCGGGCATGATCAGCGGGTTGACGAGGTTGGCGGCGAGATAGAGCTTCAGGCGGTTCAGGCCGAACAGCCAGCCGAGGCCGATGCACATCCCGAGGTGCAGGCCGACGAACGGCGAGAACCCAACCGCGAGGCCGAGCCCGATGGCCCAGGCCTCTTGACCACGGGAGCCACCTTCGGTCCGGAGCGTGTAGATGACGCGCTGCAGGCGCGACGGAGCCCGGACGCGGCGTTGGCTCGGCATTCGTGAAGCGGGCGGATTGTAGCAGCCTTGGGTTGCGGCTATCATGACCACCGTCGGGCCGGAGGGTGTCCGCCTGGCGATGGTCCGTGTGCGCCGGGGCGCACCCACGCTGACCCGGTCTCCCGGGGAGTAGATGTCGACTTCGAGAAACGGTCTCCCCGCAGACGATCGGCCGCGCGCCGTCCTCGCCGCGCTCGCACCGGAACCACCCGCCTGGGCCGTCGAACGATCGATGGAGGCGCTGCGCACGCGCGCCGACCTCGACGGCTGGCGCCTCGTCACCACGCAGATTCTGGATTGTACCGCGCTGGACGCGCCGACCCTGGAGCGGGCCGTGGCCGACGCCTACGCCGTGGTGGCCGAGGCGTTGCGGTCGAGCGGCCACCATCCGGTGCGATTCTGGAATTTCGTGCCCGGCATCCATGCCGACATGGGCAGCGGACGCGACCGCTACATGGTCTTCAACGCGGGCCGCTACGCGGCGTTCGAGCAGTGGTTTGGCCAGGCGGCGCTGTTCACGCGGACGGTGCCGACCGCCTCGGCGGTCGGGATCGGGTCGGGCGCGCTGGCGATCCACGCGCTCGGCGCGCGCGACGCCGGCGAGCCGGTCGAAAATCCGCGGCAGGTCCCGGCGTATCGCTACTCAGCGCGCTACGGCCCGTTGCCGCCGTGCTTCGCACGCGGCACCATCGTCCGCGGACTCCAGTCCCGACCCGACGGCCCGATCGGCACGGCCACCCTGCTCGTCGGCGGCACCGCCAGCATCGTCGGCGAATCGTCGCTGCACGACCGCGACGCGCGGCAGCAGGCGCTCGAGACGTTCGAGAACATCGCCGAGCTGGTGGCCGCTGCGCGACGGCAGGTCGAAGGGACGCGCGGCACGAGCGACGGCGACGCACCGCGCGCGGCCTTCGACGCCTTCACCGAGCTGCGCGTCTACGTCGTCCGCGACAGCGACGCGCCTCTCCTGCGCGACCTGGTGACCGACCGCTTCGGCCGGACCGCGCGGATCGAGTTCGCGCAGGCCGATCTCTGCCGGCGCGAGCTGCTGGTGGAGATCGAAGGCCTGGCGACGCTCTGACTGGCTTGGCGACGCCGCCCCTTCGAGCGTGGGCCAGCGCCACCAGCGGGGGCTAGCGCCGCGCCTCGGCCAGCGTGACCGAGCCGGTCCCGACGACCCGGCCGTTCGCCGTCACCTCGCCCTCGACCTTGTAGAGCCCGCCCATCCTGCCGACGACCCGCGCCGTCGCCTCGAGCACGTCGCCGGCGATGGCTGCCCCCGGAAACTTGAACCCGCCCAGTGCCGCCACGCGCAACGCGAGCGGCTCGCCCGCAGCGACAGCGCTGCCAATCGCCAGGCCGCCGGTCTGCGCGATCAGCTCCACCAGCACGATCGCCGGCACCACCGGCTCGCCCGGAAAATGGCCGTCGAAAAACCAGTCGGCATCGACGGTCGAACGCCGGCAGACGGCCTGGACGCCGGGGTCGATTGCGACCACCTGGTCGACGAGACGCATCGGCGGACGGTGCGGCAGCAGGCTCAACCAGTCGGTCATGGCGCGGGGAGTATACTGGCGCCCCGCATGACCAATTTCGAGATCACGGTCCATGTGTTCCTCCTGCTCGCCGGCATCATCGCCGCGTGCAAACTGGTCGGGCTGCTGGCCCGGCGCCTCGGCCAGGCGCAAGTCATCGCCGAGATGGTCACCGGGTTCCTCCTCGGTCCTTCGCTGCTCGGTTGGATGGCGCCGGAGGTCTCGGCTTGGCTCTTCCGCCCGGCCGCGATGCCCCTGGTCTACGGTCTGGCCCAGATCGCGCTGACCCTCTACATGTTCACGGTCGGCCTGGAGTTCGAGTCGGCGCTGCTGAAGCGCTCGATCCGCCAGGCCGCCGCCGTCTCGCTGACCGGCATCCTGGCCCCCTTCGCCCTCGGCGTCGGCGCCGGCGTGCTGATGCACTCGGCGGGCGGGTTCTTCAGCGAAGCGATGACCGCCAGCCAGGCGGCCCTGTTCCTCGGCGCCGCGCTGTCGATCACGGCGTTTCCCGTGATGGCGCGGATCATCCACGAGCGCGGCCTCACCGGGACGGCGATCGGCACGATGGCGCTCGCCGCCGGAGCGATGGACGACGTCGCCGCCTGGCTGATCTTCGCCGTGGTCGTGGCCAGCTTCAAGAACGACGCGATGGTCGCGGTCGTGGCCTTCGCCGGGGCCATCGGCTACGTCGCAGTGGTGTTCGGGTTGGTCCGGCCCTACCTGCGCCGGCTGGCCCGCGACACCGAGGCCACCGGCGAGGTGTCCCAGGCGACGCTCGGCGTCGTGCTGATGCTGCTGATGCTGGGCGCCTGGTTCACCGACCGCGCCGGCGTGCACTCCGTGTTCGGGGCGTTCATCCTCGGCGCGGCGCTCCCGCGCGGACGGCTGACCCGCGAGCTGCAGCGGATGATCGCGCCGGTCACGTTGGGGCTGTTCCTGCCACTCTTCTTCGTGTACTCGGGCCTCCACACCCAGGTCGGCCTGGTGTCGACGGCGCCGCTCTGGCTGCTGACGCTCGGCATCTTCGCCATCGCCTGCCTCGGCAAGGGCGTCGCCTGCTGGCTGGCGGCGCGCCTGAACGGTGTCTCTCAGGGCGAGGCGCTGGGCATCGGCACGCTCATGAACGCGCGCGGCATGATGGAGCTGATCCTCCTCAATATCGGGCGGGAGCGCGGCCTCATCACCCCGACGCTGTTCACCATGCTGGTGCTGATGACGCTCGCCACGACGCTGATGGCCACCCCGCTGTTCGCCCTGCTCTACCGCCCGGCCGCGGACCCGGCACTCGACGACGCCGCGGCCACGGTGCGCGGGGCCTGATGCGCTGATGCCGGTGCTCGTCGACGCCGTCCGGCGGCGCGGCCGTGACCATCCAGACGCTCCGCTGATCGACGCGCCGGCCGAGCGCCGCGTCGTCACCGCGCGCGGCCTCGTCGAGGACACCGACGCGATCGCCGCGAGGCTGCGCGATCTAGGCATCGGCACCGGCCATGCGGTCGCGGCCCACGTCGGCAACCGCACGGGATTCTTCCCGCTCCTCCTCGCCTGCCTCGATGTCGGCGCCGCGTTGCTGCCGATCGACGGCAGCGCGCCGGCGGCGGAAGCGGCGGCGGTGGCGGATCGGTTCGAAGCGTCGGCGCTGGTCGTACCGGAGGGCCGCGACGGCGCCGGCCCGCACGCCCTGCCGGCCGCGTTGCGCCTGGCGCGGCGGCCCGATCCCACGCAGCCGATCGAGCCGGCGGCGGACGGTCCGGTCGCGATGCTGAAGCTCACCTCGGGCTCGACCGGCGTGCCCAAGGCGACGGTGACGACCGAAGCGCAGCTCGCCGCGGACGGCCGCGCCCTCGCCGACGTGATGGGCATCCGTCCGGACGACTGGCAGGTCGGCGCGATCCCGGTGTCGCACTCCTACGCGCTCGGCAACATCGTGGTGCCGCTGCTGCTGCAGGGCACACCCGTCGTGCTGCGCGACGCCTTCGTGCCGGCCCAGATCCTCGACGACGCGGCGCGGGTCGGGGCCCGGATCTTCGCCGGGGTGCCGTTCATGTTCGATCGCCTGGTCGCCCTCGTCCGCGACGGCTGGCCGTGGCCGGTCACGCTGCAGACCCTGATCTCGGCGGGAGCGCCGCTCGATCGCGCGACGGCGCGGGCGTTCGCCACGCACACCGGACGGCGCATCCACTCGCTCTACGGCACCAGCGAAACCGGCGGCATCGCCTACGACGCCGAGCCCGATCCCGACGGCGACGTCAACATGGGACGGCCGGTGCCGGGCGTGACGCTGGCGTTCTGGCCGGACGAGGCCGCCAGCCCGGGCACCGGGCGGATCCACGTCACCGGGCCGGCGGTTTCGAGCGGCTATGCCGCCGGCGCCGACGACGCCTCGTTCATCGACGGCGGCTTCCTCACCGGCGACCTTGGCGCGATCGCGGCGGACGGTCGCCTGCGCCTCAAGGGGCGGGTGTCGGCGTTCGTGAACGTGGCCGGGCGCAAGGTGCAGCCGGATGAAGTCGAGGGCGTGCTGAGGGCGCACCCGCTCGTCGCCGACGCCCGGGTGTTCGGCCTGCCCGACGTGCAGCGTGGCGAGCAGCTGGCGGCGTGCGTGGTGCCGCGCGACGCGAGCCTCGGCGTGGTCGCGCTCCGCGCGTTCTGCGCCGTGCGGCTCGCCCCTTTCAAGATCCCCCGAGCGCTCGTCCTGGTGCGGGAGCTGCCGCGCGACGAGCGCGGCAAAGTGAGCCGGAAGGCGCTCGAGGCCCTGGTCGAAAGTCAGGCGGGTGAGGGAGTTCCCTGATGTCCGGGCCGGCGTCCCGCAACCGTTGGCGTGTTATAGTTTTGCTCCGAAATTGTCCGTGATTTCGGGCAGATTCCGCCGGCTTTTGCCCCTTGGGCGGCCGGCATGCAGAGCGAGGAAGACGACCCTGTGACCATCAACGTCTGGCGTCCCGTCGAAACGGTGCTGACCAGCGCCGCGCGTCTCGCCTGGCCCGTGTTTCAAGCCGTCAATCGAAGGCTCGAGTCCCGCACGTTTCAGCCCAAGTGGGCACCGGCGCCGCTCATGAAGAGTCACGAGCGCACCAAGCCGCCGCTCGGCTGGCCGCGGTCGACGGATTCGCTGTGCCCGACCTGCGTCAAGGAGACCCGGGCCCGGATCCTGTCCGGCGAGCAGTCAATCGAGAGCCTGGTCAACGAGCACGTCGGCGAGATCAAGGCCCAGATCGTCGAGCGCAACGGCAGCGTGATCGTCGAGAAGACCTGCCCGATCCACGGCACCTTCACCGACACCCTGGCCATCGACGCCAATTTTCTGACGCGGATCGAGAACCTGTTCCCCGGCCGCGACTTCAAGGCAGTCACCGAGACGCTCCACAACCACGGCACGTCGTCCATCCAATACGGCCGCGGGTCGGTCCTGACGATCGACCTGACGAACCGCTGCAACATGATGTGCGACCCGTGCTTCATGGACGCCAACCAGGTCGGCTACGTCCACGAGCTGACCTTCGACGACGTCAAGAAGCTGCTCGACGACGCCATCTCGATCAAGCCGCGCCGGCAGATGACGGTGCAGTTCTCGGGTGGCGAGCCGACGATCTCGCCGCACTTCCTCGAGGCGGTCGCCTACGCACGCACAGTCGGTTATTTCAGCGTCCAGGCCGCGACCAACGGCATCCGCTTCGCGCAGGAGCCGGAGTTCGCCAAGGCGGCCGCGGCGGCGGGGATGCGCATCGCCTACCTGCAGTTCGACGGCATCGGCGAGGACGCCAACGCGCACCGCAAGGTCGGCAACCTGTTCGACGTCAAGCTGCGCGCCATCGAGCACCTCTATCAGGCAGGCATCGACGTGTGCCTGGTCGTCACAATCGTCAACACGGTGAACAACGACCAGGTCGGGCCGATCATCCGCTTCGCGATGGAGAACTGCGACAAGATCTCCTTCGTCTCGTTCCAGCCGGTGTCGTTCACCGGCCGTGACGAGGACATCTCCGACGCGGATCGGCAGCGGCAGCGCTACACGCTGTCGCACCTCGCCCAGGACGTGAAGGGCCAGACGGGCGCCACCGAGCCCCTGCGCGACTGGTTCCCGCTCTCCGCGATGGGTCCGCTCGTCGACGTCACCGACCTGCTCCAGGGCGCCGAAGCCGACTGGGGCACGATGAAGTGTGGCTGCCACCCGAACTGCGGCATCGGGACCGCGTTCATGGTGAGCAAGAAGACCAAGAAGTGGAAGCCGGTCACGGAGTTCATCGACGTCGAGCGCTTCATCGCCGACGCCCGCACCATCTCGGACACCGCCCGCTCGTCGAAGATCACCAAGCTGCAGATGGCGCTGAGCCTGCTGCGCAATTACCACCCGTCGAAGGCGCCCGAGGGCTTCGCCCTCAAGCACCTGCTGAAGAAGTTCGACAAGCAGAGCGGCGGGGCGCTCGGCGGCCGTCTGAACGACGACACCAAGGGCGATCGCAAGGGCGACGAGTGGCTGATGCTGTTCGTTGCCGGCATGTGGTTCCAGGATCTCTGGACCTACGATTTCCGCCGCACCGAGATGTGCATCATCCCGTATGCGACGCAGATGGGCGAGATCTCCTTCTGCGCCTACAACACCGGCGTGGGCTGGCGGCAGGTCGTCGAACACATGCACAAGAACGCGACCGTCGCGGAATGGTACAAGACGCACGGCAAGCACGCGGTCTACGCCAATCCGAAAAAGTCGGTGCCGCTGCCGAACGCCGTGCCGGTGGCGCTGAAGATCCCGAAGGACGGCCGGCTCATCGACTACGTGCCGCGCCCGAAGGCGGCCGCGCTCGATTCCACGGAGCTGGTCACCTCGTAGCGCCGCGCGCCGCCGCGAGCGCCGTCACCGCCGCACATGGGCGACATCTTCGGCTTCTACTTCAACTGGGGCATCCTGCTCCAGATCGGCTGCCTGATCCATTTCGTCCGTAGGCGCCCGAACACCTACTGGCTGTGGATCATCCTGATGTTCAGCACGCTCGGCTCGCTGGCCTACATCCTGGTCGAGGTGATCCCGGACGCCGGACTGCTGCGCGGCACCTTCCAGATGTTCCCGCGCCGCCGGCGGATCCAGCAGCTCCAGAAGATCGTCATCGACAACCCGGCCGCGGGCAACCTCGAAGAGCTCGCCGATCTCTACCTGGAAGACGGCAAGCCGGCCCAGGCGCGGGAGCTCTACGATCGCGCCATCACGCCGCGCACGGCGTCGATCGATCCGTACTACAGGCGCGGTCTCGCGGCGCTGGCGCTGGACGATCTGCCGGCCGCGGTCGCCGACTTCTCGCGCGTCGTCACCGAGGATCCGAAGTACGACTTCCACCGCGCCGCCGGCCTGCTCGCCCACGTCTGCGGCCGGCTCGGACACGGCGACGACGCCGAGGCGTGGTTCAAGCAGGCGACGGCCCTGTCCACCGCGTCGGAGCTGGCGATCCACTACGCCGAGTTCCTCGAACAGGCGCAGCGCCCCGCCGAGGGGCGGCAGTGGGCGCAGCGGGTCCTCGACAAAAAGGCCACGATGCCCGGCTACCTCGCCCGCCGCGAGCGCCCCTGGTTCCGCCGCGCCAAGGCCGTCCTCAAGCGGCTAGGCTCGTAGCCTGCTCGGAACGAGCTCGTAGCCTGCTCGGAGCGTGCTCCGAGCAATGCGCTATTTTTGCGTACTTCTCAGACGCAATCTCGGGGTCGCCGGACAGCGGATTCTGCTGCCCGGAATCAGGTCACTGTCGCGTTATCCGCGTCACCGATAGAGACGGGGCCGATGGGTCCGCCACACTGGGTCTGACTGCGAATGAAGTCGAGGTCGGCAACCGGTTCGTGATCGTTGACGAAGTCCAACCAATGATCGGGCTGCGGCAATGGCCACTCGGCGAGACGGATACCCAAGCCGCGCCCCTGCGGTGACGCGCTGGACCAGTGCCACTGGTCGGCGCGGTCGGCCAGTTCCGCCCGCACTGCGTTCCGCTCGATGTAACGGAGGACTCGGTAGAAGTAGGTTTCCGTGTCGACCGGAACGGCTTTGAATCTCGACTGATAGACGGCACCGGTACCGGACGTGCCGCGCTTGCGATGCAGGCGTTGGGCATGGATCGCACTGAACCACTGGACGAACGCCGTGATCTCGTGGTCCGTGGAAGGCCATAGCGCCATGTGCCAATGGTTTGGCATCAGGCAGTAACCCAGCATGCGAGTGGGTCGACGTTCGAGGGCGTGGCCCAGCAGCGCCTGGAACGACAGGTAGTCACCTGGGTCGCGGAACAGGACCTGTCCGCGCGTCGCGCGGTTCATCACGTGGAAGACGTACCCCGCGTTCCGATGGATTGAATATCTCGACATGGCATCTCCGCCAGGGGAGCGTCTGGCGAGAAGTGCCCATCCAACTTTCATGCCCGCTCGTTGTCCCTGCCAGCGCGATTTCGAGCCGCAGAAATTGCAACGTGCTCCGAGCACGCTCCGAGCACGCTCCGAGCACGCTCCGAGCACGCTCCGAGCAGGAAACCTACTTCGGGTTGATGACGGCCTGGATCTTCGGATCCTGCAGGTTGTCGAGGGTGACGAGCTCGACGCCGGTATCGACGCTGGCCGGCACCGGCTGCTTCTGGAGGTGCGCGACCATCGTCTTGACGCTCAGATAGCCCATGTTCACCGGGTTCTGCACGACGAACCCCTTGATCTCGCCTTTGCGCAGCGGATCGAGGAAGCTCGCGCTGTAGTCGAAGCCGACGAAGGTGATCGCGCCGGCCTTGCCGATGTCTTGCAGCGCCAGCAGCATGCCGGCGGTGGCCGACTCGTTCGAGGCGAAGATGCCGTCGACGCGGTTGGCAAACCGGTTCAGCAGGTTCTCCGAGGCGCGCTTGGCCGTGTCGCGCGTCGGCCCGGCATACTGGTCCGACGAGATCACCGTGATCCCCGGAAACGCCTTCAGCTCGGCGAGGAAGCCGGCCTCGCGCTCCTCGGTCGAGGCCGATCCCTCCTGGTAGCGCAGCATCAGGACGGTGCCCTTGCCCTTCAGCAGCTCGCCCATGCGCTTCCCGGCCAGCCGTCCGCCCTTGCCGTTGTCGGTGCTGACGTAGCTGACCGCGACGTGCGGCGGCTCGAGCGCCGAGTCGAAGATCACGGTGGGGATGCCGGCCTGTGCCGCCTCCTCGACGGGCCGCTTGAGGGCGCGGCTGTCGAGCGGCGCCAGCACGAGGCCCTTGACGCCCTGGCTGATGAAGCCCTCGACCACCTGAATCTGCTGCTCGCGGTCGTCCTCGCGAATGGGCCCCTTCCAGATGACGCGGACCGGCGTCCCCGCCGCCGTCAGCTCGGCGGCGGCTTTCTCGGCGCCGATCCGGACGCGGGCCCAGTGCTCGTGCGTCGACCCCTTCGGAATGACGGCGATCGCCAACGCGGACGCGTTGCCGCCGGCGCCGCCGCCCGCGCCACCGTCGCTACCCGTCCGGCCACATCCCGCCAGGCCGGCGATCGCCGCGACGACGCCGGCCACCACACCGAACACGTGCCTCCGCCTCATGCGCATCCTCCCCGAACCGCCCGAGCGGCCGGCGCCAACCTGGTGACGTCAGCCCCTCGCGGCGCACTATCATGACGCAACCCCGCCCGCGGGCAGACGCCGCCGCGCGCTCAGCGCGGCGAATAGCAGGCTGCACGCTCGAGGGGCGACCCGCGGCCGGCCGTGAGAGGCCGGCCGCCAACAAACACATGTCCAACACCGCCTTGCGATGAACGACACGCTCCAGAACGGCGATCGCTTCCGCCGCGCCTTCGTGCTGCTGCTGGTCATCGGCGTCACGGCCGCCTTCCTGTGGATGGTGTGGTCGTTCGTGATGACGGTGGTCCTCGCGGCGATCCTCGCCGGCCTGTTCCATCCGATGTATCGCCGCCTGCACGGGCTGACCGGAAAGCGCGGCTGGCTGGCGGCGCTCGTCACCGTCCTCGTCGTGCTGGTGGTGATCGTGGTACCGCTGGCGCTGGTCCTCGGCCTGGTCGCCAGTGAGGCGCTGCGCCTGTCGACCGCGGTCGCGCCCCGCTTCAACGAGCTCGTCGCCCATCCCAACCAGCTGCCCTCGCTGCTCGAGCGGCTCCCCTTCTACGAGCACATCGCGCCGTACCGACCCCAGATCCTGGCGCGGGCCGGTGAACTGATCGGCAACCTGGGACGCTTCGCCGTCACCTCGATCTCGGCCACGACCGCCGGCACCGCTTCGGCGATCCTCCAGTTCTTCATCCTGCTCTACACGCTGTTCTTCCTGCTGATCGACGGCCCGGCGCTGCTGCGCAAGCTGACCAGCTTTCTGCCGCTGCGCGAAGCCGAGAAGGAGCTGGTCCTCGACAAGTTCGTCTCGGTCACGCGGGCCACGCTGCGCGGCACGCTGGTCATCGGCATCGCGCAGGGCACGCTCGGCGGGCTCTCGTTCTGGGCCGCGGGCATCGATGGCGCGCTGTTCTGGGGCACGATGATGGTCGTGCTGTCGGTGCTGCCGGTCGTCGGCGGCGCGCTGGTGTGGGTGCCGGCCGTGATCGTGCTGGCGATCCAGGGCCAGTGGCAGTCCGCGCTCGGCCTGACCGCCTTCAATGCCCTGATCGTCGGCTCGGTCGACAACGTGCTGCGGCCGCGGCTGGTCGGCCGCGACACCGAGATGCACGACCTGATGATCCTGTTCTCGACGCTGGGCGGGATCGCCGCGTTCGGGCCGATGGGGTTCATCATCGGACCGATCCTGGCGGCGGTCTTCGTGGTGTCGTGGGAGATCTTCGCGACGGCCTTCGGCGACGTCATCCCGGTCGCCCAGCCGATCCTGCTGACCGACGACAAGGGGCCGCAATCTCCGGCGCCGCCGGCGATCGTCACGCTCTCAGAAGACGTGCCCGAAGCGTAGCCAGGTGCGCGGCCCTTCCCCGCCGTAGGCGAGATCGAGGCGGAGGAAGACGCCGCCGTTGCCGCCGAAGCGCAGGCCGAAGCCCCAGTCGCGCTCGAAATCGCGCCAGCGGAGGCGATCGAGCCGCGGCGCCACCTGGCCGGCGTCGTAGAAGATCGCGCCGTCCAGCGCCGTCAGGATCTCGAAGCGATACTCGGCCTGGACGGCCAGCAGGTGGCGGTCGCGGAACCGGAAGTCGCGGAAGCCGCGCAGCGTCTGACCGCCGCCCAGCGTCCGCATCAGGTAGAACGGCATCTCCGCCCCGCCGGCGACGTCGCTGAACGAGCCGAGGGCGCGCACCGCGAAGACGCGGCGCTCGTTGAGAATCGACACGTACTGCTGCACGTCGACGTCGACCCGGGTGAAGCCGTCCTCGTTGCCGCTGCGATCGGAGTAACGCGCCAGCGCGACGCGGTACTTGCCGCCCTTCCGCGGGTTCATGAACGGCTCGGCGGTATGGGCGTCGGCGAAGCCTTCCACCTTCACGAAGTCGTGCTGCTCGACCCACCCGGGCAGCTGGTCGAGGCTGAAGATCTGGGTCGCGTTGGGGACCTTGTTGTCGCCGCCCGGCCCGAGTCTGGGCCGCAAGTACTCCGTGGTGCCCCCGACGCTCAACCAGGGCGTCGGGCGAAGAGCAGCCGTGACGCCGACCGTCCCCTGCCGCAGATCGAAATCGGTCCGGTCGGCGCGATCGCTCGCCGGCCCGATGCCGTAGAAGTCCTCGCGCGGAAAGCGGAAGTAGCGGCCGTAGGCCGTCGCGAAGGCACGGCCGCCGGCCAGCCGGGGCCACGTCAGGCGGGACTCGATCTGCCAGTACCCCTTCAGCGAGCCCGCGCCATAGCTGGTCCAGTCGCCGCCGGCGACGTTGAGGAGCCGGTAGCCGGGGCCGAGAGCGAAGCCGCCGCCCGAGGTGATGCGGCCGACGAAGGGAAAGATGCCGCTGCGCGGCGTCGTCAGCCGCGGGATGATCTCGTCCTCGAAGCGGACCGCGAACTTCTCGACCGCCTTCGGCACGTAGGCGTGCAGATGCGTCGACTTCTCGGCGCGCAGGCGGCGCCAGGCCTCGGCACGGGTCGCGGGAGCGTCAGCGGCGACCGGCTGCGGTTGCGCCGCGGCAGCCTGCTGCAGGTCGACGACCCGCTCCAGGTCGGGGGCGGCGACGGCGGCGGCCGGGCTCAGGACGCCGGCAGCCAGCGCGAGGAGGCAAGCAGCCCGTAGTGGAAGTGCCGCGGCATTCGACGGGCGATTCATCCCGGCGCTCGGCGTTGCTCGTCGGTTGAATATTCCCAATATTCGCCCTCCTCGCGCCTGGATCGCCGGGCGCCTCGCCCGTCTCGGTGCTTCGCGCCACTTCCACCACGGGCCGCTACCGAATCGCACGGCGCACACTCTATCAGGGGACCGCGACGGCCGCATGCGATCGTCGCGGATCGGCCCCGGCGGCCAGCTCGCCCGGCCCCGGCCCGAACGCAATCGCCGAGACGAACCCGTAGCGCAGCTCGCCCTTCGCCCCGATGCGGGTCACGACGTGGCCGCGGCGCGTCAGCTCGCCGACCAGGCGCCGCGGGAAGCGATCCTCGATCTGGACCTCACCGCTCTCGTCGACGCGCAGCCGGGGCGCTTCGACGGCGGCCTGTGCCCCCTGCCCGCCGTCGACCACCGCCTGCACGACCTCGACGACCGACGGCACGATCCAGGCGCTGCCGGCGGCACCGAGCGCGAGCCGCGGCACCAGCCGGCCGTCGACCTCGCGGCAGAGGATCGTCGAGGCGTTGGCCGACGACGATCGCGCGTGCGGCGTCAGCTGGCCGGGCGACCCGCGCCGCCCCCGTGCCATCCGCAGGTGGTTGTTGTAGAGAAAGCCGAGGCCGGGCGACACGTAGAAGCTGCCGCCCCACGTGCTCAAGGTCTGGGTCACGACGACGACGTTGCCATCGCGGTCAGCGGTGACCAGCGCGGACGTGCCGCGACCGAGGCGAGCCGGCCTGGCGTCGTCGCTGCCACGGTCGGCGTCGCTGCCACGGTCGGCGTCGCCGCCGCGGTCGCCGTAGCCGGCGCCGGCGCCCGCCGCCGCCCCGGCGCCACTCCCTGCCGGCGGCCCGCCGTCCTCGTCTGTGCTGGGGCGACGTTTCGACGCCCGGCGGGGATCGATCCGGCCGAACACGTCGATGGCGTGCGCCGGATCGAGATGCGCCGCGCTCTCGTCGCGCCAGATCGCCGGATCGACGGCGCGCACGCTGTGGACCTGCCGGAAGGTCTCGATCAACAGGTGCGCCGCCTCGACATCGCGCGCGATACGCGTCCCAAGCGCCGCCGGCTGGCGATCGAGCGTCTGCAGGATCTCGATCAACGCCGTGCCGGAGGCGACCGGCGGTGGGGTCGAGAACACGACGAGCCCACGGTACGCGCCGCGGACCGGCGCCCGCTCGACCACGCGATAGCGTTCGAGATCGTCGCGCGTGAGGATGCCGCCGTGGCGGGAGAGATCGTCGACCATCCGCTGCGCGATGTCGCCCCGGTAGAACGCGTCGGCGCCCTGCGCCGCCAGCACGCGCAGGGTGGCGGCGAGGTCGGCGTTGACGAAGCGATCGCCCGGCTGCGGCAGGCGGCCGCCGGGCAGGAACAATGCGCGTGCGCCGTCGTAGCGCCCGAGCGTCGTCTGGCCTTCCGCCACCGTCGCCGGCAAGGCGCCGTCGAGGACGACGCCGGTCGCGGCGGCGTCGACAGCCGGCGCCAGCAGGTCGGCCCACGCCACCCGTCCGCTGCCGAAGCGGCGGAAGAGATGATCCATCCCGGCGACGACGCCGGGGACGTTGAGCGCGGCGGGCCCGTGATCGACGATTCGCCCGTCGCGCAGGAGGGCCGGGTTGTCGAGCGACGCCGCCGCCGGCGCCTGGTCCTTGAAGTCGACCACCATCGGCGCCTGCGAGCCGGCGCGCCACACCAAGGCCATGCCGTCGCCGCCAATGCCGGACGCGTCGGGCTCGACGACGCCGAGCGCGAACGACGCGGCGATCGCAGCGTCGACGGCGTTGCCGCCGGCGCGCAGCGCACGGGCGCCGGCCTCGGACGCGAGCGCGTGGGCGGAGACGACCAATCCGCCGCGGCCGGCGATCGACGCTCCGATCAGCGGCGCCTCCGCGATGACCGCGTCGGCGACGTCCTCGAGGGCGGCGTCGTCGGCCGCCGCCGCAGCCTGCGGACGGTAGCGCGCCCGCAGCGCCGTCCACGCCGCGCGGGCATCGGGGCGGGCGCGGCCGACCACGGTCTCCCAGACCGAGTCGAAGATCGCCAGTCGCCGGGCCGGGGTGGCGCGGACCGCGGCCTGCAGCGGACGCGACCCGGTGTCGGGCGGCGCCGGCGCGTCGATGAAGCGCGCGCCGAGGTCGGTGGCCGCCGGGAACGACGGACCGCCGTCGTGCGCGCCGTGGTCCGGCTGCCCGTTGTAGCCATCGTCGCGGTCGGCGAGATCGGTCACGAGCAGCGTGCTGCCGTCGGGCGACCAGGCCACCTGGCCGGCGTGGCGCGAAACCACGATTGGCAGCGGGGCCCGCTCCTCGGCCGCGCTGCCGGCGTCGCCGGCCGGCGCCTCGACCTCGACGATGCGGATCGATCCGTCGCCGTCGTGCGTCACGCCGTACGCCAGGCGGGCGCCGTCCGGGGCCCAGGCCGGCGACCACTCCGCGCCGCGGTCGCGCACCAGCGGCTGGGGGTCTGGCCTGGTCGGACCGCGGGGCCCGGCGACGACCCGCCCGGTCAGTTCCAGCAGCCAGAGATCCGCCTCGCCGTCCGGCGCATCGACCGTAGAGACGAAGGCGACGAAGCGGCCATCCGGCGAGACGCGCGGCTCGGTCTCGTCGGCGGTCGTCTCGGTCAGCCGCTCGGTGTTCGCCGCCGCCAGCGCCGGCGCGATCGCGTGGAGATCCCACTGGCCGCGGGCGCGGTTGGCGAAGACGAGACGGCCGTCCGGCGTCCACGACGGCCAGCGCTCGTCGCCCGGCAACGCCGTCACCCGCCGCGGAACGCCGCCGCGCGCATCGACGACGTAGAGATCGAAGCCGGCCGGGTCGAGCCGCGCCGCGAACGCCAGTTGCCGGCCATCCGGCGACCACGCCGGATCGCGCTCGAGCGCGCCGAGGTCGTCGGGCCAGCGCACCACCGCGTGCGCATCACGCCCGTCGGCAGCGAGCGTCCAGAGCTGATTGCGAAGGGAGAGCGCGATGCGGCCGCCGCCGGGGGCCCACGCGGGATCGTGCGCGCCGAGCAGGACCGCAGGCGGGGCCTGCCGCGCCGTAGCCGCAGGCGAAGGCGGGGCCGCGAGCGCACCTCCCACGAGCCCGGCCGAGGCGAGGGCGAGCGGGAGGAGCGAGCGGAGCCCGGGCACGAGTGGCTAGTGGCTAGAGGAGAGACTTGACCGCATCGACGATGTGCGCCGCCGACAGGCCGAACTTGTCGACGAGCTCTTCGGGGCGGCCGCTGCGCGGCAGCTCGCGCACCGCGATCTGGTGCACCTTGCCGCCGATCGGCGCGACCGCGCTCATCACCGCCTCGCCGATGCCGCCGGCCGGGTAGTGATCCTCGATGGTCACGATGACGCCGGTCTCCCGCGCCGCCTGCTGCAGCGTCTCGACGTCGATCGGCTGCAGCGAGTAGAGATCGATGACGCGCGCGGCGATGCCCTGCTTCTGCAGCGTGTCGTAGGCGCCGAGCGCCTCGAAGAGCGTGATGCCGGCGCCGACCAGCGTCACCTTGTCGGCCGGGCTCGAGCGCACCACGTGCGAGCCGCCGATCCGGAACGTCGTCGCGGCGTCGTAGATCACCGGGGTCTTCGGCCGCGAGGTGCGCATGTAGGCCGGCCCGTGGTGGTAGGCCATGAGCGCGAGCAGCCGCTCGGTGCTGACCGCGTCCGACGGGTAGAGCACGGCGCAGCCGCCGACCGCGCGCATCATCGCCAGATCCTCGAGCGCCATCTGCGACGGGCCGTCCTCGCCGATCGAAACGCCGGCGTGCGAGCCGGCCATCTTGACGTTGAGCACGCTGATGTTGGCCATGCGGGCGAAGTCGTAGGCGCGGCTCAGGAAGCAGGCGAACGTCGACGGAAAGGCGATCGCGCCGCGGCTGGCGAGGCCCATGGCCGCGCCCATCATTCCCTGCTCGGCGATGAACGCCTGGTAGAAGCGGTCGGGGAACTGCTTCTCGAAGCGGTCGCTGAAGGTCGAGTTGCCGACGTCGGAGTCGAGTGCGACGACGCGCGGATCGAGCGCGCCGAGCTTGGCCAGCGCGGTGCCGTAGGCCTCGCGGGTGGCGACCAGCTCGCCCATCTTGTAGGCCGGCGGCGGCATCTCGCCCGGCGCCTTCGGCTTGAGATCGGGGACCGAGCCCTTCTTCTCCGGCGCCGGGATGGCGGCGCGCGGGCCGGCGTCCTCGATCAACTGGGCCTCGAGCTCGGCGAGCGCCTTGTCCAGCTCCTCACCCTTCTTGAAGGCCTTGCCGTGCCAGCCTTCCTTGTCCTCGGCAAACGACACGCCCTTGCCCTTGAGGGTGCGGGCCAGGATCATCGTCGGCTTGCCCTTGGTCGTGCGCGCGTCCTGGTAGGCGTGAAGCAGCGCATCGACGTCGTGTCCGTCGACCACGAGGGCGTGCCAGCCGAATGCGCGCCAGCGGGCGGCGAGCTGCTCGAGGTCGTGTCCGAGCTGCGTCGGGCGACTCTGTCCGAGGCGGTTGACGTCCGTCACCGCGCAGATCGAGTCGAGCTTGAAGAACTCACCCATCTGCGCCGCTTCCCATACCGACCCTTCCGCCGACTCACCGTCGCCCATCACCACGTAGGTGCGGGCTGGCGAGCCGATGCGCCGCGCGTTCAGGGCGATGCCGATGGCCGCGGCCAGGCCCTGGCCGAGCGAGCCCGTGGCGAGGTCGACGAAGTTCAGCCGTGGGGTCGGGTGACCTTCGAGGTCGGAGGTGTACTCGCGGAGCTTCAGGAGCTCGCTGCGCGGGAAGAGCCCGGCTTCGGCCCAGGCGGCGTAGAGGATCGGGGCGGCGTGGCCCTTCGACAGCACGAAGCGGTCGTTCTGATCGCTCTGCGGGGTCAGCGGATCGAAGCGCATCTCGCCGAAGAAGAGCGTGGAGACGATCTCCGCGGCGGAACAGCACGTGGTGGGGTGGCCGCTGCCGGCTTCGCTCGTCGACTTCACCGAATCGATGCGGAGCTGGGTGGCGATGTTCTTCAGCGCAGCGGTGTTCACCTGAACGTCTACGGGCACAATCTACCTCCGAGAAACGGGGAGTGTACCACAGCGTCCAGGCCTCGTTCGGACGGCAAACGAGAGGCTGCGGACCGGCCGTGCCCGGCCGCATTCCGCTTACAATGCCGCATGCACAGCCGGACTGTGGGGTCCGCCGGCGCTGCGGTGCTGGTTGCCATCGTGGCGGCCTGCAGCCCGCCGCCTCCGCCCCCGCCAGCGGCCGCGCAGCGCACGACGTGCGGCGACGTGCTGAGCGTGGC